>NZ_LMPK01000018.1:70915-86579 GCF_001423825.1 Microbacterium sp. Leaf351
CCCGCGCCTCGACTGGGGCTTCGTGGTGGTCATCATCGCGACGATCTTCGTGTGGTGGCTCATCGAGCGCTCGAGCCTCGGCTTCCGCATGCGGGCCGTCGGCGAGAACCCTCACGCAGCCCGCGCTGCGGGCATCAACGTCAAGCGCGTCTACGTCTACGCGATGCTGTTCGCGGGCGCGCTGGCGGGACTTGCCGGCATGAACCAGATCATGGGAACGGTCACGAGCGGGTTCGACGGCGGCATCGACGCCGGCATCGGTTTCGATGCGATCACCGTCGCGCTGCTGGGGCGCAGCTCGGCGTGGGGCACTTTCGCCGCCGGCATCCTGTTCGGTGCGCTCAAGTCCGGATCGTTCACCATGCAGGCGAGCGAGGGCATCCCCGTCGACATCGTGCTCGTCGTGCAGTCGCTCATCGTCCTGTTCATCGCGGCGCCGCCGCTCGTGCGCACGATCTTCTTCCTCCCGAAGGACGAGGCCGAGCGTTCCGCGCGGGCGAAAGCCCGCCTGGCGAAGAAGGCGGTGGCTCGATGAGCGTCGCAACCCTCGCGGCATCCGCGGTGCCCCACCTTGTGGTGCGGGTACGCCGTATCAAGCTCCCGGTCACCCTCACGATCGTCACGGTCGGTCTCGCCGCCCTGTTCCTGTTCGCGCCGCGCGACGGGCAGAGCGTCTTCCGGCTGAGCGACGACGCAGCGGTCATCGCCCTCGGCGATGTCGCCGTACCGTCGGCGCCGACGGCGTGGATCACGGTGGCGATCCTCGCGCTCCTCACGGTCTGGACGTGGCTGGATGCCGCGGCCTACCGCCGATCGAACCTGGCCGTGCCGATCGTCTACGCGATCCTGGCCGTGTTCGCCTTCCTCACCTGGTCGGCCGCGGGCGGTCTCGTTCCCGTCACGGGCCTGCTCTTCGGTGCGATGTCGCTCTCGGTGCCGCTCGTGTTCGGCGCCCTCGGCGGCGTGATCGGCGAACGGGTCGGCGTCGTGAACGTCGCGATCGAAGGGCAGTTCCTGCTCGGCGCGTTCGCGGCGGCCGTCATCGGCAGCATCACGCAGAACCCCTTCATCGGGCTCCTGGGCGCCATGGTGGGTGGTGTGCTGGTGTCGTTCGTGCTGGCCGCCTTCAGCATCAAGTACCTCGTCGACCAGGTCATCGTCGGCGTCGTGCTCAACGTGCTGGTCACGGGTCTGACGAGCTTCCTCTACGGCGTCGTGCTCGCGAACAACGAAGCGGCACTGAACAGTCCCGTGACGTTCTCGCGGTGGAAGATCCCGGTGCTCGGCGACATCCCGGTGCTCGGTCCGGTGCTGTTCGATCAGCCGTTCATCGTCTACCTCATGTACGCGGCCGTGATCCTCGTCGCATGGGGTCTGTACCGCACGCGCTGGGGCCTGCGCCTGCGAGCGGTCGGTGAGCACCCGCAGGCGGCCGACACGGTCGGCATCAGGGTCAACACGCTGCGCTTCTGGAACGTCTCGCTGGCGGGTGCGATCGCCGGTATCGGAGGCGCCTACTTCACGCTCGTCTCGGTGCCGCACTTCACGAAGGAGATGACCGCCGGCCTCGGCTTCATCGCCCTCGCCGCGGTGATCTTCGGACGCTGGGACCCGGTGCGCGCCGCGCTCGCGGGGCTGCTGTTCGGCTTCGCCACCAACCTGCAGAATCTGCTCACCGTGCTGAAGACCCCGATTCCCAGCGAGTTCATGCTCATGCTGCCCTACGTCGTCACGATCCTCGCGGTCGCCGGTTTCGCCGGTCAGATCCGGGGGCCTGCGGCTGCCGGCAAGCCGTACATCAAGGGCTGATGAGCGGATGCCGCGACCCGCGGCATCCGGTTCATCACCCCTCGCACCCGACACCACGGAGGTCAGCCATGCCCGACATCGACTGGGACGCCCTGCGCGTCGCCGCGAACGACGCGATGCGCCGCGCGTATGCGCCGTACTCGAACTTCCCCGTGGGGGCGGCGGCCCTCACCGACGACGGTCGCATCGTGTCGGGATGCAACGTGGAGAACGCGTCATACGGCGTGGGCCTGTGTGCAGAGTGCGGTCTGGTCTCGAACCTGAACATGACCGGCGGCGGACGACTGGTGGCGTTCACCTGCGTCGACGGTCACGGCGCGACGCTCATGCCGTGCGGGCGCTGCCGCCAGCTGCTGTTCGAGTTCTCGGCGCCCGGGATGCTGCTCGAGACCGTGTCGGGTGTCCGCACGATCGAGCAGGTGCTTCCGGATGCCTTCGGTCCCCGCGAGCTCGAGGAGTACGCCCAGTGAGCGTGGAGCCGTTCGACGCGGTCGACGTGATCCGCACGAAGCGTGACGGCGGCGCCGTGCCCGAGGACGCGCTGCGCTGGATGGTCGACGCATACACGCGCGGCTACGTGTCCGACGCCCAGATGGCGTCGTTCGCGATGGCGGTGCTGCTGCGCGGCATGGAGCGCGACGAGATCCGTGTGATGACCGACGCGATGATCGCGTCGGGGGAGCGGATGAGCTTCGACGGCCTCGGCAAGACCACCGTCGACAAGCACTCCACGGGCGGGGTGGGCGACAAGATCACCCTGCCGCTGGCTCCTCTCGTCGCCTCGTTCGGCGTCGCCGTGCCCCAGCTCTCGGGCCGTGGGCTCGGGCACACGGGCGGCACGCTCGACAAGCTCGAGTCGATCCCCGGGTGGCGCGCGGCGCTGTCGAACGAGGAGCTCACCGCGCAGCTCGCCGGCGTCGGCGCTGTCATCTGCGCCGCCGGCTCCGGGCTCGCCCCCGCCGACAAGAAGCTCTACGCGCTACGCGACGTGACCGGCACCGTCGAGGCCATCCCGCTGATCGCCTCGAGCATCATGTCGAAGAAGATCGCCGAGGGCACGGCCGCCCTCGTACTCGACGTGAAGTTCGGCTCGGGCGCGTTCATGCAGGACATCGATCGTGCGCGCGAGCTCGCCCGCACGATGGTCGCCCTCGGCACCGACTCCGGGGTGGCGACCACGGCGCTCCTCACCGACATGAACACGCCCCTCGGCCTCGCCATCGGCAACGCCAACGAGGTGCGCGAGTCGGTCGAGGTGCTCGCCGGCGGCGGTCCCGCCGACGTCGTCGAGCTCACGATCGCCCTCGCCCGGGAGATGCTCGCGCTCGCCGGGCTGCCCGACGCCGACGTCGAGGGCGCGCTCGCCGGCGGCGCCGCGATGGACGCCTGGCGGCGCATGATCGTCGCGCAGGGCGGCGACCCCGACGCATCCCTGCCGGTCGCCCGCGAGACGCACACCGTCACCGCCGCGCGCGACGGGGTGGTGTCTCGGCTGGATGCCCTGCCGTTCGGAATCGCCGCGTGGCGCCTGGGAGCCGGACGCGCCCGCGCCGAGGATCCGGTGATCCACGCGGCCGGCATCGACCTGCACGCCAAGCCGGGCGACGCCGTGCGCGCCGGCGACCCGCTCTTCACCCTGTCGGCCGACGACGACGCCCGTTTCGAGCGCGCGCTCGCCGCTCTCGACGGCGCCTACGAGATCTCGGATGCTGCGCCGGCCCGCGCGGCGATCGTGAGGGAGCGGATCTCCGCCTGACCCGTCAGAATGATCGGTGGGGGAGCCGCGACATCCGATCAGAAGGAGACCCGATGCCTATCGACCAGCACGACGACGCCCGCCTCGAGGGCGTGTCGATCCGGTCCCTTCCGAAGGTGTCGCTGCACGACCACCTCGACGGCGGGGTGCGCCCCGACACGGTGATCGAGCTCGCCGAGGAGGCGGGCATCGCCCTGCCCACCGGGGACGCCGACGAGCTCGCGGAGTGGTTCTCGGCGGTGCGGCCCGATCGCTCGCTCGTCGAGTACCTGCAGCGCTTCGAGCTGACGACCGGGGTCATGCAGACCCGCGACCAGCTGACCCGCGTCGCCCGTGAGTTCGTCGAGGACCTCGTCGACGACGGCGTCGTGTACGCGGAGGTGCGCTGGGCGCCCGAGCAGCACCTGCGCGGTGGGCTGACGCTCGAAGAGGCCGTCGAGGCCGTGCAGGAGGGCATCGAGCAGGGCGAGGACGACGCGGCGGAGGCAGGCCACGACATCCGCGTCGGACAGCTCATCACCGCGATGCGCCAGAACGACCGGTCGCTGGAGATCGCGAAGCTCGCGGTCGCGTTCCGTGAGGCGGGTGCGGTCGGCTTCGACATCGCCGGGCCCGAGGACGGCTTCCTGCCGTCTCGGCACCGCGAGGCGTTCGAGTACCTGGCGGGCGAGTTCTTCCCCGTCACGGTGCACGCCGGCGAGGCCGCCGGCCTGGAGTCGATCCGCTCCGCCCTCGTCGACGGTCGCGCGCTGCGGCTCGGACACGGCGTGCGCATCGCCGAGGACCTCGACGTCGTCTCGCGCAAGGGCGAGCAGGTGCTCGTCGAATTCGGCGACCTGGCGCGCTGGGTGCGCGACCGGGAGATCCCGCTCGAGCTCTCGCCGACCTCGAACGTGCACACCGGCGCGTTCGCGGCGTGGGGCAGCGAGCTCGAGGACCACCCCTTCGACCTGCTCTACCAGCTCGGCTTCGCGGTGACGGTGAACGTCGACAACCGCACGATGAGCCGTACGTCCCTCACCCGCGAGCTGGCCCTGCTCGCTGAGACGTTCGAGTACGACCTCGACGACCTCGAGAGCTTCCAGCTCAACGCCGCGGGCGGCGCGTTCCTGCCGGTGGAGGAGCGCGAGGAGCTCATCGACCTCATCTCCGAGGGCTTCGACCGCTGAGCCCCGACATGGTCGAGGGCGGCACCACGATCGGGTTCGCGGCGCCGCCCTCGGTCGGTTCGGTCAGGCCAGGTCTGCCTGCCGGGTCGTGACGGCGGCTACGAGGCCGTTGTAGAGCGGATGCCCCGCCTCGATGCCCGTGACGCGGGTGACGAGCGCCGTGGTCTCGGTCGTGCGCAGCAGCTCCTGCAGCTCGACGGCTTCCGGGTCGTCGGCGGTCTCGAAGGCGAGCGCGGCGCCGACGGTGCCGAGGAGCGCCGCGACCGACAGGCCCCGTTCGGCGGCGTCGGCCGCCGGGCCGACGAACCGCTCGTGGCGGGAGAGCTTGCGCAGCGGCTGACGACCCACACGCCATACGGTGTCGGGAAGCTCGGGGTTCTGGAACCGGCGCAGGATCGTCGCGCGGTAATCGGCGAGCTCCTCGGCCGTGAAGCCGTGACGGGCGATGAGCACCGCCGACGTCTCCTCGAGCGTCGAGCGCACCGCCGCGAGGATCTCGGGATCGGCGAGGGCGTCGGAGATGCGCTCGATGCCGGCGCGGGCGCCGAAGTAGGCGGTCGAGGCGTGCCCCGTGTTCACCGTGAAGAGCTTGCGCTCGATGTACGGCGTGAGGTCGTCGACGAAGTGCGCACCGGGGATCGACGGCAGTGTTCCCGCGAACGGACCCTGCTCGATCGCCCACTCGAAGAACGGCTCCACCGTGACATCCACCCCGTGCTGGCCCTCGGGCTGCCCGGGCACGATGCGGTCTACCGCGGTGTTCGCGAACACGGCTTTAGCCGCGACCGCAGGCCAGTCGGCGCCGGCGAGGGCGGCGATCTCGTCGCGCAGGGTGTCGGTCGCGCGGATCGCGTTCTCGCACGCCATGACGGCGAGGGGAGGCAGCTCGGCAGAGCGCGCCACGAGCCCGGCGTAGATTACCGGGGCGATGAAGCGCAGGATGTTGGGACCGACCGCTGTGGTGGCGACATCCGCGGTCGCGAGCTCGTCGACGACCGCCTGCGGGTCCAGCTGGCTGTTGACTGCGCGGAAGCCGGTCACGACGGTGTCACCGCCGCCGTCTCCGACGGCGTGCACGGTGTAGCTCGTCTCGGCGTTGATCGCGTCGACGAGGGGGGCTGCGACATCCGAGAACACGACCTCGTAGCCGCCCTCGTGCAGCAGCAGGCCCACGAAGCCGCGACCGATGTTGCCGGCGCCGAAATGGACGGCCTTCATCAGGCGTTCACCGTGGCAAGGCGGGCGAAGAGCTCCTCGGGCGTCGCGGCGGCCTTGAGGGCTGCGACCTCGTCCTCGTCGGAGAACAGGATCGCGATCTGGGAGAGGATCTCGAGGTGCTCATCGCCGCGACCGGCGATGCCGATCACGAACGTCACCGGCTCCCCGTCCCAGTCGACGCCGCCGTCGTAGCGCACGACCGACAGGGCCGAGGCGAGGATCTCGCTCTTGGCCTCGTTGGTGCCGTGCGGGATCGCCAGCTCATTGCCCATGTAGGTCGACACTGTCGCCTCGCGGGCGAGCATCGCGTCGTAGTAGGCGCCGGTGACGGCGCCCGCGGCCTCGAGGATGTCGGCGGCCTCCCGCTGCGCCTCGAGGCGCGTGGCGGCACCCGCGTGGATGCGCACCTGTCCGAGGGTCAGGATCTCTCCGGTCATGTTTCTTCCTTCCACAAAGAGTGCGGGGCGGGCGGATCGCTCCGCCCGCCCCGCGACGAACTCAACCCTGTGCACCATCCTGGTGCTGCGAGGCCACGAGGTCGACGACCTCGTCGTATCGCGGCGAGTTCATGAAGTTGTCGACCGACACGTGGAGCGAGTTCGGCGACGCCGACCGGGCGCGGTCGGTGAGCTGGTTCTGCGTGACGACCAGGTCGGCCGACCCGTCGAGGTTGGCGATGGCCTGGTTGGTCACCGTGACGCCCTCGATACCGGCCTTCTTGATCTTGTTGCGCAACACGCTCGCACCCATGGCGGACGACCCCATTCCGGCGTCGCAGGCGAACACGATCGTGGAGATCGGCTTGGTGGCGACGGCGGTGGTGCCGGCCTCCGACGAGGTGCGCAGGCCCGCGAGGGTGCTCGAGGACTTGCCCTTGTTGGCCTCGGTCGCAGAGATCGCGGCGCTGAGGTCGCCCGACTCGCCGAGCTCGAGGTCACGCTTGCGCGTGCGCAGGAGGAACAGCGAGGAGAGCAGGAACGAGACCGTTGCGGCGAGGATCACCGACAGGATGACGCCCACGTAGCCCCAACCGGGACCGAAGTTGCTGTCGCCGGAGGTCTGCAACAGCACCGCGAAGATCGATCCGGGCGATGCGGGAGCGCGAAGGCCGGAACCGAACACCGCGTTGGTCGCCACACCGGTCATGCCGCCGGCGATGGCCGCGACGATGATGATCGGCTTCATGAGCACGTACGGGAAGTAGATCTCGTGGATGCCACCGAGGAACTGGATGACGATCGCGCCGGGGGCGGAAGCGCGGGCGGCGCCCACACCGAAGAACGCGAAGGCGACCAGGATTCCGAGGCCGGGGCCGGGGTTCGCCTCGACGAGGAACAGGATCGAACGGCCGGTCTCGAGGGCCTGCTGGGTGCCGATCGGGGTGAACACACCGTGGTTGACGGCGTTGTTCAGGAACAGCACCTTGGCGGGCTCGACCAGGATCGACAGCAGCGGGAGCAGGCCCGCGGAGACCAGGAAGTCCACGACGGCGCCCAGGGCGTTCGAGACGGCGGTCATGATCGGGCCGAACCCGAAGAAGCCGACGATCGCGAGCAGCATGCCGAGGATGCCGGCCGAGAAGTTGTTGACGAGCATCTCGAAGCCCGCCTTGATCTTGCCTTCCCAGATGCGGTCCATCCACTTGGTCAGCAGCGCCGCCAGCGGGCCCATGACCATGGCGCCGAGGAACATCGGGATCGTCGTGCCGACGATGACACCGACGGTCGCGATGGCGGCGACCACACCACCGCGCTCGCCGTAGACCATGCGGCCACCGGTGTTCGCGATGAGGAGCGGGAGGAGGTAGGTGATCATCGGGCCCACGAGGCCGACGAACACGGGGATGACGTTGCCGTCCTTCGTCTGCGAGAGCGCGGTCATGGCGTGAGCCCAGTTGATCTGGCTCGCGTCACCGAAGCCGCCGAGGATGTCGGCGACCGGGTGCCAGAAGCCGAGCCAGCCGGTGGCGATGAACAGTGCCGTGATGAAGCCCCACGCGATGAAGGCCGCGATGTTCGGCATGATCATGCCGGAGAGGAAGGTACCGAATCGCTGCACGGCGATCTGGGCCTTCTTACCTCCCGACAGCGCGGGCGACGTTGCCGTCGTTGTCATGTTTCTTTCCTTTTCTAGGAAGCGGCGGCCCGGGCGGCCGCACGCGCCGTTGCCGCGTCATTCGCGGCAAGTGCTGCCTCGGCGACGCGTCGGGCGTCGTCGAGCGAGTGGGAGAGCAGGCTCTGACGCACGTCGGCGAGCGCCGTGGGAGCCATGGACAGGGACGTCGCGCCGAGGCCGACGAGCACGACCGCCAGCAGCGGGTCGGCGGCGGCCTCGCCGCAGATGCCGACCGGCTTGCCGAGGGCTGCGCCCGCGGCGCCGACCGACTGGATGAGGCGGAGCACCGCAGGGTGCCAGGGGTCCTGGAACGACGCGACCGAGCCGAGGAGCCGGTCCGCGGCAAGGGTGTACTGCGTGAGGTCGTTGGTGCCGATCGAGGCGAAGTCGGCCTGCGCGAGCACCCTGTCGGCGAGGAGGGCCGCCGACGGCACCTCGACCATGACTCCCGCGGTCTTCACGTCGTACTCGCGGGCGAGGGCGACGAAGTATTCGGTCTCCTCGACGGTCGCGACCATCGGCGCCATGACCCACAGATCCGCGGCCTCGCCGTCGGCGGCCGCCGCGGCATTGGCCTCCGCGAGGGCGGTCAGCTGCTCGCGCAGGATGTCCTCGCTGGCCCGGAGGGCGCGCAAGCCCCGCAGGCCCAGCGCCGGGTTCTCCTCGTGGGCGTCGTTGAGGAACGGCAGCGGCTTGTCGGCACCGGCGTCGAGCACACGCACGACGACCTTCTTGCCGGCGAACGCGCGGAAGAGCTTTTCGTACGAGGTGCGCTGCTGGGCGACCGTGGGGGCGGTGTTCGAGCTCAGGAAGAGGAACTCGGTGCGGAACAGCCCCACGCCTTCCGCCCCGAGGGCCACGGCCTCAGCGGCGCCGTCCGGGCTGCCGAGGTTGGCGAGCAGCGGCACAGCGGTGCCGTCGGCGAGCGCACCCGGGGTGAGCGGTGCGGATGCCGCGGCCGACCGCGCGTCCGCGCGGCGCTGAGCCGCCGCACGCTCGTCCTCCGAGGGCGACACGGTGATCACGCCCGCAGCGGCGTCGACGATCACGGTGTCGCCGTCGGCGAGGTCGAGGGCGCCGGCGGTGCCGACGACGGCGACGATTCCCTTCTCGCGGGCGAGGATCGCGGTGTGGGAGGTCGGGCCGCCCTCGCTCGTGACGAGCGCGAGCACCTGGTCGAGGTCGAGGAGCGCGGTGTCGGCGGGGGCGAGGTCGGTGGCCACGAGCACGTAGGGGTGGCCGGGCTCGGGCACCCCGGGGGCGGCGACGCCCCGGAGTCGCGCGATGACGCGCTGGGCGACGTCGTCGAGATCGGCGGCGCGCTCGCCGAGGTAGCCGCCGACCGCGGTGAGCTGGTCGCGGAAGGATGCGAACGCGTCGTAGACGGCGAACTCCGCGGTCTTACCGGCGGTGATGCGTGTGGCGACCTCGGCCTCGAGCGTGGGGTCCTCGGCCATCATGGCCTGCGCCTCGAGCACGTCGCGGGCCGAGCCGCCCGCCTGGGCGCCGCGCGCCTCGAGCTCGCGGGCGACGACGCCGATGGCCTCCTGCACGCGCGCGGTCTCGGCATCGGAGCCGAGCGTCGAGGGGGCGTCGGCGGGAGCGGGGAGCGGCGCCGCCATACGGGCGACGGGACCCTGGGCGACGCCCAGGCCGATGCCGACTCCGCGGAGGGTGGTCGTGGTGCTCATGTCTGCGCTCCGTCCGGTCAGGCCGCGTCGTGGTCGGTCGTGAGGAGGTCGGCGAGGTCGTCGAGCACGTTCTCCGCGCCCTCGCCGTCGGCGGTGAGCGTGACGTAGTCGCCCTGCTCGATGCCGAGCGCGATCACCCCGAGGATGCTCGCGGCGTTGACCGGCGCACCGGCGTCCTTCGCGATCGTGACGGGGAGCCCCGCGTCCTTCGCCGCCTGGGCGAAGAGCTTCGCGGGGCGGGCGTGCAGACCGTGGGCGGATCCGATGCGCACGGTGCGGGTGGCGACTGTCATAGTGCTTCTCTCGTTGCGGCCGTCCGCGCACAGCGCGAGGCCGGGTGCGACGGACGGATGGTGCGGTCTCGGAGCGGGGAGCGGCATCCGTTCCGGCACGAGCGACGTGACGGTTCGAGTGCGTCTCCACGGTTCGGTGCGTGCCCTCGCGTCGTGCGCTGCGTGACGCAGCTGCTGTGCTTCGCCTGTGCCGGTCGTACCGGCGGCGCACGTCGCCAGGATCCTCATCGATCCGCCTCCTGGGTCTATCTTGAGAATTCCCCGAGAGCGCGGGCAACCAGACCTGTTTCCGCCCCCCGCGGAAACGTCGCGGTCGCGTGATGGAATAGGGGAATCGGCGTATCGGAGGGATCACGTGACGCGTGCCAAGCAGGACCGGCTTCTCGGCCTGCTCCTTCGCGACGGCGGATGGGTGACGGCGGCGACCCTCGCCGATCAGCTGGGTGTGACGGCCCGGTCGGTGCGCTCCTATGTCACGAGCGTGAACGGTCGTGTCTCCGGCGGCCAGGCTGTCGAGTCGGGGCCGCAGGGCTACCGCGCCGGCGTCGAGGCGGGCGCCGCCCTGCAGACCTCTCCCGGTGACGGCGGGTCGCCCCGCGATCGCCTCCACACCCTCGTGACGAGGCTGCTCGACGCCCCCGACGGCCTCGACGTCTACGCCGTCGCCGACGAGATGTTCGTGAGCGCCGCGACGGTCGAGTCCGATCTCGCGCGGGTGCGCAGCCTGCTGGGCGGCACAGAGCTCATCCTCGACCGCCAGGGCGCACAGGTGCGCCTGCGCGGCACTGAGATGGCGCAGCGGCGGCTGCTCAGCCGGCTCGTCCATGACGAGATGGATGCCGGTGCCTACGACACCGCGGCGCTCCGGCGTGCGCTCGGCGAGCAGTCCGCGGTGCTCCCGTCGCTCGCGCCGTTCAAGGCGGCGCTCGTGGCACAGCTGGTCGATTTCGGCTATTACGTCAACGAGTACGGGATGAGCGACGTGCTCACCCACGTCGCGATCGCGGCCGACCGTGTCGCACGCCAGCGCGGCCTCGACGCGGCGGGGCTCCCCGAGCCGGTCGCGGCGCAGCTGCGGGTCGCGAACGCGATCGAGACGCTCGCCCGAGAGCACCTCGGCGTCGACCTCGGGCCGGCCGACAGTCGCCACCTCGCCTCCGTCGTGCTCACGCGGGTCGTCGCGCCGGGCATCGCCGACGAGACGCGGGCGCCCCTCGACCCCGAGGTGGAGGGAGCCGTGCGGGAGGCGGTCGGGGCCGCGGCATCCGAGTTCCTGGTGGAGATCCACGACGAGGACTTCGTGCTGCGGCTCGCCCTCCATGTGCAGAACCTGCGGCTGCGGGCGCGGGACAAGGCGTGGTCGCGCAACCCGCTGACCCGATCGTTGAAGTCGACCTATCCGATGATCTTCGAGGTCGCGGTCTTCATCGCCAGTGAGCTGTCGCAGCGACTGAACATCCCGCTGCACGACGACGAGATCGCCTACATCGCGATGCACGTGGGCGGCCAGCTCGAGCGCAGCCGCCGATCGGACGAACGGCTCACCGCGACGATCATCTGCCCGGGGTACTACGAGCTGCATGAGCTGCTGCGCTCGAGCGTCGCCCGCTCGCTCGGCCAGTCGATCGAGGTCGTGCGGGTCGAGACGCGCGTCGACCCCGACTGGGCCGACATCGACACCGACCTCGTGCTCACGACGATCGACGCGCCTCCGGGAGCGCCGGTGCAGCCCGAGCGCGTCGTGCGCATCCAGCCCTTCCTCACGCCTGCCGACGTCGACCGCATCCAGGTCGTCGCGGTGCGAGCGCGACGCACGCGTCGCCTCGCGAAGCTGCGCACCGAGCTCGAGCGCTACTTCCGCCCCGACGCGTTCGTGCACGGCATCGATCCGACGCTCGGCGAGGAGGGCACCATCCGCCTCCTCGGCGGGCTGCTGCGGGACGCCGGCGTCATCGACGACGCCTACCTCGAGCGCGCGGTCGCGCGCGAGGGGATGTCGTCGACCGCCTTCACCGACGCGCTCGCGGTGCCGCACGCGATCGGGATGACCGCGGCCCACACGGCGATCGCCGTCGGCATCGCCGACCCGTCGATCCCGTGGGGCGACGCCCGCGTGCAGGTGGTGGCGCTCGTCGCCTTCTCGGAGAACGACCGTGCGGCGTTCCAGACGGTCTTCGAGCAGTTCGTCGAGGTGTTCAACGAGCGCGAATCGGCGCAACGCATCGTGCGCCGCGCGACGAGTCTGCCGTCGTTCCTCGACGAGCTCGTCGCTGTCATCGACGGCTGATCCGCCGATCCCGCGTCAGGCCCGGATGAGCCTCTCGTCGAGCCCGCGCCGCACCGCGGGCCACTCGTGCGCGAGGATCGAGTAGACCACGGTGTCCCGCAGCGAGCCGTCGGGCATGATGCGGTGGCTGCGCAGCACGCCGTCGAGCTTCGCGCCGAGCCGCTCGATGGCGGCCCGTGACTGCCGATTGTGCCAGTGGGTGCGCAGCTCGACCGCGACGGCATCGCAGGTCTCGAAGGCGTGGGCGAGCAGCAGGCGCTTCGCGGCCGTGTTCACGGCGCTGCGCTGGGCGGAGAGTCCGAGCCAGGTGTGTCCGATCTCGACTCGACGGTTCTCCTGGTCGATGTTGCAGAACGTCGTTTCGCCGACGACCTCGCCGTCGCTCTCGCGCACGACGACCCACGGATTCATGCCGCCGGCGGCATGAAGGCCCTCGCGCATCGCGATGTCGGCATCGACGGCGGCGTCGCTCGTCGGCACGCTCGTGTACCAGGCGTGGTCGAGACCGGATGCCGCGGCGCGGAGCCCCGCCGCATGTGCGGCCGTCAGCGGCTCCAGGCGGACCCAGTCGTTGGCGAGGACGAGCGGTGCGGCGAACTCCATGCCCCGAGCCTAGGGGCGCCGGGCGGCGGGCCGTGTGGGTCAGCTCCGATCGGACAGCAGTCGGCGGGCCCCGTCCCGCAGTCGTTCGAGCCGCGCGTCGGCGTCGGAGGCGCTGTCGCCGCGCACGTCGAGGTAGAGCTTGAGCTTCGGCTCGGTGCCCGACGGGCGCACGATCAGTCGGGTCTCTCCCTCGAGCCAGTAGCGCAGCACGTCGCCGGGCGGGAGGTCTCCGTGACCCGTCGCGAGGTCGTCGACACGCTCGACGGCGACCCCGCCGACCTCGGTCGGGGGAGCCTCTCGCAGCGACCCCATGAGGCGGGGGATCACGGCGAGGTCGTCGACCCGCACCGAGACCTGACCGCTCGCGACGTGGCCGACCTCCTCGGCGAGCTCGGCGAGCAGGTCGGAGAGGGTGGCGCCGCGTTCGCGGGCCTCTGCAACCAGGCCGAGGATCGCCACGGCGGCCGAGATGCCGTCCTTGTCTCGCACCGTCTCGGGGTTCACGAGATAGCCGAGGGCCTCCTCGAACCCGTAGACGATGCCAGGCGCGCGGGAGATCCACTTGAACCCGGTGAGGGTCGCGTGGAAGCCGAGGCCATGGCGCTCCGCGATCGTCGCGAGCGCCGGCGACGACACCAGTGAGCACGCCAGTGACGCACCCGCGACCGGGTGGGCGGCGGCGAGCCGTGCGGCGCGCAGCCCCAGCAGCAGACCCGTCTCGTTGCCGGTCAGGCGGCGCCAGCCGCCGGTGGCGGCGGCATCCGGGATCGCGACCGCGAGCCTGTCGGCGTCGGGGTCGTTCGCGATGACGAGCTCCGCGCCGGCGGTGCGCGCCGTCGCGAAGGCGAGGTCCATCGCTCCCGGCTCCTCAGGGTTGGGGAACGCCACCGTCGGGAAGGCGCCGTCGGGGTGGAGCTGCTCGTCGACCGTGACCGGCAGCGGGTAGCCGGCCGTGCGCAGGATCGCGGCTGTCGTCTCCCAGCCGACTCCGTGCAGTGCCGTGTAGACCCACCGCAGGCCGGCGGCGCCGGCGGGGGCGGGCGCGACGGCCGCCGTGGCGGCGACGTAGGCGGCCACGACCGCCTCGTCGGCGATCTCGTAGTCCTGGGAGCGGGGCAGCGCGTCGACGCGCTCGTCATCGGCGACCCGGGTGATCTGCGCCGCGATCTCGGCGTCGCTCGGCGGCACGATCTGCGCGCCGTCGTCGGCGCCGCCGAGGTAGACCTTGTAGCCGTTGTCGTTCGGCGGATTGTGGCTGGCCGTCACCATCACGCCGGCGTCGGCGCCGAGGTGGCGCACGGCGAAGGCGAGCACGGGGGTCGGCAGCAGGCGGGGGAGGAGGATCGCGTGCAGACCCTGACCGGCGATGAGCTCGGCCGAGTCGCGGGCGAACACATCGGAGTTGCGCCGACCGTCGTAGCCGATCACGACGGTCGGGGTGTGGCCGGGCCGGGCCGAGGCCGCGAGGTACCGCGCGAGGCCGGTCGCGGCCTGCGCGACGAGCACCCGGTTCATGCGCTGCGGGCCCGCGCCGAGCTCTCCGCGCAGCCCTGCGGTGCCGAAGGCGAGGCGTCCCGAGAACCGCTCGCGCAGGGCGAGCACAGAGGCGTGATCGGATGCCGCGGCCCCCGCGATGAGCGCATCGAGCTCGGCGGCGGTGAGGGGGTCCGGATCCTGCGCGACCCAGGCGCGGGCGCGGACGAGAAGGTCGTCGTCGCTCACATCGCCTCGATCACACGGGCCAGGAGCGCGGAGATGACCGGCTCGGCGAGCTGGCCCGCCTCGATGACCTCGGCGTGGCTGAGCGGGGTGGTCTGGATGCCCGCGGCGAGGNGCGGGCCGCGATCGCCTCGAGGGCTGTCGACATGCCGACGATGTGGCCGCCGATCGCCTTGGCCATCTGCACCTCGGCGGGCGTCTCGTACTGCGGCCCGCGGAACTGGCAGTAGACGCCCTCGTCGAGGGTCGGGTCGATCGTGCGGGCGAGATCGCGCAGGCGTCGCGAGTAGAGGTCGGTGAGATCGATGAACGTCGCGCCCTCGAGCGGCGAGGCCGCCGTGAGGTTGATGTGGTCGCTGACGAGCACCGGCTGCCCGGGAGTCCAGGCCTCTCGGATCCCGCCGGCGCCGTTGGTGAGCACCATGATGCGGGCTCCGGTGGCGGCAGCGGTGCGCACGCTGTGCACGACGCGGCGGGTGCCGTGCCCCTCGTAGAAGTGCGTGCGCGCGCCGATGACGAGCACGCGCTTTCCGGTCGGGGTCAGGATGCTGCGCAGCGTGCCGACGTGACCCTCGAGCGCGGGCTTGCTGAAGCCTGTCACCTCGGTGGCGGGGATCGTCGCGACCGTCTCACCGAGGAGGTCGGCGGCCTTGCCCCATCCGCTCCCGAGCGTCACCGCGATGTCGTGCGTTGCGACGCCGCTGAGGCGGGCGATGTCGGCGGCGGCGGTGGCGGCGACCTCGAACGGGTCGGCGGCGGGGTCGTCGAGGGGGTGGGCGGTGTGCGTCATCCCCTCACTCTAGGAACACCGCTCGGACGGGGCCAGTCGGTCCCGGTTCGCTGCGCGCGACGGGACGCACCAGAATGGAGGCATGTCGACGAGCTTCGATAACGCCCAGCGGGTCGCGATCATCGGAGGCGGACCCGGCGGCTACGAGGCGGCCCTGGCCGCCGCCCAACTCGGCGCCGAAGTCACCCTCGTCGAGCGCGCCGGCGTCGGCGGG
>NZ_LMPK01000018.1:86596-87048 GCF_001423825.1 Microbacterium sp. Leaf351
CCATCGCAGGAGCAAGCGACCTCGGCGTGCAGCTGTTCGCACGCGGCGCGAAGGGCACGCCTCTCACCCCCGAGATCGCCATCAACCTGGCTGCTGTCAACAAGCGGCTGCTCGCGCTCGCCCGTCAGCAGTCCGACGACATGCGCTCGTCGCTGGTCGAGGCGGGCGTGCGCATCATCTCCGGCCACGGGCGCCTCGACGGCCCGGGCGCGGTCGTCGTCTCCACCGGACCGCAGGGCACCGCCTTCGACCGGGTCGAGGCCGACACCCTCGTCGTCTCGGTCGGCGCCTCGCCCCGCCAGCTCCCGCAGGCCAAACCCGACGGAGAGCGCATCCTCACCTGGACCCAGCTCTACGACATGACGACGCTCCCCGAGCACCTCATCGTGGTCGGGTCGGGCGTCACGGGAGCGGAGTTCGCCTCGGCTTACATGAACCTCGGGGCGAAGGTC
>NZ_LMPK01000018.1:87104-87948 GCF_001423825.1 Microbacterium sp. Leaf351
TCGCCGACGGCCGCGAGATCGTCGGCAGCCATTGCCTCATGGCGGTCGGCTCGATCCCCAACACCCACGACATCGGGCTCGCCGAGGCGGGCGTCGAGCTGACCGACTCCGGTCACATCCGGGTGAACCGGGTCTCGCGCACTTCGGTGCCGAACATCTACGCGGCCGGGGATTGCACGACGCTCATGCCGCTCGCGTCGGTCGCGTCGATGCAGGGTCGCACCGCGGTCTTCCACGCGCTCGGCGACGTCGTCATCCCGCTCGAGTCCCGCCGCATCACCGCGAACATCTTCACCGCGCCCGAGATCGCGACGATCGGCTGGCAGGAGAAGGACATCGCGGCCGGTCTCATCAACGGCGTCGTGCACAAGCTTCCGCTCGCGGCCAACGCCCGCGCCAAGATGATGGGCATCAAGGACGGCTTCGTGAAGGTGATCGCCCGCGAGGGCAGCGGCACGGTCATCGGCGGTGTGATCGTCGGTCCCCGCGCCTCCGACCTCATCTACCCGCTCGCGATCGCCGTCGAGCGCCGCCTCACCGTCGACCAGATGTCGCGCGTGTTCGCGGTGTTCCCCTCGCTGACCGGCTCCATCCAAGACGCCGTGCGCGCGATGCACGGCGTCGAGCGCTCCAGCGGCGACGAGAACTGACGAACGACGAGGCCGCGGCATCCTGATCGGCTGATCGGATGCCGCGGCCTCGCCGTGTGCGTCAGGAGATCGTGAGCAGCTGGTGGCCGGCCGACACGGTCGTGCCGGGATCGGCGTTGATCGCGCCGATGACACCGTCCTTGTGGGCCTGGATGGGCTGCTCCATCTTCATGGCCTCAAGAACCACGACGAGG
>NZ_LMPK01000018.1:87985-94860 GCF_001423825.1 Microbacterium sp. Leaf351
ACGTCTGGTGCGAGCGGCGCGACGAGGGCACGGCGGCGGGGCGGCCGACCTGGGCCGGGGAGCCGGCGATGCGATCGGGCAGACTCACCTCGAGTCGCTTGCCGCCGACCTCGACGACGACGGTGTGTCGCGTCTCGGCGGGTGTGGGGTCGGCGAGCTCGCCGTCCCACGGCGCGATGTCGTTGTCGAACTCGGTCTCGATCCAGCGCGTGAACACGCCGAACTCGCCGTTCTCGGCGGTGAAGGCGGGGTCGCGCACGACCTTGCGATGGAAGGGGAGCACCGTCGGGAGCCCCGCGACCTCGAACTCGTCGAGGGCGCGGCGGGCGCGCTCGAGCGCCTCCTGACGGTCGCGACCGGTGACGATGATCTTCGCGAGCAGCGAGTCGAACGCACCCGAGACGGTGTCGCCGGCGGTGACGCCGGAGTCGAGCCGGGTGCCCGGCCCGCCGAACGTCTTGAACACCTTGATGGGGCCGGGCTGGGGGAGGAAGCCGCGGCCCGGGTCCTCGCCGTTGATGCGGAACTCGAAGGAGTGGCCGACCGGCTCCGGGTCGTCGTAGCCGAGCAGCTCGCCCTCGGCGATGCGGAACTGCTCGCGCACGAGGTCGATGCCGGTTACCTCTTCGGAGACCGGGTGCTCGACCTGCAGGCGGGTGTTCACCTCGAGGAAGGAGATGGTGCCGTCGGCGCCGATGAGGAACTCGCAGGTGCCGGCGCCGATGTAGCCGACCTCCTTCAGGATCGCCTTCGACGCGCTGTAGAGCGTCTCGCGCTGAGCCTCGGTGAGGAACGGCGCCGGGGCCTCCTCGACGAGCTTCTGGTGGCGGCGCTGCAGCGAGCAGTCGCGGGTGGAGACGACGACCACCGTGCCGGCGCCGTCGGCGAGGCACTGGGTCTCGACGTGGCGCGGCTTGTCGAGGTACTTCTCGACGAAGCACTCGCCGCGGCCGAACGCGGCGACGGCCTCTCGGGTGGCGGACTCGAACAGCTCGGCGACCTCGTCGAGCTCGCGCGCGACCTTCAGGCCGCGGCCGCCGCCGCCGTAGGCGGCCTTGATCGCGATCGGGAGACCCACCTGCTCGGCGAACGCGATGACCTCCGACGCGTCGGCGACGGGTCCGGGGGTACCGGGGGCGAGGGGGGCGCCGACCTTCTCGGCGACGTGTCGCGCCGTCACCTTGTCGCCGAGGGCCTCGATGGCGTCGGGGGAAGGGCCGATCCACACGAGGCCGGCGTCGATGACGGCGCGGGCGAACTCGGCGTTCTCGGCGAGGAAGCCGTAGCCGGGGTGCACGGCGTCGGCGCCGGAGCGCCGGGCGATCGAGAGGATCTTCTCGATGGAGAGGTAGGTCTCGGCGCTCGTGGCGCCGTCGAGGGCGTATGCCTCGTCGGCGAGCCGCACGTGGAGGGCGTCGCGGTCCTGGTCGGCGTAGACCGCCACCGAGGACCTGCCGCTGTCGCGCGCCGCGCGGATGATGCGGACGGCGATCTCACCGCGATTGGCAACGAGGACCTTGGCGATTCGAGGCATGAGTGCCAGCCTACCGACGGATTCCCGGCGGAATTTGACCGTCCCTCACAAGAACTCGGCGTAAGCGTGTGCGGATGTCTACGAAGCCACCCACAGCGACGTCCAGTGGACTCCCAGCCGACGCACCAGCGAGCGCAGGGTGGGGAGCGACATCCCGACCACCGTCGAGGGGTCGCCGTCGATGTGGGAGATGAAGGCGGCGGCCCGCGCGTCGAGGGTGAACGCACCCGCGACGAGCAGTGGTTCGCCCGTCGCGACGTAGGCCGCGATCTCGTCGTCGTCGACGTCGGCGGCGAAGGTGACGGATGCCGCGGCCACCGCGTGCTCCTCGCGGTGACCGCCGTCGGGGGTGAGCCGGAACACGCTGTGACCGGAGTGCAGCACCCCGGTGCGGCCGCGCATCTGCTCCCATCGGGCCGTCGCCGCCTCGGCGGTGTAGGGCTTCCCGAGGATCTCGTCACCGAGCGCGAACATCGAGTCGCCGCCGATGACGATGCCGTCGAACGCGGGGTCGTCGGCGCGCACGGCGGCCGCGACATCCGCCGCCTTCCGTCGGGCCAGCAGCAGCACGTGCTCGTCGGGGGAGAGCGTGCGCCCCTCGGATGCCTCGACCGCCGCGACGACCGCCTCCTCGTCGACCTGCGGGGCGCGGGTCTCGGGGTCGATGCCGGTCTGGTGCAGCAGCATGAGGCGGGCGGGAGAGGTGGAGGCGAGCACGACGCGCATGCGCACCACGGTAGCCCGCGGCATCCGCCGCGCGGAGCGCCCCGGTGTGGGAGGCTCGGGGGATGACTTCTGCGGGCGACCTGATCGATCTCGACATCACCGGCGTCGCGCACGGCGGCGTGTTCGTCGGCCGGGTCGGGGGCGACGGGCGCGTCGTGTTCGTGCCCGACACCCTCCCCGGCGAGCGGGTGCGGGTGCGGGTGACCGAGGCGGGCGACAAGTCGTTCTGGCGCGCGGAGCCGGTGGAGATCCTGGATGCCTCGCCCGACCGAGTGCCCCACGTGTGGGCCGAGGCGGGGCTCGACGTGCCGGCCGACCGTCGCCCAGGCGGCGCCGACTTCGGTCACATCGCGCTGCCGCGGCAGCTCGAGCTCAAGAAGCAGGTCGTCACCGACGCGCTGAGCCGCGTCGGACGCCTCGACCTTCCGGTCACGATCGAGGCCCCCGCGCCCGTCGACGGCCTCGCGCCGGAGCCCGCGGACCGCGGCGGCTGGCGCACCCGCGTGAGCCTGCACGTCGACGAATCGGGGACGGTCGGGCCGATGGCCTCGCGCAGCCACCGCGTCGTGCGCACCGAGACGCTGCCCCTGGCCACGGCGGCGATCGAGCGCGCCGCGGCGCGCCTCATCGGGGAGCGCCCAGGGCGCATCGACCTGGTCCAGCCCGCCGACGGACGTGTGCGTGTGATCAACCGGCCGGCCCTCGCCCGCGGCCAGCGCCGGCCCGTGAACCCGAAGGACCCGGCGTTCGAGCCGGTCGTCGAACGGGTCGGGGAGCGTGCGTTCCGGGTGGATGCGGGTGGCTTCTGGCAGGTGCACCGCCTCGCCGCCGCGACCCTCACCGCTGCGGTCGCCGCTGAGCTCGGCGTCGTCGGTGTCGACTCCGAGGGGCGCCACCTCGACTTGTACGGCGGGGTGGGACTGTTCGCCGCGACGATCGCCGAACTCGGCGGCGAGGCGACTCAGGTGGTCTCGGTGGAGGCCGATGAGCGCGCGACCGAGCACGCCGGCGAGAACCTGTCGGAGTGGGTGGGTGCTCGCGCCGAGACGGGTCGCGTCGACCGATGGCTCGCCGCGCTCGCCGCGGGAGCCTCCGCGCGCGACCGTGACCGGCTCTCCCGCGGAGTCGTGGTGCTCGACCCGCCGCGCGCGGGCGCCGGCCGTGACGTCGTGCGGGCTCTCGTCGCGCTCGCGCCCGCTGCGGTGACCTACGTCGCCTGCGACCCTGCCGCCCTCGCCCGCGACCTGGCGTTCTTCCGCGAGGCCGGCTACGAGACCTCCAGCGTGCGGGCGATCGACCTGTTCCCGCACTCGCATCACATCGAGGCCGTGGCGACCCTGACTCCGGTCGCGCCCCGCGGATAGCATGAGCGCATGATCCGCGTCGCCACCATCGACGACCACGAGTCGGTGCGACTCGGCGTCGAGGCGGCGTGCTCGCGGGACGCGACGATCGACGTCGTGTTCTCGGGCAGCGGTGTGCGCGACTACCGGCGGTGGCTGCGCGACTCCGGTGCCGACCCGGTGCAGGTCGCGCTCCTGGACATCACCCTCGGCGACGGCACGACGGTGAGCGAGAACATCCAGTCGCTGCAGTCCGACGGCTCCGAGGTGGTCATCTACAGCGTCGCCGACCGGCTCGTCGCCGTGCGCGAGGCGCTTGCGGCGGGCGCAGCGGGTGTCATCAGCAAGTCGGCGCCGATGGATGACATCGTCGACGCCGTCCGCACGGTCGCCGCCGGGGAGCCGCTGAACAACATCGAGTGGGCGAGCGCGGTCGCCGGCGACAGCGCGTTCGGAGATGCCCAGCTCTCGGCGCGCGAGCGCGAGGCGCTCGCGCTCTACGCCGCCGGACTCCCGCTGAAACTCGTCGCGCAGCGCCTCGGCATCACGTACAACACGGCCAAGGAGAACATCTCCCGCATCCGGGCGAAGTACATCGAGGTCGGCAGGCCCGCCCCGACGAAGATCGACCTCCGTCAGCGAGCGGTCGAGGACGGCGTCATCGACCCCGACGCGGGCGTGTCCGGGGCGCGGTCATGAGCGGCATCCGCTTCGACTCGGGCCCCGTGGTGCTGCCGGCGCCCCACGCGATCGCGCGCGACGGATCCCTCACCCGCGAGCGGGTCGAGATGGTGCTCGGCCGAGCCGTGGCGCTCGCGAGCGTGGTGCTCGGCGCCCAGACGATCGTCGAGGCGATCGCCGCGCAGGCGGTCGATCCGTTCTGGAACACGATCGAGATCCTGCTGATCTTCGTCCCCCTCGCGGTGGCGATCGTCTCGTTCGCGACGGGGCGGCAGAAGGAGCTCGCCGGCACGATCTTCGTGATCGCCTACACGATCGCCCTCGTCCTGTGGCCCGTCGGCGCCTACGGCCACGGATCGCCCGCCACCTCGCACGCCTGGCCCTACGTGCTGGGCAACGTCGCGACCCTCGCCGCCGTCGTCGCGCTCCCGAGGCGGTGGCAGGTCATCGCGACGGTCGGCATCCCTGTCGTCTACGGTGCGATGCGCATGGTCGAGCTCGGCTTCGCGCCGGCGGCCTGGCTGCCGACGGCGCTCGACGTCGCGTTCCTGGTCATCTTCGGCGCGGTGCTGCTCGCGCTCGCCTGGACGTTCCGTTCCACGGCGAGCCGTATCGACGAGCATCGCGAACGCGCGATCGAGGCGTCCGCGCGGGCGGCGGCGATGGCTGCGACCGAGAGTGAGCGTGTCGCCGTCGCCGCTCTGATGCACGACAGCGTCATCGCGGCGCTCATCGCCGCGCAGCGCGCGGGGACCGATCGGGAGCGCGAGCTCGCCGTGCAGATGGCACGTGACGCGCTCAACCGCCTCGCGAACGTCGACGTCACGGCGGGCGAGGGCAGTGACCATCCCCGGTCGGCGTCATCGCTCGCGGACGAGCTGCAGCGCGCGCTCGTCGAGGCGGGGTCGGATGCCGCGGTCCGCCGTCGCATCGCCCCCGACACCCCGGATGTCCCCGGCCGTGCGATGCGGGCGATGGTGCTCGCGGGCACCCAGGCCATCGTCAATGCGATCGCCCACGCCGATGGCGCGGGGCTCGAGGTGACCGTGACGGGAGAGCGTGCGCCCGGCCGGGTGACGGTGACCGTGCGCGACACCGGGCCCGGCTTCTCGATCGACGAGATCCCGGATGACCGCCTGGGCGTGCGCGGGTCGATCATCGCGCGCGTGGCCGCGTTCGGCGGCGAGACCCGCATCTCCTCGGATGCTTCGGGCACGGTCGTCGACCTCATCTGGAAGGCGACGGTCTCCTGATGTCCACGGCCTCCGTCATCCGACTCCTCGCGGTCGCGTTCAGCGTCGCACTCACGCTCCGCGGCATGTGGATCGGCGCGCCCGTCGACGACGGATGGCTGCTGCTGGGCTGCATGCTCGGGTACCTGGCGGTGGCGTGGCTGTGCATCCTGTGGGGCTGGACCGCGGTGATCACGCGGTCGAGCCAGCCGGAGACGGTGTCGAGTTCGGGCGATCACCTGCCCATCCCGCTGGCGTTGCTCGCCCTCGCGGCGACGGTGGCACTGCCCCCGCTCGTCGCCTACGGCGCGGGCCCCCACACGACGCCGGGGACGCACACCACCTGGTACCTCGGTGCCATCGGCGCGCTCATGGCGACGCTCACCGTGCGCCGGCGCCCCTGGATGGCGTGGACGGGAATCGTCGTGCTCGCGGGGTGGTCGATCTCGTTGCTGGGCCCGGCGACCGCGCTCGGTCTCGGTCTCGTCGGGTCGACGGTCTGGGTGGGCGCCGCGCAGTTCCTGGTGCTCGCCCTCGACCGTGCCGCGCTCGACACGGAACGGCTCGGCGAGGTGCAACGTGTCGCTTCGGCCCAATCGGCCGCGCAGGGCGCGCAGGCCCATGAACGCCGCGTGCAGGTGAACCGTGTGCTCCTGAGCGCCGGCGACGCGCTCGCCCGGGTCATCGATCGCCGGGGCGTCCTCTCCGACGACGAACGGATCGAGGCGCGCGTGGTGGAGGGGCGCCTGCGCGACGAGTTGCGCGGTGCGCGCCTGCTCGATCCCGAAGTCAGGGCGGCGCTCGAGAGCGTGCGCCGACGCGGGGCATCCGTGTCGTTGTCCGACGACGGGGCGATCGACGACATCGGCGAGGAGGAGCTGGGCGAGATCCGGGCCGAGCTGGCCGACACCCTGCGTTCGGCTCGGTCGGACCGTGTGTACGTGCGCACGAGCAGCGATCCTCGTGTCGCCGTCACGGTCGTCGGGCGCGCCGCCCGCACCATCGGCCTCGACGAGGACGACAGTGTCGACCTGTGGCGCGAGATCGAGCGCTCGCCGCGCTGAGCGCTCGGAGTGCTCGCGCAGACCTGCCGCGCACCAAAAGAGAGGGCGAGGGGCGGCGGATGCGCCTGCCCCTCGCCAGCAGACAATTACCCGATATCGTCTGCGAGTGGCTCCCTGACCCCGCAACAGTGTCAGGTCGAGCTCTCGCTGGGAAACCCAGCGATATCAGTATTCGCACCTTCAGCGCGCCTGTATGTAGGTACTTCGGGTGACATCGTTCCGACAGCGTCGGATCAACCGCGGAAGCCGCCCCAGCCGCCCCTGCGGTCGAACGATGTGCGCAGCGAACGGCGGG
>NZ_LMPK01000018.1:94865-97186 GCF_001423825.1 Microbacterium sp. Leaf351
GGTCACCACCGCGACGATCGCCGCCAGCTCCTCGTCCGTCGGGTTGCCGCGACGCACGTCGATGCGCACGGGCACGGGGGACGCGGCATCCGTCTCGTCGAACAGGCTCACAGGGGGATGTTCCCATGCTTCTTCGGCGGGAGCGACGCACGCTTGCCGCGCAGTGCCCGCAGGGCCTTCGCGATCGACACGCGGGTCTGCGCCGGCTCGATGATGCCGTCGAGCTCGCCGCGCTCGGCGGCGAGGAACGGGGAGGTGACGTTGTAGGTGTACTCGTTGGCGAGGCGGGCGCGCACGGCGGCGACGTCCTCGCCGGCCTCCTCGGCGCGCTTGAGCTCGCCGCGGTAGAGGATGTTCACCGCGCCCTGGCCGCCCATGACCGCGATCTCGGCGGTCGGCCAGGCCAGGTTGATGTCGGCGCCGAGCTGCTTGGAGCCCATGACGATGTACGCGCCGCCGTAGGCCTTGCGCAGGATCACCGTCACCAGCGGCACTGTCGCCTCGGCATACGCGTAGAGGAGTTTCGCGCCGCGGCGGATGACGCCGGTCCACTCCTGGTCGGTGCCGGGGAGGTAGCCGGGCACGTCGACGAGCGTCACGATCGGGATCGAGAACGCGTCGCAGAAGCGCACGAAACGCGCCGCCTTCTCGCCTGCGTCGATGTTCAGGGTGCCCGCCATCTGCGACGGCTGGTTGGCGATGATGCCCACCGAGCGGCCCTCGACGCGGCCGAACCCGATGAGGATGTTCGGCGCGAACAGCGGCTGCACCTCGAGGAAGTCGCCGTCGTCGACGATGTGCTCGATGACGCCGTGCATGTCGTAGGGCTGGTTGGGGGAGTCGGGGATGACCGTGTTGAGGGTGCGGTCGGAGTCGGTCGTCTCGAAGTCGAACGCCGACTCGTAGTCGGGCACCTCCGACATGTTGTTGTCGGGGAGGAAGGCGAGCAGCGAGCGCGCGTAGTCGATCGCGTCCTCCTCGTCGTCGGCGAGGTAGTGCGCGACGCCCGACCGGGTGTTGTGCGTGTGGGCGCCGCCGAGCTCGTCCATCCCGACGTCCTCGCCGGTGACCGTCTTGATCACGTCGGGGCCGGTGACGAACATCTGGCTGGTCTTGTCGACCATGATCACGAAGTCGGTGAGCGCCGGGCCGTAGACGGCACCGCCCGCAGCCGGGCCCATGATGATCGAGATCTGCGGGATCACGCCCGACGAGGCGGTGTTCAGGCGGAAGATCTCGCCGTACTTGCCGAGCGCGACCACACCCTCCTGGATGCGCGCGCCGCCCGAGTCGAGCACGCCGATGATCGGGATGCCGCTGCGCAGCGCCAGCTCCATGACCTTGATGATCTTCTCGCCCGCGACCTCGCCGAGGGAGCCCCCGAAGGTCGAGAAGTCCTGCGAGTAGACGGCGACGGTGCGACCGTGGATCGTGCCGACGCCGGTGACGACGGAATCGCCGTAGGGACGCGACTTCTCCATGCCGAACGCGGTGGTGCGGTGGCGCACGTACTCATCGACCTCGGTGAACGACCCGTGGTCGAGCAGCATCTCGATGCGCTCGCGGGCGGTGAGCTTGCCCTTGGCGTGCTGCTTGGTCTGCGCGACGGTCTCGGCGTCGACGACCGCCTCGCGGTAACGGCGGCGCAGGTCCTCGATCTTGGCAGCGGTGGTCGTGAGGTCGGGGGTGTCGGTCACGGATTCCACCCTATCCACCGGCCCCGTCCGACGCTTGGAGGGTTCGGACAACAGGCGGAGGCATCCGCTGTTCCTCGTCTGAGACATGGCGGTGGATGCCGGCGGCCCGGAGCCCGCGCGTAGGGTGGCGGCATGCCCATTCCCGCCGCAGGATTCCCCCTCGCCGCCGCGGTCAGCCCGAGGCTCCAGGTCGCCGAGCACACCGACTCCACGAACGCCGACCTCGTGGCCGCCGTGCGCGACGCGCCCCGCGACTGGCCGCACCTGTCGGCGCTGCTGACCACCGACCAGCGTCGGGGGCGGGGTCGCCTCGACCGCACCTGGGTCGCGCCACCCGGCGCCGCGCTCGCCCTGTCCGTCGTCGTCGACGTCACCGGGCTCCCGATTGCGGCCCGCGGCTGGATCCCGCTCGCCGCCGGCGCCGCGATGACCCGCGCTGTCGCCGCGCAGCTGCGCGGAACCGGCAACTCCGCCGGGCTGAAGTGGCCCAACGACGTGCTCGTGGACGGACTGAAGATCTGCGGCATCCTCGCCGAAGCCGTCGCCGGCTCGCCCTCGACCGTCGTCGTCGGCTCCGGAGTGAACACGCGGATGGCCGCGGTCGACCTGCCCGTGACCACCGCG
>NZ_LMPK01000018.1:97209-99824 GCF_001423825.1 Microbacterium sp. Leaf351
CTCTCGACGAGCAGCTGGCCGCGCTCGCGGCAGCCGGAGGCGACGCGTCGGCGGCGGGTCTGCGGGGTGAGATCGAGGCGCTGTGCCTGACGCTCGGGCGCGCCGTCACCGTGTCCCTCCCCGACGGTTCCGCGCTCGTGGGCGAGGCCGTGCGCATCGACACCGACGGACGCCTGGTCGTGCGCGGGGCTGCGGGTGAGACGGCCGTCGCAGCGGGAGACGTCACCCACGTGCGGTGAGGTGGGGCGTCGCTCGCCGTTCCGGTCCCGCGTGGCGCAGCTCGCGCCGTCGGTACCGGCCGCCACAATGAGAGGGTGAGCAACACCTCGGCCTACGGCTACGGCCGGCCGCAGACCCCCGCCCCGGGTGTCGACGCGCCCGAACGGCGCATCGCCCGGATGCGACCGGTGGGTGCCGGACTGTTCTGGTCGGCGCTTCTGCTCATCGCTGTGTGCGGCGCGACCGGCTACTTCCTGTTCGACCCGCCTTTCGGGCTGCCGATCTGGGTGGTCCCCGCCGTGGCCGCGATCGTCATCGTGCTGCTCGTCGTACTGCCGTATCTCGCGTGGTCCGCGCACACCTACACGATCACGACGCGCCGGGTCATCGAGCGCAGCGGTCTGCTCTCACGCACCCACCGCGAGGTCGGTCACACGCGCGGCTATGCGATCACCGTCCGGCGCGGCCTGTGGCAGCGTCTGTGGCGCGCGGGCACGATCGAGCTCGCCTCCGGCACCGAGAAACCTCTCGTGCTGCGCGGCATCCGCGACGTGAACCTCGTGCACGAGGTGCTCGTCGACCAGGTCGAGGTCGGACAGATCCTGGCCCACCGCGACAGTCACACCACCGGCGAGACCCTCTGACGCGCACCCGTCGCGACGCCTGCGGCAGAATGGATCGGTCGAAGGGAGACGCATGACCGTGCGCGTCGGAGTCGTCGGGGGCGGGCAGCTCGCCCGCATGATGATCGCCCCGGCGGTCGAGCTGGGCGTGGAGATCCGCGTGCTCGCGGAGGAGCCGGGCATGTCGGCGGCGCTCGCCGCGACGGCCGTGGGCGACTACCGAGACATCGAGACGGTGCGGGCGTTCGCGAAAGACGTCGACGTGCTCACCTTCGACCACGAGCACGTTCCGCAGGACGTGCTGCGCGCCCTCATCGCCGACGGCGTCGCCGTGCACCCCGGGCCGGACGCCCTGCAGTACGCGCAGGACAAGCTCGCGATGCGCCGTAAGGTCGCCGAGCTCGGCCTCCCTCAGCCCGACTGGGCGGAGGTCGCCGACGCCGAGGCGCTGGGTGCATTCCTCGCCTCCCACGGCGGCCGCGCCGTGGTCAAGACTCCGCGCGGCGGCTACGACGGCAAGGGCGTGCGGGTCGTCGGTGCGGCCACCGACGCCGACGACTGGTTCGCGGCGCTCGCCGAGGATGGCCGCGGCGGTGCGCTGCTCGTCGAGGAGCTCGTCGACTTCGACCGCGAGCTCGCCGCGCAGGTCGCCCGCCGCCCCTCGGGGGAGCTCGTCGCGTATCCGGTCGTGGAGACGGTGCAGCGCGGCGGCGTGTGTGCCGAGGTCGTCGCCCCGGCGGCGGGCCTCGCCCCCGAGGTCGCCGCCGAGGCGACCCGCATCGCGACCGGCGTCGCGCACGGCGTCGGCGTCACCGGGATGCTGGCGGTGGAGCTGTTCGCGACGGCCTCCGGACGCGTGCTGGTCAACGAGTTCGCGATGCGCCCGCACAACAGCGGCCACTGGACGCAGGACGGCGCGGTGACCAGCCAGTTCGAGCAGCACCTGCGTGCCGTGCTCGATCTGCCCCTGGGCGACACCGCCGCGCGCGCGCCCTGGACCGTGATGATCAACGTGCTCGGCGGCCCCGTCGCCGGATCGCTCGACGAGCGCTTCGCTGCGGCGATGGCCGCGCACCCCGACGCGAAGGTGCACACCTACGGCAAGGCGCCCCGACCCGGGCGGAAGGTCGGCCACGTCAACGTGTCGGGGAGCGATCTCGACGCGGTCCGCGCGGACGCCGTGGCCGCGGCATCCTTCTTCCTCGACTGAGGCGTGCGCCGGGCGGCCGGCGCCCGGATGCCGTGACCGCGCGCCGTTGCGGTGATGTCCAGCACGAGCGCCCTAGCCTGGACGGGTGACGCGCGCGCTGCATTCCTCCGACGCGCCCCTGGTCGGGGTCGTGATGGGTTCCGACTCCGACTGGCGGGTGATGGCCGACGCCTCCCAGGTGCTGGGCGACTTCGGCGTGCCGCACGAGGTCGAGATCGTCTCCGCCCACCGCACCCCCGACAAGCTGATCGCCTACGGGCGTGAGGCGCGCGGCCGCGGCCTGAAGGCGATCATCGCGGGCGCCGGCGGTGCCGCGCACCTCCCCGGGATGCTCGCCTCCGTCACCGCCCTCCCCGTCATCGGGGTGCCGGTGCCGCTCGCGACCCTCGACGGGCTCGACTCGCTGCTGTCGATCGTTCAGATGCCCGGCGGCATCCCGGTCGCGACCGTCTCGATCGGCGGCGCGAAGAACGCCGGGCTGCTCGCCGTGCGCATCCTCGGTGCCTCCGATCCGCGCCTCGCCGACAGGGTCGAGGCGTACGCGCGCGAGCTGGAGGATCAGG
>NZ_LMPK01000018.1:99856-104951 GCF_001423825.1 Microbacterium sp. Leaf351
GCACGTCGCCGGCGGTCATGACGCGGCGTGCCTGGTGGCTCGTCGTCGTGAACCTCCTGATCCCGGGCTCGGCACAGGCCGCGGCGGGCAACCGCCGCCTCGCGAAACTCGGCCTCGGTGCGACCCTCGTCATGTGGGTGCTCGCGGTTCTGGCCGTGCTCGTCGCCGTTGTGTGGCGACCGTTCTTCCTCACCGTCGTCACGAACAGTCTCGTGCTGCTGATCATCCAGATCGCCCTCGTCGCGTACGCCGTGCTCTGGATCGTGCTCGCCCTCGACACGCTGCGGCTCGTACGGCTCATCAAGACGCGCCCGTGGGCACGCCTCGCGGTGCCGGCCGCTGTCGTCGCGGTGACGCTCGTGGTCAGCGGCGGCGCGGGGTACGCGGCGGTGCTGGTCGGCTCGGCACGGAATGCGCTCGGGTCGGTGTTCAGCTCGGGCGGCCCCGCCGTCGCGCCGACCGACGGGTACTACAACATCCTCCTGCTGGGCGTCGACAGCGGAGCGGGACGCGATTCGATGCGCCCCGACAGCATCTCCGTGGCATCCGTCAACGCCGACACCGGACAGGTCACCATCACCGGTATCCCGCGCGACATGAAGGACGTGCCGTTCGCGCCGGGGCCGATGCAGACTCTCTTCCCCGACGGCTACAAGGGCAAGAACTGCGGCACCGCCCACTGCGCGATCAACGAGATCTTCACCGAGGTGAACGTGCTCCGCAAGGGCACCGACATCTATCCCGACGCGACCACGTATCAATACAGCCCCGGTATCGAAGCGGTGAAGGATGCCGCGGAGGGCGTCACCGGACTCACGATCCCGTACTACGTCTTCATCGACATGGACGGCTTCGCGGCCCTCATCGACGCGCTCGGCGGCATCGACATCACCGTCACCGAACGACTCCCGAAGGGCTGGGGGCCGACGTACACGAACGAGCCCGCGAGCAAGTGGGCGATCGGGTGGATCGAGCCGGGTGCGCAGCACATGGACGGCGACACGGCGCAGTGGTACGCCCGCTCGCGCTACACGACGAGCGACTGGGACCGGATGCTCCGCCAGCGTCAGCTGCAGGAGGCGATCCTCGCGCAGTTCACCCCGGCGAACGTGCTCTCGCGCTTCCAGGATGTCGCCAACGCCGGCACCCACATCATCGAAACGGACATCCCCGACTCGATGATCGGCTATTTCCTCGATCTCGCGATCAAGGCGAAGGGTCAGCCCGTGCAGTCGCTCGAGCTCACGCCCGCCGGTGCGAACATCGACCCCGACAAGCCGGACTTCACCGTCACGCGCGCGCTCGTAGCCGAGAAGCTGCATCCGTCCTCCGCCACTCCGAGCCCCACCGGCTGAGCGCGCGCTCGGGTTCGCCCGACACGCGGTGGGTAGGCTCGAGACCATGACGGTGACCCTGCGCGTGGTGCTCGATCAACTGGTCGGAGCGCCCGCGTCGGAACTCACGGCAGCATCCGCCGAGGTGGCGCGCGCCCTGATCGCGACCGCGCCGCGGGACTGCGAGGTCGCCGCCCTCGTGCCGGCCGGCGACGCTGCCGCGCTCGCGCGCGAGGTTCCGGGGCTCGCCCGCGTCGACACGGTCGGGATGCCGCGGGCCGCCGCTCTCGCCTCCTGGCAGCTCGGCGTCGCGCCGGGTGTCGGCGGCGGACTCATCCATTCGCCGACGCTGGCGGCGCCGCTCGTGCGTCACGACCGCATCAACGACAACGACCAGACGGTCGTGACGCTCTGGGACATCCCTGACTTCTCGGATGCCGCGTCGAAGACCGCTGCGCTCGCGCACAAGGCGATGCTCAAGCGCGCCGAACGGCACGCCGACGCCGTGATCGTCCCGACCCATGCGATCGCGGAGCGACTGGCGGCGACCACGAAGCTGCGCGGACGTGTACGCGTGATCGCGGGGGCGGCACCTCAGGGGTTCGCCGTTCCCGGTGACGCGATCGGACGCCGCCGCGCGCTCGTCGTGCCCGACCGCGTGCTCGTGCTCGACGGTGCGGGTGCCGAGGCCGACCTCGACGCCGGATTCGCGGCGGCACTGTGCGGCGCCCCGGATGTGCCGATCGTCGTGCTGGGCGCCGGCGACCTGCGCGTCGACCGGGTGAGGGCGCGGGCGGAACAGGCCGGGGTACCGAGCGCCCACCTGCGGGTGCTCGCCGGGCTCGACGCGCACGACCGCGCGGCGGTGCTGGATGCGGCGGTCGCCGTCGTCGCGCCCTCGCGGGCCTCGGCGTTCCCATGGCGGGTCCTCGAGGCGTTCGCCGTGGGGGTGCCGGTCATCGCCGCGGACTGCGACGACCATCGGGAGATCATCGTCGACGGGGGAGTGCTCGTCGACCCCGCCGAGCTCGGCGCCGCGCTGCATGACGCGATCGGCGACAGCGCGCGACTGCGGGTGCTGGCCCGCGATCGCGGACGCGGCTTCTCCTGGTCCGACCACGCCGCGCGGGTCTGGGAGCTCCACGCGGAGCTGTGAGGCGCGCCCTATCATGGGTCGCATGGCTGCCCGCGTCGACGTCATCGTCCGAACCAAGGAGCGGCCTGACTTCCTCGAACGCGCGTTGGCGGACATCGCTGCACAGTCGATGACCTCGTGGCGCGCCGTCGTGGTCAACGACGGGGGACGGCCGCACGAGGTCGAGCAGGTCGTCGCCGACTCCTCCGTCTCCGACAAGGTGCACGTCGTCCACATCGCGCCGGGGGAGGGCGGACGGTGCATCGCGGCGAACACCGGGGTTCGAGAAGCCGATGCGCCGTTGGTCGTGCTGCACGACGACGACGATCTGTGGCATCCGGAATTCCTCGCCCGCACGACGTCCTGGCTCGATGCCCATCCGGATTCCGGTGCGGTCTCGGTGCCCACCGAGATCGTCTACGAGGAGCGGCGCGGGAGCCGGTGGGTGGAGGCGGACCGCGCGCCGTTCTGGGCCGGGATGTCGCGGATATCGCTGGCCGAGATGCTCGTGATCAATCGCATCGTGCCGATATCCATCGTCTACCGACGTTCCCTCCATGACGAGGTCGGAGGGTATGACGAGTCGCTCGACGCCGTCGAGGACTGGGAGTTTTATCTGCGGGTGCTCCCGCGGCATCCGATCGGATTCATCCCAGGAACGACGCTCGCGTATTGGACCCAGCGTCCCGGAGTGACGGGCGCGGCCGCCAACAGCATGTTCGAACTGTCCGCCGATCACGCGCGCGACGATGCGATCGTGAGGGATCGAGCCCTCGCGACGTGGATCGCGACTTACGGGCCGGGCCTTCCGCTGTACCTGGCCGGCATCGAGAAGCGCGTGCTCGAGCGCATAGCCGGTGTTTCGCCGGGCAACCGCGGCCGCTCGATCGTCGACGTCTCCGTCTGGCGAGCGGTGCGACGGCGGCTTCGGAGGGTGCTGCGGGGTCTGCGTTCCCGGAGCACGGCCTAGGATCGTACGGTGCGCAGCCGGATCCGACGTCTCGTGCGGGGGCTGCGATCGGCACCGGTCCTCGGTGCCGGCATCCGTGCGCTCGACCGTGTGTGGTGGGCGCGCACCGTGCTCGCCTCCGCGCTCATCGACGCGCAGTACTACTCCGCGCTGCTCGGCCATCGCGTCGGGCGACGGGCGGCCGTCGCGCACTACGTCACGCGCGGCTTTCGTCGCGGAATGAGCCTGAATCCCCTCTTCGACGAGGTGTACGCCGGTGCCGAGCTGCCGGAGGTTCTGCGCGTTCCGGCCCTGTACGCCTATCTCGTCAGCGAGCGGGCGACGGTGTCCGTGCACCCTTGGTGGGACGCCACGAGGCATGAACCCGGCGACGGAGCCGTCGCGGGCGAGGGCGATCCGCCCCTGGAGCGTCTCTGGCGCGACCCCTCCGGCTCGCTGGTGCTCCGCACCGCGGCGGCGGAGACGACGATGAGCGTCGACCAGTACCGCCGCCTCGCCATCGAGGCCGCGCGCACCTGGCGCCGCGGTGCCGCGCCCACCGGTGGTCCGGTCCCGCATCACGAGGTCGGGTTGGTGCGCATCCTGCAGGCGGGGGATCGTCGTTACCACCGCAAGCTGGCGCAAGCGGCGCACCGAGCCACCGATGGCAGCGCCGCCGCCGTGGTGAGCTTCGTCGCCCCCGACGCATCCGCGTGGGTGTCAGCGATGATCCTTCGTCAACTGGTCCCCTCCCTCGTCGTGCGGCGGGAGGCGGCGACGAGCACCTGGTCGCGGGTGGTCGGCGCGGCGCTGAGCTCTCTCGCCGCCGACACGCTCATCGTGCTCGATGCCCGTGCCGAATTCTCCGAGGGGGAACTGGATCGGCTCGCGCGAGAGGCCGGCGCCGGGTCATTCGTGATCCCCGCGCATCGGCGATTCGACGGGACCGTCGCGGGAATCGGAGCAGCGACGATCGGGCACGGGATTCCCGGCCGGATCCTGGAGTGGATGCCGCCGGAGGATCTGGACCGGCTCGACGCGGTCCTCGACGTCCCCCTGCTGACCGGGCGCACGTTCGCCGTGGCGCGGGCGACGCTCGATCGCGCCGGGGCGTTGCCCTCGCTGACCAACGACGGTGAGCTCGAGGCGATCTCGATCGACGTGCGCCGCCGGTGCGCGGGCGTGCCCTTGCGCGTGCTGACCGATGTCCGACCGGTCTTCGATGAGCCCGAGATCGCCTTCAGGCGCCGCCGCGCCGGTCGCGACGCACGGTATTGGCGTCGACGTTCGGGTGTCGATGACACGCCGGTCGCTCGGAGCATCATCGGGGCCGCCGGGTTCGACGTCCGCGGCTGGCGGCACCGACGCCCGTCCGTGCGCCCGTCAGCCGATCTCGTGTGGCGGCGTCCGCATCCCGGTGCCCAGAGATGGTCGATCAAGATCTGCGCACCGGCGGGGCGCCAGGGCGCGGTCTGGGGGGATCGACACTTCGCCGAAGGTCTCGCGCGTGCCCTCCGACGGCGCGGCCACACCGTGGTCATCGATGCGTTCGACGCCGCGTCGCGTCCGACCGACGCCGTCGACGACGTGAGCGTGGTGGTGCGGGGACCGTATCGCATCCGGGCACCGCGAACTCGTGTGCGACTGCAGTGGATCATCAGCCATCCTGATGAGATC
>NZ_LMPK01000018.1:104968-106033 GCF_001423825.1 Microbacterium sp. Leaf351
CGTCGGCGCGCTGGGGCCGCGACATCCGTCCGTTGCTCGAGTGCGTCGACACCGACCTCTTCCATCCGCGCGGACTGCCAAGGGGCGACGACATCGTCTTCGTCGGGACGGCTCGGGGGATCGCGCGTCCCAGCGTCGTGGTGCCGTTGGCGGCCGGGATCCCGGTGCGTGTCTACGGGCCCGATTGGCGACCGTTCATTGCGCAGTCCGCACTGGCCGCGCGATCAATCCCGCACGATCGACTCCCCGAGCGGTACGAGACCGCATCGATCGTTCTCAACGATCAGTGGCCCGCGATGCGACGAGAGGGGTTTCTCGCGATGCGGCCGTTCGACGTGGTCGCCGTCGGTGGACGGGTGATCTCAGAGGAGGTCGAGGGGATCGAGGAGATCTTCGAGGGCGCGGTGGTGACCTACCAGGACGCCGCACACCTCGTCGACCTGCTGCGCGCCGACCCGGCGACGATCTTCCCCGACGACGCGCAGCTCGCTCGCATCTCCGCAAGAATCCGCGCGGAGCACTCGTTCGACGCACGCGCCAGGGAGCTCGACGAGGCGGCCCGCGAGGTGTGGACGTCCGCCGGTGAGCCCGGTGTGCCGGGGCCGAGCCGATAGGATCGCGGGGACGCCGCGCGCCGATCCGGACGATGGCCGCGCTCCCGACGTGGATGAATGCATGACGACACCGAACCTGTTCCGAAAGCTCGAATGGCAGATCAACGCGATCCGCCACCGTGACCCGCTCTCCCCGCGGCTGTACTGGCGTCTCTTCGGATCCCTGCGGCGGCGTCCATGGGATCCGACACGCACTCCGCGACGCATCGTCGTGATGCGCAGCGACGAGATCGGCGACACCGTCACCACGACGACCCTGCTCGCTGCGATGCGGGCTCAGTGGCCGAAGGCGTCGATCCACCTCGTTGTGAAGCCCGGTCCGGCGACGATCTTCCACGCGGCACCGACGGTGGACCGGGTCATCCCGTGGTCCCCCGTCCTTCACGGGTCGGCGCTCAAACGACAGGTGCTGACGGTGAGGCAGGCGCTGCGCCGCTTCCGGCTGCGGGGG
>NZ_LMPK01000018.1:106053-106932 GCF_001423825.1 Microbacterium sp. Leaf351
CCTCGCGCGCCCGTTCGGTCGTCGGGTTCGCACCCGTGCCGTCGCGGGAACCAGCCTGGCTCGGAGACCAGGAGCTCCTCCTCACCGATGTGATCGACCGCGGCGACGTCCCGTTGCTCTCCGTGCAGCAGCTCGAACGGGTAGCCGCCCATCTGGGCGTGCGCTGGACCGACGAGGCGACCCGCCGAGCGGGGACCGCGCTGTACGACGTGTCCGACCGCGATCGGGCCGCGGAGGCCGCCGCTCTGCGGCAGCCTCCGGGACGGGTGGTCGGCTTCGGGATCGGTGCGCGCGATGGGAAGCGGCAGTGGCCGATCGAGCGGCTGAACGACCTCGCCGCCGCGCTCGCTGCGACGGGGCCGTTGTCTGTGCAGGTTCTGGGGGGCGCGGTCGACGTCGAGCGGGCGGCGGCCCTCACCGAGCTGTTGTCGGCCCAGGGGATCCCGGTAGCCGATCTCGCCGGCGCACTCAGCCTCAGTGAGAGTGCAGCCGCGATCAGCCGCTGCGATCTGTTCGTCGGCAACGACTCCGGACTGCAGCACATCGCGTCGAGTCTCGATGTGCCGACGGTCGTCGTCACATGCCATCCCGCCACAGGGTCGCCGTGGAGCGACAACGCGCCGGAGCGCTTCGGCCCGTGGTCGACGCGATGCCGTGTCGTCCAGCCCGCCGCTCCGACCGGTGACTGCGGCGAGGAGTGCGTCGCATCCCATGCCCATTGCATCCTCGCCGTCGAGACGCATGATGTCTTGCGGGCCGTGGAGGAGGTCAGCCGCGAACTCGCGGGTTGAGTCGGCTACGCTCGTTCGGTCGCGCCCACTTCAGTGCGCCCCTGTTGGAAGGTCTGGATCCTCGCAGATGTCTACGCCGCCGTCGATC
>NZ_LMPK01000018.1:106953-111952 GCF_001423825.1 Microbacterium sp. Leaf351
ATCGATACGTCGACGGCACCGTCAACCGGATCTCGCCGGAGGCGCCGATCCCCGTGCTGCAGGTCGCGCAGGACCGCAGCGTCGCGGGTGGCGCCGCGAACGCGGCGATGAACATCGCCGCCCTCGGTGCGTCGACCACCCTGATCGCCGCGTGGGCGACTGATGAGTCGGGACGTGAGCTGGAGCGACTGCTCGCCGACGCCGGGGTGGCGACCTGCCGCGTCGATCGCGGCGACGCGCCGACCATTGAGAAGCTCCGCGTCGTTGCAGGTCAGCAGCAGATCGTGCGCATCGACCGTGAGGACACATCCGCACTCGACTTCGAGGGTCAGGCCGCGGTCGTCGCGGCGCTCGCCGAAGGGCTGGCCGCAGGCACGGCGTCGACCGCTGTCGTGATCTCCGACTACGCAAAGGGCCTTCTCGACGCGGACCTCGTCGCCGAGGTCATCGAGCTCGCGCAACGCCACGGAGTCCCGGTCGTCGTCGATCCCAAGTCGACCGACATCCGGAAGTACCGCGGGGCGAGCATCGTCAAGCCGAACTTCGCGGAGGCCTGCCAGATGTCGCGAGTGCGAGCGGCCCGACCGGACGCGGCCACCCTGGAGCACATCGCGCACGAACTGCTGGTCGACGGAATCGGTGCGCTCGCCGTCTCGCTGTCGGCCGCCGGCGTGGAAGTCATCGAGGCGGGCTCACGTGTCCGGATTCCCACGCGGGCGCGGTTGGTCGCCGACGTGTCGGGGGCCGGAGATTCGATGATCGCCGGCATCGCGGTGGGCCTTGCGAGCGGGCTGACGACGACCGAGGCCGTGCAGGTGGGCAACATGGCCGCGGGAATCGCGTGCGGCCGGCCGGGTACGGCGGTCGTGACGGGCGCCGATCTGCTGGACGAGCTGCTGGTCGAGTCTTCGCCGGACAGGCGACCCGGGACCGTCGAGAACTGGGCCGAGCTCGCCCGCCTGGTCGAAGTAGAGAAGTCGGCCGGCAAGCGGATCGTCTTCGCGAACGGCGTTTTCGATCTTCTGCATGCCGGCCATGTCGCGCTGCTCAAGGAAGCCCGGTCGTTCGGGGATGTGCTCGTGGTGGGGGTCAACTCCGACGAGTCGACCGCCCGACTCAAGGGCCCGTCGCGTCCCCTCCAGCCGCAGCGAGATCGCATGGGTGTGCTCGATGCCGTGCGCTACGTCGACTTCGTCACTGTCTTCGATCAGGACACGCCGCGCGAGCTGATCCTGGCGATCAAGCCGGACATCATTGTGAAGGGCTCCGACTACAAGCCCGAAGAGGTCGTCGGGGGCGAGGACGCCAGAGCGTGGGGCGGCCGCGTGCAGATCGTGGGGTTGCTCGACGGCGTGTCGACAACGCGCCTCTCGCAGGGCGAGCAGGTGCGCCGCGGATGATCACGCGATGCTGCGTGCGAAAGGAAGCAAGATGAGTGTGATTGCCGACAACCTTCGCGACAACGTGCGGCGGATGAGTGCTCTCGCCGAGGATGCCGCGTTCGTCGACTCGTTCGACCGTGCGGCGGCGCTCATGGTGACGTCGTTGCGCGCCGGAGGCACACTGTTCGCCTGCGGGAACGGGGGGTCGATGACCAACGCCCAGCACTTCGCCGAGGAACTCACCGGTCGTTTCCGAGGTGACCGTCCGCCGCTGCGGGCGATCGCGATCTCCGACCCGTCGCACCTCACCTGTGTTGCCAACGACTACGGGTACGAGTTCGTCTTCTCCAAGTTCATCGAGGCGCTGGCCCGTCCCGGCGATGTGCTGCTCGCCCTGACCACGAGCGGGAAGTCGGCCAACGTCCTGCGAGCGGCCGAGGCGATGAAGTCTGCCGGCGGCGTCGTGATCGCGTCATCCGGGCCCGCCGACACTCCGGTTGCGGCCGTCGCCGACGTCGCCCTCGCCCTGGGGGAGAACCGATGGGCGGACCGCATTCAGGAGTCCGAGCTCGTCGTCATCCATTCGTTCATGCAGGCTATCGAGGACGCATTCGGCTATTCGGCCTGACGGATGCATCGACTCGCGTGACGGGCGCGCTCATCGAGGTGTCGCGGCAGGTCGTGCGACGGCATCGGCGAATGCGGCGAGGCTCGGATACGTCGCGTCGGCGTCCGCATCGACGCCGCCGTCGATGCGGACGGCGAGACAGTCGCCCGTGAGGGATGCCAGTCGGCGAGCCATCTGGACATCCGACGGCTGATCGCCGACGAAAACCGAACCGGCGCCGTCGATCTCGGGGTGGGCGCGGAGGTAGCGCGCGGCCATTCCCGGCCGCGGCTTGCGACATTCGCAGTCCTCCGCCGCGAGATGCGGGCAGAACTCGATCGCGTCGATTCTCCCGCCGGCATCGCCGATCACCCGGCACATCTCGCGGTGGATGTCGGTCAGATCCTCGAGCGACATCAGCCCCTTGCCGATGCCCTGCTGGTTCGTCACGACGACGATTCGCGGTGCCCATCGGGCGAGCGAGACGAGCGCCTCGACGGCACCCGGCTCGAAACGGAACTCGTCCCATGTCGTCACGTAGTCATCGACCAGGCGCGAGTTTATGACGCCGTCGCGGTCGAGGAACAGGCACCAGTCTCGCGCCGAGTGCGCCGTCGGATCGGCTCGGTGACTGGCGCGTGACATCGCCTGAACGATACCAGCGGGGTCGATGCGCACGGGCCCGCAAGGAGGCCCAGTTAGGATGATCGGGGCACGTCAGGGGGAGGACCGAACGAGATGATCGTCCGATTCGCCGTGTCGTCGCGCCTGCGTTGGGAGCTGTGGCTCACTGCGGGCATCGTGGCCGCGGCTACCGTCGCGGTCGCCGCGGGATCTTACTTCGACCGGGATGATCTCGTCTTCGTCGAGTACTTCCGAGCCAATCCGATCACGCCCGATGTGCTCGTGCGCTCCTGGTTCGGGCATCTCATGCCCGGATACATCGCCAGCGTCATCGCGTTCCTCAAAGTCTTCGCCCTGTCGTGGCCGGCCGCGCTCGTCTTCATCGTTCTGATCCACGTGGGATCCTTTGTCGCTCTCACCCGCTGCATCGACGCCGTCGTGGGGCCGGCACGGATCAATCTCATCGCGGGGCTCGCGTTCACGCTCTCCCTTGGCCCGCTCGCAGTTCGTCTCTGGTGGGCGGCCACGCTGAACAACATGTTCGCGCTCGCGCTCGGACTCGCCGTGCTGGGGTGTGCGACCAGGTGGGTGACCACCCGGAGGGCGCGCCACCTGATCGCCGGACTCATCCTTTACGCGCTGGCACTCTCGCTCAGCGAGAAGAATCTGCTGTTCTCCTTGCACATCGTGATGTGGTGTGTGTTCGTCATCTGGCGCGGGCGGTCCGTCGCGGAGCGCGCTCGTGAGCTTCTGAGGGCGTGGCCACTGTGGCTTGGTCTCATCACGCTCTCCCTCGTCGACGTGATCGCCTTCCTGTCGGGGCCGTATGTCGACGAGTCGGGGGATTCGCCCAGCATCGGATTCTCGCTGCGCTTCATCGCGCAGAACGTCTTCGGCGGACTGGTGCCGTCTCTGTTCGGTATCGACATGGCGAACCAGCCGACCTCGTGGGCGGAGCCCCGAGTCGTGATCACCTGTCTGTTGGTCGCGGTGTTCATTCTCTGGACGATCCTTCGCGCGCGTTCGAACGGCAGCGTGTGGATCTTCGCGGCGATCGCTGTGTTCGCGAACGCAGCCGTGCTGTCACGTCGGGGCGAGCTCATCGGGCTCGCCGGTTCGCGACAGCTCCGGTACCTGCTCGAGAGCACCGCGCTGGTGTGGTTGGCGATCGGTGTCGTGCTAGTTGTGGCTCTTCGTGCCGTGGTGGTGGAGCGGGAAAGCCGTACCCGACCGGCCGTCTCCCGCGTCGTCCGCGTCTTCGCGCTCGTCGGCGGGTGTGCGCTGTTCGTGACCGCGGCCGGTTCCTGGGCGGTCACGTCGCTGCGCACCATCGAGACGAGTGGCGGCTACGCGGCCCGCGCCTGGGTGACCAATCTCGAGGTGACCCTCCCGAACCCCTCGCCTCCTCTGATCGACTCGCCGCTGCCCACCTCCTTCGGCATACCTGAGCTGCACCCCTACGACATGGTGGTGCCGTTGCTCCCGAGTATGGGATGGCGCGGTGCGCAGGCCACGACGGTGCTCGACGGCGCCTGGATCGTCGGGCGGGACGGTCGAGCAGGCCCGGCTACCGTGTCGTCTCCTTCACAACAGTTCACCGGAAGTGCGTGCACCGACGGATCGGAGTCCCTGCCGATGCCCGGGGTGCGGACGTCGGGGCGAACGTACATCATCGTGGACGTCTCGGCCGGTTCCGGAGACAAGATGGCGCTGCACTACACCGGCGGCTGGGTGACCGTCGACCGGCCCTCCTCCGGCGGCCGAGTGGCCGTGTACTTTCCGAACTCACTGCATGGCGACCTGGTCATCGACTCTCAGGGCGGCAAGATGTGCGTCGAATCGATCGTGGTCGGCGACGTTGTCCCCGAGGGTTCCGCCGGTTGATCCGGTGAGGTCTCGTGTCGTTGGGAGCGTCGGCGACGCCTCGCGTTGATACTGGAATGGTGACCCGACTCCACGACAGGCTCCTGATCGCTCCGGGCCGCCGAGCCTCCGCGCCGCGTCGCTCGGGGCTTGTCCGTGGACTGGCGCTGTTCGTCGTGCTCGTCGGCGGCGGAGGGCTTGCCGCCTGTGCGCCACTTCGCGCTGATTCGCCGTCGTCGAGTCCGACCGCGTCCACCGTTGCGCCGAGCGGTGCTCCCGCGGTGAGCTCGACTCCGTCGAGCACGGCGCCCACGCCCGCAGCCACGGACGTCGTGGTTCCGGATGCCCCGTCGACGCCGTCGGGTCAAGCGACCGTGACCATCGTCAACTTCGGTGCCGACGGACAATCGCTCTGGGCGTCCGGTCTGGTGACCGGCGCCGCCGGGACGGACGGGACCTGCACGCTCACGGCGACGGCGTCGGACGGGCGTGTGGTGAGCGGCACGATCGCTGCCAGTGCGAC
>NZ_LMPK01000018.1:111969-113705 GCF_001423825.1 Microbacterium sp. Leaf351
GTCATCGACGGCCGCAGCGTCTTCTGCTCCCACGACCGTTAGCCAGCCGTGACAGGCACCGGTCGACGCGCGCGCAGGCCCCGGCTGATCGCGATCTTCGCTGTCTGCCTCGCGGTGGTCGGCGGCCTCGTCGCTGTCGTACTCCCCGCGGCGTCATCGCCGGCAGCCGCGGCCAACGCCTCGGACTTCCAGCCCGGGTATCTGATCTCCGATCAGAACTTCTTCGACTCCCAGTCGATGACCGTGGCGGATGTCCAGGCGTTTTTGAACTCCAAAGTGACCTCGTGCAGCGGCAGCAACGGGATGCCCTGTCTGAAGGACTACTACGCGCAGTCCACTCCGGCGCTCGCGGCGAACAGCTACTGCGCAGCCACGCCGGGTGGCACGCTGAGCGCCGCGCAGGTCATCGTGCTGGCCGCCCAGGCGTGCGGTATCAACCCGAAGGTGATCCTCGTGATGCTCCAGAAGGAGCAGGGTCTCATCACGTCCACCGCGCCGACGGCCCGGAACTACTCTGCCGCGCTCGGACAGGGATGCCCGGACGGCGCGGCGTGCGATCCCGCCTACGCGGGGTTCTTCTACCAGGTGTACGGGGCGGCCCGTCAGTTCCAGGTCTACATCAAGAATCCGAAGTCATTCGGCTATCAGCTCGGCTGGAACAACATCCTCTATCAGGCGACGCCTCCCGACAACAGTCGGATCTGCGGGACGAAGCCGGTCTACATCCAGAACGATGCGACCCGGGCTCTCTACATCTATACGCCGTACACGCCGAACCAGGCAGCGCTCGACAATCTCTACGGGACAGGCGACTTCTGCTCGACCTATGGCAACCGCAACTTCTGGCGGCTGTACACCGACTGGTTCGGCAACCCGCTGAGCCAGCCGGTCGAGGGCGCCTACGCCGATGCGTGGCAGGCACTCGGCGGCGCGAGCGGGATTCTCGGTTCGCCGCTCGGTGGCGTCGTGTGCATCGACAGCAAGTACTGTCAGCAGTCGTTCACGGGCGGAACGATCTTCTGGTTCCCCGGTCGAGGAGTGTTCGGTGTGCCGACGCTCATCGAGACGATGTGGCGCAATCTGGGATTCATCACGGGGACGCCCGGGCTTCCGACGGGAGTCGTGGTCTGTAATCCCGACGGCACGTGTGTGCAGTCCTTCGACGGCGGGGTGATCGCGGCGGACTCCACGGGCGGGTCGCTGGTCGGTTCCCATGTCGCATCCGCCTGGTTGGCGGCCGGGGGCGTCGCGCTCGGCGGCGCGCGCGGACCGGAGCTCTGTTCCCCTGGCGGAAGCCAGTGCGCCCAGCTGTTCGCGCGTGCGGCGTTCTACACATCCGGCACGCAAGTGACGTCTGTGACGGGCCCGATCTTCACAGCGTGGAACACGGTGAACAGCTCGAGCGGACCCCTGGGGTATCCGTTGTCGAACGCCGCATGCGTCTCGGCCGGCTGCACGCAGCAGTTCAGTGGTGGACTCATCGTGTCGTCGGGCACCGTCGCCTATGTGATCCCGTCGGGCATCGCCGCGAAATACACCTCGATGGGCGGGATCGCCACGCTCGGAGCGCCTTCGGGCCCGGCGGACTGTGCTGCGTCCAGCGCCTGCGCGCAGACGTTCGCGAACGGTCGCATCGATGTGGCGGCATCTGGATCGGCGATCGCGACGACGCAGGGGTTCTACCGCGCGTGGGCGGCAGTGGGACTCGACAGCGGCGTGCTCAAGCTGCCGACGGG
>NZ_LMPK01000019.1:0-299 GCF_001423825.1 Microbacterium sp. Leaf351
CCCGCGGGAAGTGACACCACGCTAAGAGACTCACCCCGGATACTCTGTCGAGTCAGCTGACGGCGGGATGCCTTGGGGAGCGTTCCGATCGTCTCGGGCCCGCCGCACATGCGAACGGACCGATGTTGGGCGTTGGGTTCCCGAGAATCCGCCGTCTGCGCGCGGGTCCTCGATAATCTCAACCGTGGCCAACGCATCTGACCAGAGTGAGCTCCCGATCAGTATCGACTTCTACTTCTGTATCGGGAAGATCGCCGTAACTTCGAGTGCGCTTGAAAAGAGCGTGTGGTGGTTTTTGC
>NZ_LMPK01000019.1:312-539 GCF_001423825.1 Microbacterium sp. Leaf351
ATACTTTGACAAGAAGGTTAAGGCGATTACCAGTTTGATGCTGCGCCGCGGGTGGGCCAGTGAGGAGCGAGCGTTCGCTATCGAATGGTTGGAGGATGTTGCTTCCTTCCGTGAGATTCGGCACGATTTAGTTCACTCGCACTGGCTCTACTTCGGCGAAGACCACTCGAAATACACCCTTGAAGCCCGAGACTGGAAGTTTGAGGACGGCCCCATCGAACTGGCGG
>NZ_LMPK01000019.1:555-2130 GCF_001423825.1 Microbacterium sp. Leaf351
CGCTATCGCCTATCTCTGTTCGCCGCCGAGCGAGTCGCCGGCGAGTTGACTCGAATCCTCTCGGTTGGTCGCGTCATCGGAAGCCGGGGCAGAGTCGAGGCTGCGCTGCTGGGCATCAGCCGCGGCCGGACGAGAGTTGCGTGCACCGAGAAATCACGTCGACTCGGTCGTAGTTGCTCGGACTCCACGCGCTGCGCGTTCGCTAACGTGGGCAAGAGGACTTACATCGCGGAATGGGGGATCCGTGCGGTTTAACCGGTTAGTCGTGTCAAACTTGCGTGCAGTCGACCGATTCGAAGTTTCTGATCTATCAAGCTTCGTAGTGATCGCGGGTCAGAACGGCTCGGGGAAATCTTGCGTCTTCGACGCAGTGAGACTTCTCAAGTCGCTCTACGGCGGGTACGCCGCGAATGAATACCACCAGTGGTTTGGTGAGTTCGCGATCAACCTCCAAGATCGCAAGGCGCTACGGAGGATGTTCCGCGATCCCAGTCGACCTCTCGAGGTTCGAGCTCAGCTGGAGCTTTCCAGTGCCGAGCTCGAGTACATCCGGAGAAACGTCACGGAACTAGCTTTCCCTGTTGCATGGCAGCAGGTCACTGGGCAGCCCACCGACCACTGGAGCTTCAGTCGCGTATCGGTCGCGACTCAGATCGCAGCTCTTCGCCCTCAGATCGATGCCGTCGTGCAGGAGTTCGCCACCGCTGTACAGAACGCTGCAGCGGTCCAGGAACTTGCGGTCCTGATCCAGCCGACCGGCGAGCTCTTGGTCGAGCGCTCCGTCATTGCTCAACTTGCGTTTCAAACTTATGCACCCGAATCGCTCGGAACGATCGAGTACCACAGCGCCTCACGGGCATACACCCGCCAAGATGTCGGTGGTATCAACTTGGACAGTCGCGCGTTCCAAGATCAGCGGCGGCAGTCGAGCCTCTACAACTGGCAAGCCAAGTATCAGAACGTAAAAACAGAGCTTGCATCGAGCTACATCCGGGACCTCATCGCTCGCGAGTCTGGTGTCGAATTAGGAGAGGAAAGCATCAACGAAACGCTCTCCGAACTCTTTAGGACGTTCTTCCCAGATAAGAGGTATGACGGCGTGCGGCCACTCGACGGCGGCAGCCTAGAGTTTCCCGTCTTCTTTCCCGGCGGTGGATCGCACGATATTGACGAACTTAGCTCTGGCGAGAAGGAGATTCTCTACGGCTATCTACGTTTGCGAAACGCCACCCCACGAGGATCGATCATCTTGCTCGATGAGCCGGAACTTCACCTTAATCCCGGGCTTCTGCATGGATTCGCTGACTTCTACTACCGACATCTTGGAGTAGCTCAGGATAACCAACTGTGGCTGGTAACCCACTCGGACACCCTGCTTCGCCAAGCGGTCGGAAACTCGAACTATCGCGTCTTCCATATGACCACGGCATCGACAGCCGGGTTTGAGGTCAATCAGGCGAATCCGATTCACCTAAACGACGAGCTCGACAGAGCAGTATTTGACCTGGTTGGCGATCTTGCTGCTTATCGTCCGACAGCGAAGGTGGTGATTCTCGAGGGCGAGGCCGAAGGGGG
>NZ_LMPK01000020.1:0-297 GCF_001423825.1 Microbacterium sp. Leaf351
ACTCTGGCAGCTTGATTCCGGCGGACATGGCTGGGTCGTGGTCCGAGGCGGATCATCGTGATACGGAGGCGCGCCTGGAGGAGGAATGGGTGCGCGAGATCAAGAGAAACATCGTCGCTCTGCTGCAAGAGCGCGGGTCTCTCGTTGTCGCTACGAGCATTGCTGAAATTTACGGCTCAACGATCACGCTTGCACGCGAGAAGCATCTGCACCGTGCATGGGACCAACTATCGGCGGAGCGTGTGGTTCTGCCGCGCGTGACGAAGCCAAAGACGCGCGATCAGACCATCAGGCCGT
>NZ_LMPK01000020.1:332-745 GCF_001423825.1 Microbacterium sp. Leaf351
CTCGCAGTTGTCGCGAATCTCGCGGACCCAATCTGGATCGAGCGGTCGAGCCCCAGGGCCGGACTCTCCGCCGGTAATCACCCAGTCGATCCCATTGAGGTCCAGATTCTTGAGTGGTCCGATGAGCGGTTCGCACGACAAGAACCGAACGGCAGCAGGTACTGATCGCAGATGGTCGACCCGGTACAGATGGTCTTCGTTCTCGACGCTGACCCCCATCCACAGGTTTGACGGCCAGTCCAGCTTGTCGGCGACTCGGGGTAGCCGGGACGATCGCTTCGTGAGCACTTGGTAGGTGTGCTGCGGTGTGTCTCTGATGACATCGAAGACACGGTGAACGAAGTCGAGCGGTACGCGCGCGTGGAACAAGTCGCTCATCGAGTTGACGAATACGACTCGGCGCCCACCCCAGG
>NZ_LMPK01000020.1:755-1132 GCF_001423825.1 Microbacterium sp. Leaf351
GTTCCCGTCGTTCTGGTACTTCTCCGCGCCCATGGCCTTCAACCGCTTCGCGAGCGTGAGGGCGTAACAGTGGTCGCAGCCCGGCGATACGCGGTCGCACCCCGTGGTCGGGTTCCAGGTGACCTCGGTCCACTCGATGCCTGTCTTCCTTGGCATGTCGGTACGACCTTTCCGTTACGAGATCTGCGTTACGTGATATTCGTAGTCTATGGACACGGAGCCATCCCGGGAAGCACTGCGGCGCGTGTCACGTGCCGCCTTCGGGCAGAGTCATCGGTTGGAACTCATGCTTGAGATCGCTGACCTTGCAGATGGAATCTTCACGTTGACGGTCAAGTCCCGTGGTGTGGTGTCACTTCGGTTGTTTCCGGTGGTGG
>NZ_LMPK01000021.1:0-332 GCF_001423825.1 Microbacterium sp. Leaf351
CCACGCTAAGAGACTCACCCACGTTGACGCAGGTATCCAAGGCACTCGGCGTAACGATGAGCAGTCTTCAGAACGCACGCGACGCCTTGCTTGAGGTCGAGCTGATCTCGCGACTGCCCCAAACGGACTCTCGGTTCCAATACTTGGTTCGCAACGACAGTCCTGCGTGGCACTGGGCGCGCGACCTAGCGCAAATTGCGAGTCGCGCAGAACTCGGTCGCCCGGTCTCGTAGCGCAGCGAACACGCGGCACCGTTGGCTAATTGAGGGGCTGTTCACGCGAAGCCATCCATTCGAGGAGGCGCTTAATCTCCCATGAAGGGTTCGAAAGCC
>NZ_LMPK01000021.1:383-4998 GCF_001423825.1 Microbacterium sp. Leaf351
CCGTGGTGCGCTCGATGAGACGATGACCCATCAGCCGCTCGGCCTTCTCGAGCCTGCTGACCAGCGTGTTCCGATGGATGAACAGGCGGTCGGCGGCGGGTGCGATGCGCATGCGTGTGTCGAAGAACACTCGTACGGTCTCGCGCAGCTCGGCCATCTCGTCCGTGTCTGCCGACAGGTCTTGCAGCACTGTCTCGGCGAACCACATCGCCCGTTCCGGGTCCTGCAGCAGGAGCGCCCGCAGGGCGACGTCGCGGTAGAGCGCGCCGCGGCGCCGATGCTCGCCCCGACTCACCGCGAGCGCCGCGAGTGACTCGAGATGGCTTCTCCGGAAACCCGCGCGACCCGGATGGGCTTCGCCGATGCCGACGAGCAGTGTGTCGTCGAATCGCAGGGCATCGAGGGATTCCACGCGCACCGGGCCGTCTGTCGTGACCCAGAGCCAGACCTCGCCAGACCCTGTCGCGTGCCGCACCGAGCGCGTGGTGCCGACCGCGCGCTGCACGGCATCGGCGACCGCGTCCACCGCGCGCGGGGTCATCGTCGCTCCGGGCGGCGCGCCGATCGTGCTCGCCAGATGCCAGCTCTCGACCGGAACCCCCAGCACGGATGAGGCCACCTGGTCGTCGACCGCTTCTCCGGCGACGAGGGAGCGCACCATCGCCCGCCGGCGTGCGTGTTCCGACTGGAACGCACGGCGCCGCTCCGCATCGATTGCCGAGATGAACGCACCCACCCACCCGTCGACGGTCTGGGTCACGACGCGGGTGAGTGCGGGGACCTCGGCCGCCCCTCCGAGTTCGACCGCCCGAGAGACGAGGGCGTCGAGCCACGCATGCTGCATCATGCGCATCGTGTCGACGACTCGCCCCAGCGGAATGTCGCGGGCGACGATGTCGTCGGCGAACGCGCGCTCTGCCAGGCGCTCGTCGGGGGTGGTCGGTTCCGATGCGAGGCACCGCTCGATCGCCTCGGCGAGCACGTGCTCGGCGAGGGCGCGCATGTGGGGCCACGGTGCGAGTGCGTCCGCATCGGGCCGCGCTCTCAGTACACCGAGCGTGTGGTCCACGGTCGCGACCACCCAGCGCACCGGCCCCTCGCCGAGTGCGGCATGCAGGCGTTCCAGCTCGTCGTCGGGCAGTGAGGCGGCCGTCGTGGGGGCGCCGTCGAGCGTGCACACGAACTCGCGCAGCCGACCCGGGGAGGACATGCGGTCAGCCTAGGCGCACCGTGCACTCTGCACAGAGAGTGCTGTGAAGAGTGGTCGAAGCGACCGATGAGCGGCGACGCGAACACCGCGATCGTGGTGGTCATGCGGGACAACCGCCCGCGAACATCCCCCGTGATCAGGAGGTCACCGTCATGCCCGAATCGAACATCATCGCCGTCACCTTCGACGACCGCTCGAACGCCTTCCAGGCGCTCAGCGAGCTGAAGGGCGCAGGCATGGAAGGCCGCGTCGACGTCGCCGCCGCGGCCGTCGTCACCCGCGACGCCGACGGGCGCATCTCGATGCCCGACGGCGTCGACAACAACGGCGCCGTGGGCACCTGGGGCGGCAGCCTCGTGGGACTCCTGATCGGCGTGATCGGCGGACCCATCGGCATGCTGCTCGGCTGGACGGGCGGGCTGCTCGTGGGCGGCGCCTTCGATCTGCGGCGCGTCGACCGCTCGGCGGGCGCGCTCGAGCAGATCAGCAGTGCCATCCCGATCGGCGGCACCGCCCTCGTCGCCGAGGTCACCGAGTACGCCCGTGAGGTCGTCGACGGTGAGATGGCGAAGCTCGACGGCGTCGTCATCCGGCGCCCGCGCGAGGAGGTGCTCGACGAGATGGAGGCCGCCGAGGAGGCCTACCGTGAAGCCGAGAAGGAGGCGCGGCGTCACGCGCGTGAGCAGCGCAAGGCCGAGCGCAAGGCCGATGCGGCGGAGCGCACCGCGGCGCTGAAGGAGAAGCTCGGCGCCAGTTGATCCGCCATGCGAAGAGGGCTGCCGGTGCAGGAGCGCCGGCAGCCCTTCGCCGCGCGTTCGGCGGGCGGGCCGGGCGGAAGTAGGGTCTTCGGTCCGCCGATGGGCGTGGCATCCTTCGGCGAGCCGGCCTGCTCCGGGGGACTGTGCACAATGCGCAGTCGTGGGCTCCGGACCGCGATAGAGCGGTCCCTCCCCGGGATCTCCCCATTTCGCCGTCGGTGAACTCCGCCGCCTTCGCTGGCACTCTCACTGCCCGAGTGCTAATCTCGCACTAGTTGAGCCAATCAGACTCAACTTTCGCAGACCCGGGTGGATGCTGCATCCGCCCCGCTCACACAGGAGAACCCATGGCGACCTACGACCTGCTCCGCGACCTGGAGCGCTTCGCGACCACGACTCTCGACCAGACCCGCCGTGGTCCGCGCCAGATGCCGATGGACGTCTACCGCGACGGCGACCACTACGTGCTCACCGCCGACCTCCCGGGCGTCGACCCGGGTTCGATCGACGTCGACGTCGACGGACAGCTGCTCACCATCCGCGCCGAGCGCACCCTGCCCAGCGGCGAGGGCGTCAGCTGGATCACCCGCGAGCGGGAAGCCGGCGCCTACCTGCGCCAGCTGCAGCTCGGGCGTGGCATCGACACGGAGACCATCTCGGCGAGCTACCGCGACGGCGTGTTGAGTGTGACCCTGCCCGTCAGCGAGAAGGCGAAGCCGCGCAAGGTGGCCGTGGCCGGCGCCGCCGAGGCGGTCACCGTGACCGAGGGCGCGACTCCCGCCGCCTGACCCATCGACCGCGCCGACCCGCGCACAGACGGAGCGCCCCTGGCCCGAGTACGGGCCGGGGGCGTTCGCGCATTCCCGCAGCTAGCGCAGGTCGGCGGGTTTCACCCGCACCGGTCCCATCCAGAGCGCGACGAGCACGGATGTGACCGCCCCGGCCGCCATGATGGCCGCGAGCACGACGATCTGGAACCGGCCCGCCTCCAGCGGCGAGATCCCCCCGAAGATCGCGCCGACGAAGGCGCCCGGCAGCACGACGAGACCGGTCGTCTTGGTCTGGTCGATCGAGGGGATGAGGGCATCGCGCACGGCCTGCCGCGCCAGCGCCAGGGTCGACTGCCGGGGCCGCGCGCCGAGGGCGAGCCACCCCTCCACCTCGTCCCAGTGGTCGACGATTCCGCGGGTGAACATGCGGCCGGTGAGGGTCGCGATGCTCATGGCGTTGCCGATGACGATCGCGCCGATCGCCAGCGCGTAGCGTGCGGTCAGCTCGAGCGCACCGGTCGCGAACACGATCGTCGTCGCGAACACGACCCCCGACACGATGGATGTCGTCATCATCGCCGCGTGGCGCCGCGACCATCCGATGCGTCCGGTCGCCACCGACGCCGCGATCACGAACATCGCGACGAGGGTCAGTGCGATCAGCCTCGCGTCGGTGATGAGTCCGGTCAGCAGCACGCTGATCACCGCGAGCTGCACCGCGCCGCGCACGATCGCCAGCAGCGGCGACCACAGGCCCGGCACGCGGAAGGCGGCGAGCACGACCGTCGTGACGGCCGCGAGCACCCCGACACCGACGAGCGAGGGGAGCAGGTCGGTCGGCGGATTCACAGCGCGAGCGTAGCCCCGCGGCATCCTGACGCCCGAATCTCGGCGCATTCTTTGAATCGCACCGCCAGGATGGGCGCGTGAACATCATCGACAGTCTCGGAAGCCTCGGTCCCCTCGCCCTCGTGCTCGTCGCCGTCATCGTCTTCATCGAGAACGGTCTGTTCTTCCCCTTCCTGCCCGGCGACAGCCTCCTGTTCGCCGCGGCGATCCTCGCGGTGCCGCTGAACACCTCCTGGGTGCTGATCGCGGCGATCGCCGCGGTCGCCGCGATCGTCGGCGCCGAGCTGTCGTTCTGGATCGGTCGTCGCTACGGGCGGCGCCTCTTCCGTCCCGGGGCGCGGCTGTTCAAGCCTGAGTACCTCGCCGAAGCTCACGGCTTCTTCGAGCGCTACGGGGTGGGCGCGATCATCCTGGCCCGTTTCGTGCCGATCGTGCGCACCTACATCTCGCCCGCGGCGGGCGTCTCCGACATGCCGCGTGCCCGCTTCTCGATGTGGAACGCGATCGGCGCCGTGATCTGGGCGGGCATTCTCGGGCTCGCCGGCGCCCTGCTCGGCGGGGTTCCGTGGGTCGCCAACAACATCGAGTGGATCAGCATCGCGATCGTGCTCGTGACCGTCGCGCCGGTCGTCATCGGGGCGCTCGTGAAGCGCTCGAAGGCCAAGCGCGCATGAGCGCGACGACTTCGGATGCCGCGCCCTCGCGCGTGCCCGATCCGACGCCGTCGTTCTGGGTGGCCAAAGCCGCGTCGACGGCGCTGGGCGAGGCGCTGTCGGACTTCTCGATCCGGGTGCTGCCGCCGGTGGTCGCCGTGCTGATCGCGTTCGTGCTGTTCTGCGCGGCACTGGCGCTGCAGTTCACGCGCCGGCGCTACGTGCCCGAGGTCTACTGGTTCGCCGTCGCGATGGTGGGCGTCTTCGGCACGATGGCCGCCGATGTCGCTCACGTCGTCGTGGGCCTTCCGTATGCGGTGTCGGCGACGCTCTACGCGGTGTTCCTCGCGGCCGTCTTCCTCGTCTGGTGGCGGG
>NZ_LMPK01000021.1:5008-15123 GCF_001423825.1 Microbacterium sp. Leaf351
GCACCTTCGCCCTCGGCACGGCGGTCGGCGACTTCGCCGCGGTGACCCTGGGACTCGGCTACGCTCCGTCGATCCTCGTGTTCGCGGTGCTCATCCTCGTTCCGGCACTCGGCTACCGCTTCCTGCGCTTCGGCGCCGTGTTCGCGTTCTGGTTCGCCTACGTGCTCACCCGTCCGCTCGGCGCCTCGGTCGCCGACTGGCTCGGCAAGCCCGTCGACGAGGGAGGGGTAGGCGTCGGCAGCGGCTGGGTGTCGCTCGGATTCGCGTTGGTCATGGTGATCGTCGTCGCGATCATCCGTCAGCGGCGCAGCGTGGCGGGCACGGCCCCGGTCGCCGCATCCGACCTCGGTCTGTGACCGGCGCGGCAGCCGCGCGGCATCGATCCGGCCGCTGAGCGCTCAGGCCGCGTAGAGCACGCCCGCGCCGTCCACCACGACGCCGACGGTGTCGCCCACGGCGGGAAGGTCGACGCCGAACACGCGCAGCGGCACCCGCGCCTCGGTGCCGTCGTCGCACACGACCGTGACGAGGGCGGTGCCACCGGTCTCGACGACGTCGAGCACGCGCATGGCGGGGGCCGTGGCATCCGTCGTCAGTCGAAGCTGCTCGGGACGCACCATGACGACGAGAGCGGATGCTGCGCCTGCCGCGTCCGTACGCACCGGCACGAGGCCGAGCGGGCATCGGGCCGACCCCGCCTCGCGTGTCGCGGGCAGCAGCACGGTGTCGCCGAGCAGGCGCGCGACCTGCGGCGTGGCCGGCGCCGCGTAGACCTCGGCGCAGCTTCCCGCCTGCTGGAGGCGTCCGCCGTCGAGCACCGCGATCGCGTCGCCGAAGGCGAGCGCTTCGGCGGGATCATGGGTGACGAGCACCGTCGTCACGCCGGCGCGGTCGAGGGCATCGACGACCTGCGTGCGCACCTGGGCGCGCAGCGCCGTGTCGAGGGCGCTGAAGGGCTCGTCGAGCAGCAGCACGCGCGGGTGGGGCGCGAGTGCGCGGGCGAGCGAGACACGCTGCTGCTGGCCGCCGGAGATCTCGTGCGGATAGCGCTCGAGCAGGTCGGGCTCGATGCCGGCGAGAGCGGATGCCGCGGCGACCGCGTCACCCCGGGCGCCACGCGCGACCCCGCCGAGGCCGAAGGCGATGTTTGCTCGCGCGGTCAGGTGGGGGAAGAGGGCGCCGTCCTGCGCGACGTAGCCGACCCGGCGGCGGTGCGACGCGACCTGACGCTCGGCGGAGGCGACCAGATCATCGCCGAGTCGGATCTCGCCGCGGGTGATGCGCTCGAAGCCGGCGATCGCCCGAAGGAGCGTCGTCTTGCCACTGCCCGAGGGGCCGACGACGGCGAGACGCTCTCCGTCCGCGAGCCGCAGCGAGACGTCGTGCAGCACGGGGTGTCCGCCCAGGGTCACCGACACCTGGGCGAGGTCGAGGGAGGTCATGCGGTCTTCTTCCGGCGGGCGTCGGCGAGGAGCAGTGCGACGCTCGGCACCGACAGGGCGATCAGCAGGATCGCATATGGTGCGGCCGATGCGAAGTCGGCGTTGATCGTCGCCGACCAGAACTGGGTCGCGAGCGTGCTGGTGCCGGCCGGGGCGAGCAGCAGGGTCGCCGTGAGCTCGTTCGCGCAGCCGAGGCCGGTGAGTGCGAGAGCCGCGCCGAACGACGAGAGCATGAGCGGCGCGGTGACCGTCAGCTTCGCGCCGAGCGAGCTGCGCCCGAGAGAGCGCGCGGCCTCTTCGAGCCCGCGCGGCACCTGGGCGAGGCCGGTGCGCAAGCTCACCAGCGCCCGCGGCAGGAACACGATGACGTAGGCCGAGATCACCGTGACCGGCGTCTGGTAGACGGCCGGAAGCACCCGCAGGGTGACCGTCACGAGCGCGAGGGCGACGATGATCGTCGGCAGGCTGCTCGCGAGGTACATCGCGCCTTCGATCACGCGGGACATGCGGCCCGGGTACCGCACCGCGAGCCACGCGCCGGGCAGGGCGATGATGGTCGCCGCGATCGCGCCGCCCGCCGAGAGCATCAGGGTCTGCCCGAGGGTGGAGAGCAGGTCGCCGGCCGCCCAGGCCTCCGGGCGCAGGGCCCAGCGCACGAGGCTCACGCCCGGCACACCGACAGCGAGTGCGAGCACGAGGGTCAGTGCCAGGGCCACGGGCACCGCGCGCCACCCGAGTCGGTGCGGCACGGCGGGGCGCGGCGCACCGCGGCCGATGCGTGCGTAGCGCGCGGAGCCGCGTGCCGACGCCTCGCCGACGAGCAGCACGAGGCACAGCAGCGCGAGCACCACGCCGAGTGCGTTGGCGGCAGGACCCGCGAACGTCGACTGGAACTGGCTGACGATCGCGGTGGTGAAGGTGTCGAACCGCAGCAGTGCGAAGGCGCCGTACTCGGCGAGCAGGTGCAGCCCGACGACCAGTCCGCCGCCGAGGATCGCGATGCGCAGCTGGGGGAGGGCCACGCGCAGGAAGGTGCGCACGGGGCCGTGCCCGAGCGCGCGGGCGGACTCCTCGAGCGCCGGGTCGAGCCGCCGTAGGGCGGCGAGGGCGGGGAGGTAGACGAGGGGATAGTACGCGCCGACCGCGACGAGGAGCCCTCCCGACAGTCCGCCGAGGGAGGGCACCGCCGACACCCATCCGTAGCTGCTGACGAAAGCGGGCATCGCGAGCGGAGCAGCGAGCGCGATGGCCCAGACGCGCCTCCCCGGGAGGGCGGTGCGCTCGACGACCCATGCGGCGAGCACCCCGACGGCCACGCACAGCGGAACCCCCACCACGACCAGGCCGATCGTGTTCAGCAGCAGCTCGCCGACCCGCGGCCGGAAGATGAGCGGCGCCAGCTGCGCCCAGCCCTCATCGATCGCGACCCAGGCGACGAAGCCGACGGGCACGAGCATGAGCGCGGCGACCACGAGCGTGAGCACGACCAGCGGCGCCGGGGCTCGACGAGCCCGGCGCCGGAGGGTCGCGCCGCCGATCGGGGCGCTCGCAGCGAGAGCGGTCAGATCAGATCAGCCCCGCCGCGGTCATGAGGTCGGAGACCTGCGAGCTGTTGAGGGTTGAGGGGTCGATCGCCGGCGGCTGCAGCGTGTCGAGCGCCGGCAGCGCCGGGTTGGAGGCGACGCCGCTGCCGATCGCGTACTCGAAGCTGGTGCCGTCGCGCAGCACCTGCTGGCCCGCGGCGGAGGTGATGAACGCGATGAACGCCTGTGCCGCCTGCTGGTGGGTGCTGGACTTCAGCACGCCACCGCCCGAGATGCTGACGAAGGCGCCCGGGTCCTGGTTCGTGAAGTAGGCCAGCTTCGTGTTGTTGCTGTTCTCCTTCGTCTTCGACTGATCGATGAACCAGTAGTAGTGGTAGATGATGCCGAGCGGCACCTGGCCGGAGTTGACGGCCTTCATGACGGTCGAGTTGCCCTTGTAGGCGACGGAGTTCTGCTTCATCGCGTCGAGCCAGGCGGTCGTCGCATCGACGCCCTTCTGCTGCAGGATCGCGGACACGATCGCCTGGAAATCGGCCCCGGTGGGGGATGCCGCCCACTTGCCCTTCCACTCCGGCTTCTCGAGGTCCATGATCGACGTCGGCAGCTGGTCGGCGGAGATGAGCGACGGGTTGTAGACCATCACCGTCGAGCGGGCGGCGATGCCGGTCCAGTCGCCGCTGGCGGGGCGGTAGGCGGCCGGAACGTTGTCGAGGGTCGAGGCATCGATCGGGGCGAAGAGCCCGGCCTTCTCGACGAGCGACATCGCCGGCGAGTTCTCCGTGAGGAAGACGTCGGCGGGCGATGCGGCGCCCTCTTGCACGATCTGGTTGCCGAGCTCGGAGTCGTCCCCGTTGCGAAGGACGACCTTCACACCGGTCTGCTTCGTGAACGCGTCGGCCCATGCCTGGGTGAGTTCTTCGTGTTGTGCGTTGTAGACCGTGATGGTCTGGCCGGAGATGTCGCCGGATGCGCTCGCGCTGGGCGACGACGAGGACGAGCACGCGGCGAGGCTGACGGCGACGGCGAGAACGGCGGATGCCGCGGCGAGACGGCGTGCGGTACGGCGGGGCATGACGGGAACCTTCGGTCGATGGGAGGTAAGGCTTACCTGACTTGGGCCTCGTGAATAGTACGTCCCCGGCGCGCACAGCGCCATTCGGACGGCCGTGAGAATCGGGATGGGGCGGTCACGGGTTGCGCGCTCCCGGGTGGGTCGGGGTAGGGTGGCCGCGTGCTGACCTGTCTGTGTTGTCGCTGATCGACGCCTTCGCGTCGTCTTCATCGACCCCCGTCAGCCGTCACGCCCCCGCGTGACACCACCCCCAGGAATCTCTCGTGCGCTACGCCTCGAGCGTGACCGACCTCGTCGGCAACACGCCTCTCGTCCGTCTGAACGCCGTCACCGCCGGCATCCGTGCCACCGTGCTCGCCAAGGTCGAGTACTTCAACCCGGGCGGCTCGAGCAAGGACCGCATCGCGGCATCCATCATCGACGCCGCCGAGCGGGGCGGACTGCTCCGCCCGGGCGGCACGATCGTCGAGCCGACCTCGGGCAACACCGGCGTCGGACTCGCGCTCGTCGCCCAGCAGCGTGGCTATCGGTGCGTGTTCGTCGTGCCCGACAAGGTCGCCGAGGACAAGCGGGCGGTGCTGCGGGCGTACGGCGCCGACGTCGTCGTCACGCCGACGAACGTCGAACCCGATGACCCCACCTCCTACTACTCGGTGTCCGACCGCCTCGCTCGTGAGATCCCGGGTGCCTTCAAGCCGAATCAGTACGCGAACCCGAACGGTCCGGCGAGCCACTACCGCTCGACCGGTCCCGAGATCTGGCGTGACACCGACGGACGCCTGACCCACTTCGTGGCGGGCGTCGGCACCGGGGGCACCATCACGGGGACGGGCCGTTTCCTTCGGGATGCCGCGGGCTCCGCAGTGCGCATCATCGGCGTCGACCCGGTCGGCTCGATCTACTCCGGCGGCCCCGTGCACGGCTACGACGTCGAGGGCGTCGGCGAGGACATGTGGCCGGAGGCCTTCGACCCGACCGTCGTCGACGCCTACGAACGCGTGTCCGACGCGGAGTCGTTCGCGATGGCGCGGCGCCTCGCCCGCGAGGAGGGTCTGCTCGTCGGCGGCTCCAGCGGCATGGCGGTGGTCGGTGCGCTGCGCGTCGCGCGCGACCTCGACGAGCATGCCGTGGTCGTCGTGCTCCTGCCCGACCACGGCCGCGGCTACCTCTCGAAGCTGTACGACGACGACTGGATGCGCGCCCACGGCTACGACGTCCCGACCCCGACCCCGATCACTGGAGTGAACGCATGACCGACCACGCCTCGTCCGCCCGCGGCTTCGACAGCCTGGCGGTGCACGCCGGGCAGGAGTTCGACCCGACGACGGGCGCGGTCATCCCGCCCGTGCATTTCTCGTCGACGTACGCGCAGGACGGCATCGGCGGGCTGCGCGGCGGCTATGAGTACGGCCGCAGCGGCAATCCCACCCGCACCGCCCTCGAGCGTCAGATCGCGGCGATCGAAGGCGGCGTGCACGGTCTCTCGTTCGCGTCGGGCCTCGCCGCCGAGGACGCCCTGCTGCGCGCGGCACTGCAGCCCGGCGACGAGGTGCTTCTCGGCAACGACGTCTACGGCGGCACCTACCGGCTGATCGCCCGCATCCTCGGGCCCTGGGGGGTGGGCCTGCGGGTCGTCGACATGAGCGACCTCGCCCAGGTCGAGGCGGCACTCGCCGAGCGTCCGGCGAAGATCGTCTGGGTCGAGACCCCATCGAACCCGCTGCTGCGCGTCACCGACATCGCCGGGCTCGCGCGCCTCGGCCACGCGGCCGGCGCGGTCGTCGTCGTCGACAACACCTTCGCCTCGCCCGCCTTGCAGCAGCCGCTCGCGCTCGGCGCCGATGTCGTCGTGCACTCGACGACCAAGTACCTCGGCGGGCACTCTGACGTGATCGGCGGTGCACTCGTCATCGCCGACGACGCGCTCGCCGAGAAGGCGCGCTTCCTGCAGTTCGCCACCGGTGCCGTGTCGGGGCCGCTCGACGCGTGGCTCACGACCCGCGGCATCAAGACGCTCGCGGTGCGCATGCAGCGGCACAGCGAGAACGCGCAGCAGATCGCCGAGGTGCTCGAGGGGCACGACAGGGTCGCCCGGGTCTACTACCCCGGCCTTCCCTCGCACCCGGGACACGAGCTCGCCGCGCGACAGATGTCGGCGTTCGGCGGCATCGTCACGCTCGACCTCGGCGACGGGGCATCCGCCCGCCGTTTCGCCGAGTCGACGCGCCTCTTCACACTCGCCGAGTCGCTCGGCGGCGTCGAGTCGCTGGTCAACTACCCCGACGAGATGACCCACGCCTCGGTGCGCGGCACCGAGCTCGCCGTGCCGGAGTCCGTCGTGCGGCTGTCGGTGGGCATCGAGTCGGTCGACGACCTCGTGGCCGACCTCGAGCAGGCGCTCGCCGCCCTCTGAGCCCCACGCATCGAGGCCCCCGGGAGATCATCCCGGGGGCCTCGACACATTCCTGCCGCGCGACGCTGAGCGACGGGCTCAGCGGAGCGGTCACTCGCCGCGCAACTGCTCCTTGAGCTCGTTGCGCTTCTCGACCCGCTCCTTCTCGGCTTCGGCCTTCTTGACGTTCGCGTCGGCCTTGACCTCGTCGACCTTGTCGCCGATGCGGTCCTTGGCGTCCTCGAAGCCCTCCTTGACCTTGCGGCCGGCGGTCTCCGCGACGTCCTTGGCGTCATCGATGAGTCCCATGTCGATACCCCTTTCGTGAAGTGTGTACGGACACCGGTGACGGTACGCGGCCGGCGTCGACGGATGCCGGGGGTTGCGCTGCTGCAGCGAGGTCGCTACTCCCTTACCCGACGTCGCCGGGCGGGCCTACGCTGTGCGCATGATGACGCAGCGGTTCGAGACGACCATGTCGCAGTTCGGCAACAACACCGGCATCGAGGTGCCGCCCGCGGTGCTCGAGGCGCTCGGAGGTGGCAAGCGTCCCGCCGTCGTGGTGAGCGTCAACGGCTACGAGTACCGCTCGACGGTCGGGGTGATGCAGGGGCTGTTCCTCGTGCCGTTCAGCTCCGACAAGCGAGCGGCGACCGGCATCGGTGGGGGCGACGCGGTCACCGTCGAGCCCGCCCTCGATACCGCGCCTCGCGACGTCGAGGTTCCGGCCGACCTCGCCGCCGCGCTCGCATCCGCCGGGCTCGCCGCCGCGTTCGCCGCGCTCGCTCCCAGCCACCGCAAGGCGCACGTCGTGAGCGTCGAGTCCGCGAAGGCCGCCGACACCCGCGCGCGACGTGTCGAGGCGGTGATCACCAAGCTCGCGGGGTGAGGGGCGGCATCCGTCATCGACCTCACAGGCCTGCGGGCACTACCCTCGACACAGGAGTGGTTGTGGCGCGGATCTGGAAGAGCCGGGAGGGCGAGAGCCCGAACGATGCCGCACGCGTCGCCAAGACGAAGGATGTCGTCGCCGAAGGTCTCTACATCGCCGCGGCCGCCACGCGACTGACGTTGAAGAACCGCATGCTGGTCGCGCTCATCTCGTCGGACGCCGACTTCGATGTCGAGCTGTTCCTTCCCGACGCGCAGGAGGCGCTGCTGGCGCTGGCGCGGGAGGCGGAGGCCGACGGCAAGCGGGCGGAGCGGGAGCGCAAGCGCGCCAGCCGCCGGTTCAGCCTCTCGGACGGCACCCACGACTACCGCAGCCGCGACGTCAAGAATCTTCGGCGTCGACGTAAGCAGTCGCTGCGCATCGCCGAGGAGCTGCAGCAGCGTGCCGCCGACGAGGCGACGCTGCGCGAGCTCGTCGAGGCGGCGCGCGAGGCGGCATGGAGCGAGGTCTCGCGCAACATCGACCGGCGGCTGCGCATCGAGGCGGCGCGCCCCGACCTCGAGCCCGACTACGAGAAGATGCGCAAGGCGCGCATGATGAGCCTCAAGCTCGTCGACCTGCCGAAGCTCGCCGCTCACCGCAAGCGGCTCGTCGACGGGGAGCCTGAGGCGCTTCCCGGCGGTGAGATCGTCTCGGGTGCCGCGCCGAAGGCATCGGGCATCGACCTGAGCGAACTCGACGAGTGAGGGGATGCCGCGGGCCGCGGCATCCACGATTCGTTCCGGGAGCACGTCCTGGGGTATGCTCTCCTGGTGCCCGCGCGCCGAAATGGCCGCGAGAACATGCGCCCGTAGCTCAATGGATAGAGCATCTGACTACGGATCAGAAGGTTAGGGGTTCGAGTCCCTTCGGGCGCACACTGTGTTGAGACAGTAAGTGAAACGGCCCGCTTCGGCGGGCCGTTTCGCGTCTGCGGGGTCTCAGACCGGCTCGGTCGTGCGGATCAGTCCGCAGTTCACGCACGACCATGCGACGAGGAAGCGTTCGTCGTCGAGGATCTCGAACCGCAGGGGATCGCCGCACGTCGGGCACGCGCGCGGATCCGGAGCATCCGACGTCATGAGCCCAGCCTAGGGAGGGCGGAGCGGGCGGGCGCGAGTGGGGGCAGGATGGTGCCGAGACATCCGATCCGGAGGCCACCATGAAGCACACCGTGTTCGTCGTCATTTACCTGCTCGTGATGGGTGGGCTCATCGTCGGGCTCGACGTGGCGTTCTTGCGTGACCACCTCTGGTGGCGCCTCGCCGTCAACGTCGGCATCGTCGCGGTGTTCGCGATCGTCTACCTGACCCTGCTGCGCAACCTCTTCACGCAGTGACGCGGTTGCGGGTCATATGACGGCCGTCATAGTATGACGAGCATCATACTTCGCGACCTCGGAGGCTCCCCATGCCCATGATCGACATCTACGCTCCGGCCGGACTCATCGCCGACGTGCATTCCCTCGCCCAGCGTGCCGCCGCCGCCGTGAAGGACGTCGAGCAGGTGCCCGACATCCCGATGTTCCGGGCGAACACCGCCGCGTTCGTTCATGAGCTTCCCGCCGCGGCACTGTCCGATGTCGACGGATCGAGCGATCACGTGCGCGTGCAGGTGCTGACCAACGCCGGTGCACTCGACCGCGACAAGCAGCTCGCCGTCGTGAGCGCGCTCACCGATCTCGTGGCGGACGCCGCGGGCGACCCGAGCTGGCGCGAGCGCACCTGGGTGCTGCTCACCGAGGCCCCCGAGGGTGGCTGGGGCCTGTGGGGTCACGCGCACACGAACGCCGAAATCGTCGGCGCCGCGCGCGCCGAGATCGCGTCGCTGCGGGGCGAGTCCTGAGCGGCGCGCGGGAGCAGATGGCCGACACCGCGGCGCGGCTGCTGGCTGAGCGCGGCTATCAGGCCACCTCGTTCAGCGACGTCATCGCCGCCTCGGGTGCACCCCGCGGGTCGATCTATCACCACTTCCCGGGCGGCAAGGACGAGCTGGTCGAGCTGGCGGTGCGCCGGCAGGCCGACCGGGTCATCGCGCTCGTCGGCGGGTTCACCGGCGACACCCCCGTCGAGGTCGTGGCATCCTTCATCGCCGTCTGGCGGCACACGCTCGTCGCGACAGACTTCGCTGTCGGATGCTCCCTGCTCGCCGTGACTGCGTCAACCGACGGGCCGCTGCGCGACACGGCCGGCACCCTCTTCGGCGGATGGATCGACGCCCTCGCCGCCCGGCTCGCCGCAACAGGGGTGGATGCCGCAGCCGCCGCCTCGTTCGCGACGACACTGCTCGCTGCGATCGAGGGCGCCGTGGCGATCGCTCGGGCTCAGCGCTCGCTCGCGCCCTTCGATGCGGTCGCCGCCCGCCTGACCTCCGACGCCGCAACCCTCGTGCGCGATTGAGGGGTCACCCGGTGGCGAGCGCCCGGTCGAGCTCCCCGAGGATCTCCGCGCATCGAGTCACGTCTTCGGGGGTACCCGAGAGCTCGAACTCGAACAGGATGGGGCGCCCGGACAGCTCCGCGAGTTCACGCGCAGCCGCCTGGTAGTACCGACCGAAGTTGCGATTGCCCGAGCCGATGATGCCGACGAGATTCCGCCGGGTGACGGCGGACCGAAGGAACGCCCGCACCGCCGCGGGCAGCGTCACCTGATCGTCGTTGCCGGCTTTGTATGAGGGCGTGAGCAGCACCCACGGGGCATCCGCTTCGCTCTGTCGCACCTCGGCGTCGGCGAGG
>NZ_LMPK01000021.1:15170-15760 GCF_001423825.1 Microbacterium sp. Leaf351
CGCGCCCACGCGCACCGTGAGAATGTTCATCTCGATCGGGCATCGGTTCAGCCCCGGGTCACTCGGCCCCGCTAGCCTCGGCGGCATGAGAGGCAGGTGGGCGGGTGCGGGTGCTGTGGCGCTCGCTGTCGCCGTGCTCACCCCGGGGTGTGCCGTCGGCCCGACTGCCTGCCCCGCGATCGGCTACGTCTACAGCGGTCCGGCGGTGCTCGAGTTCACCCCCGCGCTGCCGGCGTCGGCGAGCCTGGCGGCCTGCTTCGGCGCCGGATGCGCGCCTTCGGCCCTCACGATCGTCGAACGCACGCGGGTCGAGGTGCCCCAGCAGGCGCCGTACGCCACCCCTCCCGCGGGCGACACGTCGCTCATCACGGTGCGCGTCACCGACGCCGGCTCGGTGCTCATCGATCAGACCTTCACGATCGGCCACAAGGCCGAGGCGCCCGTGTTCGGGTCGTGCCCCGGCCCGTTCAGCTTCGAGCCGGTCGCCGTGACGCTCCCGGGCTGATCGTCAGCGCGCGAGCTCGGGGTACAGCACCGGAAGCGGCTGAGAGACGGCCGCCTTCACGGTGACGCTCACCGCGTCGGCCAGC
>NZ_LMPK01000021.1:15771-18297 GCF_001423825.1 Microbacterium sp. Leaf351
TCGCGACATCGAGGCCCTCGGTCATCGGGGTGTCGGCGTAACCGAGGTGGGCGCCGAGCACCTGCGTGCCCTGCGCCTGCAGCTCGAGGCGCAGCGAGTTGGTGATCGACCAGAGCGCGGCCTTGCTCGCCGAGTAGGCGCCGGCGCGGGCCAACCAGCTCAGCGCCGAGTGCACGTCGATGAGCGCGCCACCACCGTTGCGGGCGAGCACGGGGGCGAAGGCCTGTGCCACGCTCAGCGCGCCGAACACGTTCGTGTCGAAGACCCGCCGCACCTCGTCGAGGTCGGTCGACAGCAGCGAGTTCCCGCCCGCGATGCCGGCGTTTTTCACGACGATGGTGGTGTCGGCCGCGGCCTGTGCGGCGGCGCGGACCGACGCCGAGGAGGTCACGTCGAGGGCGAGCGGAACGATCCGGGAGTCGGTCGCCTCGCGCGGCGATCGTGCGGTCGCGTAGACACGGCGCGCGCCGCGTTCGAGGGCGATGCGGGCGAAGTGCGAGCCGAGCCCGCCGTTCGCGCCGGTGATGAGCAGGGTGGCATCCACGAGTGAGGTCATGTCGAGAGCGTACCACCTAGATTGGAAATACCAACTCAGATAGGATGGACGCGTGAAGCCGCCCTCTCCCGTCAACGAACGCTGCTCGATCGCCCGCACCCTCGTCGTGCTCGGCGAGAAGTGGGCGCTGCTCGTCGTGCGCGACATCGCCCTCGGTGTGACCCGGTTCGCCGACATCCGTTCGCGGCTCGAGGTGGCACCCGATGTGCTCTCCGATCGGCTGTCGAAGCTCGTCGATCTCGGAGTGATCGAGCGCCGCGCGTACCGCGACGAGGGCGCGCGGCAGCGCGACGAGTACACACTCACCGCCGCCGGCGCCGCCCTGCTGCCGGTGCTCGGCGCGCTCAGCCAGTGGGGAGACGTCCATGTCGCGTCGCCGTGGGGACCCGCCACGCGCTACGTCGACGCCCGCGATGGAGGTGACGTCCGCATCGCCTTCGTCGATGCACACGGGCGTGCGGTCGATCGCGAGCAGGTCGCGGTCGTCCCGGGGCCGGGGGCGCTCGTCACCTGATCCCGCGGCAGCGCAGCGGGTCCCGGTTCGCGTCAGACCGTCGCCGATCCGCCCCGCCCGAGGAGGCCCACCGCCAGACGGAACCACCAGCGCGTCGCATACGCGGAGAGCGGCGTCTCACCCGCGCAGAACTCGACGAATGCGCGCCGGGCTCGCCGCGACCGGCCGAGGGCGGCGTGCACGAGACGCGGATGCCGCTCGAAGACCGCGAGCAACTGCGCGCCGGTGCGGATCTCGGGCTGCAGCTCCTGTTCGACCCGCGCGACGTACCCGTCCAATGCGGCCGGGTCGCCCGCCGCCGCTCGCGCCGCCGCCTCGCCCGCCCAGGTACCCGACCGCAGCGCGAAGGAGATGCCCTCCCGCGTCCACGGTTCGAGCAGGCCCGCCGCATCACCGGCGACGAGCACGCCCCCGCGGCGCAACGGCGAGGACGCCGTGCGCCACTGCGTGAGATGCCCGCTCGAGTGGCGGGGCGCGGCATCCGTCGTCTCGGTCTCGCGCAGCCACGCGGCCAGGTAGGCGCGTGTCTGCTCGGGTCGCCCGCGCGCCTCGATCACACCCACCTCATCGACCTCGCCCTTCGGGAAGAGCCAGCCGTAGCTGCCCGCGCCCGGACCCCAATCGATGCGCACCGTGTCGCGCGGCGCCCGGCCGCGCTCCCGCTCGTCCTCGAGTCCGAGGTCGACGCGCGCGGGGGTCACTCCGACGTGGCGGGCGATCCGTCCGCCGACGCCGTCCGCGCCGATCACGACCCGCGCCCGCAGCACGCCCGCGCTCGTCTCGACCGCCACGAGATCATCGGATGCCGCCCCCACCCGCTGCACGGCGACGCCCTCGCGGAACACGGCCCCCGCGCGCTGCGCGGCGGTGACGAGCGCCGCGTCGAGACGCTCGCGCCGCGCCATCGTGAGGAACGGCTCGTCGCGGCGGATCTCGACCGGGCGCGCGCCGTCGTGCGTGAAGACGACTCGGCCCACCTCGGCCTCGATCGCGGCCACTCCCTCGGGCGGCAGGAAACGCCGACTCACCCCGAGCAGACCGCCGCCGCAGGTCTTGTAGCGCGGGAACGTCGCCCGATCGACGAGCAGGGTGCTCGCGCCGCCGGCCGCCGCGCATCGGGCAGCCGACGAGCCTGCGGGGCCGGCACCGACGACGATGACGTCCCAGACGATGTCATCGGATGCCGCGGTCACTCCGGCATTCTCGCGCACCCGATTCGGTGCGCGATGCGGATCAGACCTGCCGTCGGATGAAGCGGATGAGTGCGGCGATGATCGCGATGACGATCAGCACCACGCCGAGCCACAGCAGGAAGCCGACCGCCTTCACGAACACACCGAGGAGCAGCAGCACGAGGCCGATGAGGAGAATGAGAACGGCGATACCAACCATGCCGACAGTCTGCGTCGCAGCCGTGAGCTCGTGCCAGGGCCCTCGCCGGAGGCGGGTCGAGGAG
>NZ_LMPK01000021.1:18325-19601 GCF_001423825.1 Microbacterium sp. Leaf351
CTCCCACACCGTCGGTCCGATGCGGGCCGCCCGCGACTTCGTGCTGCGGCTGGATGCCACGGGCCAGCTCGCCGCGGTGCGCCGAGTGACGGTGACGCTCTACGGGTCGCTCGGCGCGACGGGCATCGGTCACGGCACGCCCGACGCTGTCATCGCGGGGCTGCGCGGGTTCGCCCCCGAGACGGTCGATCCCGCCGATGTGCGCGACGCGTGGAGCCGGTACCCCGAGGGTGAGCCGCTGCGGCTCGCCGGGCACCACCCCGTGCCGTTCGCGGCATCCGACATCGCCTTCGCGCCGCGCACACGGCTCCCCGGGCACCCGAACGCGATGACGCTCGTCGCCTCCGGCGATGCCGGTGTCACGATCGCCGCAGACACGTATTACTCGGTGGGAGGCGGTTTCATCCGACGCGAGGGCGAGGATGCCGCGGTCTCCCCGGCGGCGCTCCCGTTCTCCTACGGCGACGCGGCGACCCTGCTCGCGCTCTGCGACGAGCACGGCCTCACGATCGCCGAACTCGCCCGCCGCAACGAGGAGGCGCTGCGCGGCGAGGCCGAGGTGGCGGCGGGGCTCGACCGCATCTGGGACGCCATGTCGGCGTGCGTCGACGCGGGTCTTCACGCGACCGGCACGCTGCCCGGGATGCTGCGGGTCGCCCGGCGCGCCGACGCGATCAGATCGCAACTCGAGGCCGCCGAGGCCGACGGCCACCGGGAGCTGCCGGGGGAGTGGCTGGGCGCCTTCGCGCTCGCCGTCAACGAGGAGAACGCCGCCGGCGGGCGCGTCGTCACGGCACCGACCAACGGCGCCGCGGGCATCGTCCCCGCCGTCGCGATGTACTGGTGGCGCTTCCTCGCCGATTCCGGGCTCGGGCAGGGGAACGCCGTCACGCCGTACGGCGAGCTGGTCGGCAGTGCGCTGCTCGGCTTCACCGGCGAGGCCGCGCACGCTCTTCCCGAGGCGGCTGACGACGCGGTGGTCGCCGAGGCGAACCGTCGCCGCGGCATCCGTCGTTTTCTGCTCACCGCCACAGCACTCGGGTCGCTCTTCAAGGCCAACGCCTCGATCTCGGGAGCCGAGGGTGGCTGCCAGGCCGAGGTCGGCTCGGCGTGCGCCATGGCAGCGGGCGGGCTCACCGCCGTGATGGGCGGCACCAACCGGCAGATCGAGAACGCCGCCGAGATCGCCATGGAGCACCATCTGGGCCTCACGTGCGACCCGGTCGGGGGTCTCGTGCAGATCCCGTGCATCGAACGCAATGCGATCGCGGCATCC
>NZ_LMPK01000021.1:19617-21495 GCF_001423825.1 Microbacterium sp. Leaf351
AGACGATGCGGCAGACCGGCATCGACATGTCGACGAAGTACAAGGAGACGAGCGAGGGCGGACTCGCCGTCAACGTCATCGAGTGCTGACGCAGGCTCGGGTCGGGCGGGTGCGGCTCCGGTCGGACGGACGCGCGTCGTGCAGACGGAGGCGGCCGCCGGTCAGGCGGTCTCGCCGAGCTCGGTCGGGCAGGCCGGCTCGCGCAGCTTCGTCGTGAGGGCGAGCAGCGCCTGCAGCTCGGCGTCGTCGAGGGTCGACATGCGGTCGACGATGGTGCGCGCGTGCTGCGCACCGAGGCTGCGGAACGCCCGCGCCCCCTGCGCCGTCGCGCGCACGAGCGAGCCGCGGCCGTCCTCGGGGTCCGGGCACTTGGTGACGAGCCCGCGGGTGACCATGCGATCGACCAGGCGCGACACGCTCGGCTGGCTGATGAGCAGGTTGCGGGTGACGTCGCGCAGCCGCGCGGTCATCTCGGGGGCCCGCACGACCGTCAGCAGGACGTCGTATTCGTCCTGCTCGAGCGGGGCGTCGACGAAGTCGCCGGAGATCTCGCCGAAGATCTCGTGCTGCGCGCGGAAGAGGCTCTCCCAGGCGTCGATGGCGAGACGGCGATCGGTCATGGGCATAGCGTACGGTCCCCAGGTGGTCGGTGGCGCACCGGGAGGCGATCTAGGCTTGATCGAGTGGGTCGGATGCCGCAGCCGCCGCTCCGCCCCCATGCCGTGGACGCCCGCAACCCACCCGGCAGGAGGTCACGTCGGTGAGTGATTCGCCGCTGTTCCAAGCTCTCATCTCCGGCTCGCTCCCCGCGCGTCCCGGCGCCCCGGCGCAGCCGTCCGCCCGTCGGTCTGGTGGGCCGCGCCCGAGGTCCGGGCGCATCCCGCTCGTCGTCGACACCGACACGGCGGCCGATGACTGCTTCGCGCTGCTGGCCGCGGCGCTGCATGAGCGTGCCGACCTGAAGGCGGTCACGATCGTGGCAGGCAACGTCGGGTTCGCGCAGCAGACCGAGAACGCACTGCTCACGCTCGAGCTCGCCGGGCGCGACGGCGACGTGCCGGTACACGTCGGCGCCGCCCGCCCACTCGTGGCCGACTGGGTGAGCGCAACCGACGTGCACGGCGAAGACGGCGTCGGAGGTCAGCGGCGCACCGGCACGACCGAGGTCGATTCGGAGCACGCCGTCGACGCGCTGCTACGACTCTCCCGGGCGTACGCGGGCGAGCTCGTCATCGTCGCGATCGGACCGCTCACCAACATCGCGCTCGCTGTGCGTCGCGACGAGGAGTTCGCCTCCCGCGTGCGCGAGATCGTCGTCATGGGCGGCTCGATCAACGGCCGTGGCAACATCACGCCGGCCGCCGAGTACAACATCTACGTCGATCCGGAGGCGGCGGCGATCGTCGTCGGAGCCGGATTCCCGAGCCTGCGGTTCGTGCCGTGGGACCCGACGGCCATCCGCGACACGGTGTTCGACGCCGGCCGAATCGCAGAGATCGAGGCCCTCGGCACCCGCCTGTCGGCGTTCTTCGTGCAGGCCAACAAGGCGACGTTCGCCTTCGATTCGGCGGCGGGCATCGGCGGGTCGACGCATCCGGACTCACTCTCGGTGCTCGTCGCGCTCGACCCCTCGCTCGTCGAGGTCGAGCGCCCCTACCGCGTGGGCGTCGAGCTGCGTGGCGAGCTCACCCGCGGGGCGACCGTCTTCGACTGGCGATCGGATGCCCCGAATGCCACGGCGATCGAGCGGGTGCATGGAAAGGCGTTCTTCCGCGCACTGACGGCGATCCTCGCGTCGCGCTGAGCGGTCAGCTGGCCGGCGCGAGACGCGCGGCCCCGGCCCTTTCCGGGCAAAAGGAAAGGGCCGGTCGATGGGGG
>NZ_LMPK01000021.1:21514-22843 GCF_001423825.1 Microbacterium sp. Leaf351
CAACGGCGACCTGTCCTCACGGTATAACGACGCGGTAACGGAGTGCGTCCGATTCCGGCTGTTCTGTGGAAAGACATAGCGCGGTCGGATGCCGCGATCAGCAATCCCTGGCGGGCGCGACGGGTGGGGGCATCCGGGCGAAAAAGTAGGGCCGGTCGGGGATCCCGACCGGCCCTTGTCCCTTTTGCACCAAGAGTGTCCTGCAATCACATGCCGGTAGCTGCCACAGCAAAACAACTACCGTGCGAGCACTCTATAACGGCGAGGTAACGGAAGGGAAGCCCTTCTCGTTACCTTTCTGTGATTCATAGGTTTCGTGTCGTGTCTCACTCCAGTTGTCCGATTCTCACGGACCTGTCCAGTCGTCTCACTCCAGTTGTCGGATTCTCACTCCAGTTGTCGGGAGAGCGGCGCGCCGCGTAGCGCTGCTCCGAGGCGGGAGTAGCTTGCGGTTCAAGCCGGGAGGTTCCACCGGAGCGCTCTGATCGGGTGCGGGATTCTCCGGAAGGGAGAGTTCTCCGTGACCTTGACCCAAGACTGGCTCGCCGCGATCGACGGGACGAACGCACTCGCGGCCACGATCGAGTTTTCCAGACACGGCCTCCTCCAGCACGCAGACCCCGTCGACGCGGCGCGCGTGATGTTCGAGGATGCGGATCCGGTTCGCGAGTTCCCGTCGTGGCCGGGCAAGCGCAACTTCGAGGGCAAGCTGTGGATGGCCTCGACGGGCCGGCACATTCCGTTCGAGTCGTTCTGGGAGCGCTCGTTCCTGACCTCGCTGGACCGGACGGGGGATGTCGTCGGGGTGGCGAGCCAGCCGATGTGGATCCGCTGGCGGTCACCGAAGCGCTCCCACGCGCCCGACTATTTCGTGCGCCGCTCCGATGGGAGTGCGCTGCTCGTCGACGTGAGGCCGGTCGAACTGATCAAGCCCGAGGACAGCATGAAGTTCGAACTCACTCGTCGCCTTGCTGCCGCACTGGGGTGGTCCTATCTCGTCTTCGATCAGCTTCCCGGCGCCACCCAGGCGAATCTGCGCTTCCTGCTTCGGTACCGCGAGCCTGCGTGGCTGGAGGGCGTCGACATCGCCGCGCTCGGGCTCACCGGTCGGATGAGTCTGGGCTCGCTCGCGGCGGCCCTCGGTGGCGTTGCTCGCTCAGGTGTCGGCGCCGCGTATGCACTCGTGTGGAGCGGGGTGGCGCAGGCGGATCTACACCGTCCCTTGTCGATGGCGACCGTTGTCGATCTGGAGGGCGGGTCATGAGCGTTCATCCTGGCGACATCATCCGGTGGCAGGGCGGAAGTCACCAGGTCGTTGCGATCCGGCCC
>NZ_LMPK01000021.1:22911-23732 GCF_001423825.1 Microbacterium sp. Leaf351
GGACCTGCGCAGCCTGCAGGATCTCGACGCGCGCGATCGCAAGATCGTCGACGTGTGGCTGGAGGAACTCGCCCGGTTCGACAAGCTCGTGGCGGCAGGCGTGACCAAGCCCGCGGCGCGGCAGCAAGTTATCGACGACGTCAACCGTCGTCTCGGAACCGGCTACGGCCCGGTCAAGGTCTCGCGTCAGCAACGCGCCCTCGAAGAGTTCGGGGTCAGCGGTCTTCTCGATCGACGTCGCCACGGCCTCGCCGACATGCCCGGGCGCTCCTACGACGAGCGCCTGATCGACGCGATTCTGACCGTCCAGGCTGGGCAGGAGCGGAAGTCGACCGGCACCGGGACGCGATTGATCTGGCTCGTCCGCAGGGAGCTGGACGACCGCTTCGGCGAGGGTGTCGTGCCGATGCCGAGCCGGGCGACGATGTACCGGCTGCTGAATGAACTCGATGCCGGCAAGCACACGTTGGGCAGCGCCCGCGCACGTCGCACCACAGCCAATCAGCCGGATCACATGCACGGATTACGTACCGGCGTGCGACCCGGTGAGCAGGTGCTGATCGACACGACCCCGATGGAGATCCTCGTCGAATGCGATGGCGAACCGATCCGCCCCGATCTCACCCTGTTGCTGTGTGAGGCATCACGCTCGGTGCTCGCGGGCATTGTCACCGTCGGTTCTCGCAGCATCGACCTCGTGGTGGTCCTCGCCCGTGCTCTGGTGCCGTACTCGGCCCGTCCCGACGGAGTTCGCGCGAACCGGCGTCAGGTCTCGGAGGCGTGGACCGGCACGGACGGGCTCATGGTGGAGCGGTTCGAGG
>NZ_LMPK01000021.1:23740-25575 GCF_001423825.1 Microbacterium sp. Leaf351
CGTGTCGCGGCACTTCTCGGATGCCTGTCGGACGCTGGGGATCTCGCTGACGGTCAACGCGGAGTACACGCCGACGCAGAAGGCGAAAATCGAGCGGATGTTCCGCACCGTGAAGGACCAGTTCACCCAGTACGCGATCGCGTTCCTCGGGCAGAGCCCCGACATGCGTGGAGACGAGGTGATCGCGACGAGCCAGCTGCTCACCCTCGAGCAGCTGCAGGAGCTGTTCGAGGACTGGGTCGCGGTGACCTGGCAGAACCGACCCCACAAGGCGCTGCGCGACCCCCGCAACCCTCGGCTCATGCTGGCCCCGAACCAGATGGTCGCCGCGTACCGCGAAGTCGCTCCGGAGCTGCAAGTCCCGCTCACCGCCGAGAAGTACATCGCACTGCTCCCGACCGAATGGCGTGTGATCAACCACTACGGTGTCGACATCGACCTGCGCGTCTACGACTCCACCGAGCTCGGCCCGCTGCGGAAAAAGCGGTCACCGCACCACCGGCAACAAGGCAAGTGGCCATTCCACGTCGACCCCTACAACCCGATGACGGTGTGGCTGGAACTCGGCGACCAGTTCCTCCCGCTCGACTGGCGCTCCCCGTACAGCGGCGCCCCGATGGCCGACGAGGTCTGGCGAGTCGCCCGCGCGCAAGCCGCAGCCCGCGGCGACAACGAGCCGAGCACCGACGACCTCAACGAGGTGATGCGCCGGTTCATGTACAAGGGCAACGCGCTGCCGACGGCGCGTCAGAAGAAGCGTGCTGTAAGCGCACGGACGGACCCGCTGGCGATCACCAACCAACTCCCACACATCGCACCCACAGCACCGCCGGGCGCCGAGCATTCGGCAACTGGGGACCTCGGCGACAAAGAACTCCATGTTGTCGCGGCGAAGCCAGCATGGCCGGTCGCCGCACCGTTCGGGATGACCCGGTCGCCGGATGAGGCGTGAGCGCGATGTTCGATGATCTGCTGGGGGACTTCGACTTCGACGCCCCATCGACCGACTTCGACTACGCCACAAAGGAAGGGTGGCGCGAGTTTGTCGAGTTCGTCGCCCAACGGACACTCCCGCTCACGCTCGCCGAGTACGACGCGATGGACTCCTCGGAGCGAGCGCTGTTCAACATCGCCCGCGAACGGTACATGACCCTCGGCGCCCGGGTGGCGACCCCATCACTCCGACGGGTCGCGGTCGCCATCCGCCACGCGATAACCGACAACCGCTCCCCAGACGCCAGCAAGTCCGGCGTGATCATCTCTGGCAGGCCAGGTCTCGGGAAGACCACCGCGGTCCAGGAGTTCGGCAGGGCGTTCGAGCGAGCCCGACGCCAGCGCGCCACGGCCTCGCAACGCAACTTGACCCCCGTCGCATACGTGCCCGTGCCGACGCACGCGACGGCGAAGACCATGATCACCAAGCTCGCCGACTTCTACGCCATCCCGTACTCCCGCAACGCGAACTACGAAGTCCTCCTCAGCCGCGTGAGCCATGTGATGCGCGAATGCCGCACCGAACTCGTGATCATCGACGACATCCACCGGCTGGACCTGCACTACCGCGGCAACGAGCAAGTCGCCGACGCGCTCAAAGAACTGTCCGAGAGGTGTCCCGGCACGATGGTCTACGCCGGTGTCGATGTCGCCCGCAACGGCCTGTTCTGGGGCTCGCGCGGCGAACAGATCATGGCCCGATTCGAGCTGGTCAAGTTCGACACCTACGGGACTGGCGAGACCGCTGACGCCGCGGTGTGGGGGCGCATCCTCGTCGACCTCGAAGACTCACTGTGCTTGATCTCGCAACCTGACGCGGAGATCCTCACCGTCGCTGCTGA
>NZ_LMPK01000021.1:25591-25893 GCF_001423825.1 Microbacterium sp. Leaf351
CGAACAGCACACTGAACGCCTCGACCTCGACGACGTGCTCGCGTCGCTGGCGAAAATCCGTGAGTCGGAAGGCTGGATCGAGGAAGAAGAGAACCGGCCATCACCACGGCCCAAACGAGGCCGTCCCGCGCGAGCGAAATGATGAGGAAGCTCCCCGTGCTCATCGAACCCTTCACGGGAGAAACCGTCAGCAGCGTCTACCGCAGACTTACCACCCGCAACGCCGTGCCGGCCGGGGAACTGTGGACGACCCTCCGTCACGAGCGCCCGCGGCTGCCTCTGCGCACGACACCAGAACTCGT
>NZ_LMPK01000021.1:25931-29966 GCF_001423825.1 Microbacterium sp. Leaf351
CCTGCCGTCTGCCGTCACGAAATGCAGGCGATGCACCGGCGGTGAACCCGTCGAGGTGCGCACCCGGATCGGAGCGGTGTGTGCGCGACACCGCAGGTGGCACTACGCGGGAGCGGACCGCGACCTCGCGCGAAACGCCGACTTCTTTCGCGCCGAACGATGCCTCACAGGCACGCTCTGGGAACGCGGCATCGGCCCCGACACCGGCGAACTGGAACTCGCCACGACCCTTCTTCGCGCCACCGATCTCGAACAAGAGGGCGTATCTCATCGAACGGCGCTTGCGCGCCACTATCCCGAAGCGGTGCGTCTCGTCGCGCTGACAACAGAGCCGTGGGCGGAGCGGTTCCTCACGAACACGAACGTCGGCCCCATCCAGGTCGCCGCGCTCGTCGAAGCAGCGGTGAACGCGGTGACCGCGGGCACGTCGCACGACGTCGCCGCTGTCCGCGCGTCTTTTCACATCGAAGGCCGCGAAGCGGTCATCGGCCTCGACCGACCCGTGCGGCTTCGGTACGGCCGGTCCGCGGGCCTCGATGAACTCGGTAGGAGAATTCTGGCGTTCGCCCCGCGGGTCCGAGCCACACTCCTGCGCCACACCGACGCCCGCAAGCCTCCCACGCGTCGACCGCGCGGCTCATCGAGGCATGACCGCGTGTGAGCCTTCCGTTCCGCACGCTACCGATTCGACTCGAACTCATCGAGGGTGAGACCGTCGAAGGGTTCACGAAGCGGCTCGCCCAAGCTCACCAGTGCGAGGAACGCGATATCCGTCGAATCGTCTTGGAGCACCTCGGTCGCAACTGGTGGCCCGCGGCGGATCAGCGTGTCGTCGATCTCATCGAGCATCTCGCAGATCTGCCGCGCGACGCGCTACGCCCCAACTTCGAGAAAGATGGCATGTGGGTCAGATGCGGCCACCGCAGCTGGCGTCCTGAGAAATGCGCCAGGTGTGCCCGGTTCGCCGAACCCCGTATTGCATGCCCGGAATGCTCCGGCGGGCTGGCCACCACGACGATCGCCCGCGGCGGTGCGCTCTGCCTCGCGCATCACCATTGGGCGTACCGCGCGTTGCACGCCGACATAGCAGGCATGCCCGGCTACGAGAGTGCGGAACTGCTGCTGCGATCACAACTCTGGAAGCGCGGCGTCGCCCTCCACACCGGCGAAGTAAACCTCGCCGCAGCTTTCGTCGAAGCCTGGCACGAAGGCTCAGATGATTCGTCCCCGATCGGCGACCGCATGGCGAGTTTCGGCATCCCGCACCTCGACACCTACGAAAACGTGCTGCTGTGCGCGTACCCCGAGATCATTCGTTTGACCTGCGTGCTCACATCGCCGCGCACGATCACTCCGATCCTGGACGTGACGACTTCCGCGCTCGCTCAGGCCGATCGCCTGCTACCTGCCGTCGCGAAGGCGATCGGTGACGAACCCAACGACGCATTGCGCACCTTCACCGTCAGCGTCGTCGGGCAGGCCCACCGGGCGATGTTGTACATGTACGGACTGCGCAGTTCGAAGCAGGTCAAGTATCAGCGGTGCCCACTCAACCGCGCCCTCATTGCTGCAGCGCACCGGCAGCGCGCCTGCCTCCTCCGCCACGCCAACCCAAGGATTCTTCCCCACATCGCGGGGAAGACAGGTCAAGCCGCACCGCGCAGCCGGGTCATCCGCAACTGGCCACCCCGTTCCGACGAGTTGGCTATGTCCTAACCTGCGGTCCTCGTGAGTACTCGCACAGAGTTCCACGGCGCCGTCGACCACTCGCGCGAAGGCTTGCCGGGGACGCGTCAGAACGATTCGGGAATCGGGTGCTCGGGCCGCGCGCGGTGTTATACACGGCCGACGTATTCGAGAGATTGCGGCAGGCAGGGCGGATCAGCGCGCGCTGCACTGCGACGTGACCTGCATGTGGATCAGTCCGTCGATACTCGTCGAGTCGCGGATACTCATCTTCTCCACCGGCAGCGCGTCGCTGTAGCGGATGTCTTCCTGCATTGCCCGATCCGCGGCGTATCCTGCGGCATCCCAAACCTTGAGGATTCGCGCGAGCGTGGCGCCATTGTCCGCGGTCTCGAACGTGAGCCCGAGTCCGATTCGTGTGCCGTTCTCACCGCACGCGGTCGATGCCGGTGACATCTCGTCGGCGTCGAGGAGCTGTCCAGCGGAATCGTGCACCGGCCCGACGGCTGCGTCCAGCGACGCCGCGACCATATTCTCGAGCCCTGCTCGGGCCTCGTCCGCGCCGTATGTGGGCGCGGCGGGCGCTGAGGGAATCGGTGTTCGTGCTCCGGTGCTGACACCACATGCGAGCGTACGGTCGGTGAGCTTCGGAAGGGTGAAGTCCGGGTCGCGGTCGGTCGTCACCGGCGCAGCCGAGTAGTCAAAGCTGAAGTTCCGCCAGACCCGGAGTGACGCGCCGTCCTCCGCCACCGTATAGGCGCCGTCCGCGAAGGGGTGGTAGCCATCATCGCTGAGGGTTCGCTCGACGGCCGTGACAAGTACGCCATCCTGTCGATAGATCGTGCCCCAACCCGCAAGAAGGAACGACTTCTCTTTGACCACATACCCGGTTTCGCAGCCGTTGGCGACGAGCGGAACAACCGTCGAGGACGAGGTGAGGAAACACACGATCCCTGCCAGTGCGGTGGCCGCGATGGCTACCGCGCGCGCCGGGATCATCAGGATGAGCCAAAGCCTGGGCACGGGGATGACGCACAGTCCCGTCGCCAGGGCTGCCAGGGCCGCGATGAGCGCGAGACCAGAGAGCAACTCCGAGTCAACCGTGCCGATCAACACGGAGGTCGCACCGTCCGATGCTGTGGAGACAATGAGCAGTGTCACAAGAACGGTTGTCGAGCAGAACAGGATGGCGCCAGCGAGAAGCAGGGCAATCCGACGCCAGCTCCGTGAAGGAGTGGGCGATTCATCATCGCTCTCGGTCGACACGGGTGCAGTAGACACGTGGCAAGCCTAAGAGGAGCAACCTGGGGCTCCGCCGCACCATCGTCCACGTCCGTCGCGCGCATAAGTGACAAGTGATCGCGACGGCATCCGCCGACTACGGTGGATGCATGCGGCACCGCTCGGCTTTCATACTCAGTTCCGTGCTCGCGCTCGCTCTGACCGGGTGCGCGACGCCCGCGATGGTGGCAGGCGGCGCCGATCCTGCGGGTGAGCCACTGCCTGCGCAGTCCTCCGAGGCGAGCGACTCGTCGGCGATCGCTACGCCGGGGAGCACAGACCCGGAGGCGCAGGCACAAGCGCACGCATGGCTCGATGCCGCAGCACTCCCGCCGGGCGCGATTCCCGCCGACGCGAGTGTCGCAACGTTCAGCTCGTATACGGGGTGGCCCTGTGGTCCCGTAGCGAAGTTGGAGGGGTTCTGGTCGATCCCTGACGCAACCGTGAGCGCGACCGCGAACTGGCTTAGGGATAATCCGACCGCCGATCTCATCTCGACTTCAGTGGGGGCGGTCCCCGATGATCCCGCCATTCAATCGGCCATCGTGGGGTACATTCCGGCAGAGGGCGCGCAGGAGGGAGTCGTTTACACCGTGGAGAAGACGACAGACGGCGTCGCGGTGCGCGCCGAGGTCGCAGCGCAGACCGCCGAGGCATCGTGCCCCGTGTTGCCGGACGGCGGGGGGTACGGTGCACCGGGTCAGGGATGACGTCAGGGCACGATCAGCGACCGGGACTCACGCACCGGACGCGCAAAGCTCCGAGGGTCGCGCGTCCGCGGCAGCTCGACTTCTGACAGCGGGTGCCCCAGATTGAGTTCGACGGTGAACAGGAGAGGATTGCTCGGCGTCACCGTAGGTCTCGCTGTCCTGCTCGCAGGGTGCACCGCAGCGCCGGCGCTCCCGGACGCTCAGCCGACGCGCAGTAGCCCACCTGTTTCATCAGTGCCGACGCCGACTGCGACGGTCACGCCAGAAGCTGAACCGGTGAGCGATCCTGGTCCCTGTGAGGCGGCCACGCCCGCCTATCCCATCGCCGACGACACCGAGGTGGAACAGCTCGGCGGAG
>NZ_LMPK01000021.1:29991-36011 GCF_001423825.1 Microbacterium sp. Leaf351
GTGGCCGACAATGATGTCATCTCAACAATCGGCGCGCGATTCTGCGTCGGGGAGCAGTGGCTCTACTGGGTGAATTACGTCCGCCGTGATGGCGACACACTGTACTCCGGTGACACCCTCAACCTCGACGCGCACACCATCTTCAGCGTGGGCGACCAGAACGGCATCGTTCACAATAATGCTCTACCCGAGGGCTTCGTGATCCCGCCTCAGCGGTGACGGGGCGGTCAGTTCGCGTCCACTGTCACTTCTGACTGCAGACCGGTCTCGGTGTCGTAGGTCGTTATCCGCCACGCCGGCCGCCCGTCCTGCATGATCAGCGCCAACTCGATGAGGCGCGGACTGGGGTAGACCTCGCCGGACAGTTGGGCGGCGGCGTACGCACTGACCCCGAGGTCAGCCAGTTCGGCCTCCGTGAGCGTCACGTGGCGTTTCTGCTTCACGGCGAGGGTGCTGGCATCGTAGAGCGCCTCCTGGCCTCGGTCGGGTTCGGTGACGGACTCGCCCCACTCGTCACGACCGGGATCGAGACTCCGTACCCGCCAGACCCACTGGTCGTCGACATACTCCAGCCGCAGCCCGACAAGAGGGCCAGGAGGAGAGTTCGCCTCCCCGAAGAATCCCTCCAACCAATCTGACGGCCACGCCACGCTGACAGGGACACCGCTGGTGGGGTACTCCTCGCCGACAGAATCCGGAGCGTCCGGGAACGACGCGTCGGCAGAATCCGGAGCGTCCGGGAACGACGCGCCGCACCCGGACAGGACAAGCGTTCCGGCGATCACGATCGCCCCGACGAACATCGTCATCATCCGCTTCATCGGATCACTCCATTCCCGAGGACCAGCCTAGACAAGGCCGTCGCGCATGAGTTGGCTCAGTTCCGCCTCAGGTGGGCGATGATGGGCCGGTGGTCGCTGCCTCTGTCATCGAACGAGCTGTCCACGGTGACCTCGTGCACAGCCCACGCAGACCCGACCAGTACATGGTCGATCGGCGACGCGAGCCACACCGGCAGTGACGTCGGCCAACTGCCTGCTGCCGCAGAACCCGACTCGCTCGCCGCGTCTCGGCAATCCCCCATCAGCGACTCTCCGCGACCGAATGCCGACAGGTGATCGATCGTCGCGTTCAAGTCCCCGGCCACGATCACGTCGGGCTCGCCGCATTGGGTGGCGACCCACTCCAACCCCGCCCGCCAGCCAGCCATGTCTTCCAACAACGGCGGCAGCGGGTGTGCGGCGACAATCGTCGGCCTGATCCCATTGACGGGGCGCCAGACCCCACTCGGCAACCCGGGCGTCGAACCGGCTGCCTCGTCAACGCGGTACTCGCCGAGATCGGCTGCGATGAGCACGGACGTCGGGATCCACGAGTCACCCGCTTCGCCGTACGCGGTATCGGCCCACATTTCACGGCCCGACAGCGAAACGATCCGCGCAGTCTCTGCCGCGGCAACGGCGTCCGTCTCCGGCAGCGTGACGATGTCGGCATCGGTCTCGACAATGAGCTCCGCGATGCTCTCAGGCGATACCGCACCGCCGAGAGTGTTCCACGAAACAACCACAAGATCACCGTCAGGCACGGCCTCACCGGCACCGCGCGAGGAGAGAATGGCGCCGCTTGTGAGGGATGTAGCACCGAGGATGATGGCGACTCCGGCGGCAACACCCCAGCGCCGCCGGAGCACGGCGACAACTGCGGCGCCGCCGGCGAGAACAAGGAGGACGATTGCGACCAGTCCGCGGAACGCAAGAAGCTGAGCGATGATCGGAGTCAATTCTGCGCCGAATGCTTGCGGCCACGCGATAAGTACCCCGACAGGCGCACCCGCGAGTAGCGTCGCGAAGAGCGGGATTCTGCGGGAACGTCGAGTCGGCATCAACCTCAGTCAACCGTTCCTGAAGCTAGAGTCAAACCCGTGGTGACGGACGAGCTCGCGAACCTTCTGCAACGCGCATACGGCCCCGATCAGGAACCGCTGACGCAAGTCGAGTTGTATCAGCTGCGAGGACTCCAGACCTTCCCGCAAGACGGGCGCGGAATCGACCAGATTGAAGACGTGCCGCGAACGCGTGCCTCACGGCGCTGGGGCTGGCCGGTCGCGGTGGTCGTCATCGGAGTCGTGGCCGGGTTCACCGGGCACGCGTACGGCGAGGGAGGGTTCGACCCGGCAGCGCCCGCACAAACGGATAACGAGCAGGTGTCGGGGATCCCGCTCCCCGATGGACGGTGGGGCTCGCTCTCAGACGCTGACTGTGCGGTGAATCTGAGCGCGACCAGCGGCGCACGCGAGTCAGTTACATGCACGTGGAGCGAACACGGTGGTGACACGCGTCGCTGACGAGCTTCCTGGAGAGAATGTGCGCGGAGTGATCCAGGTCAACCGCTCGGGCGACGGGATAGGGCTACGAGCGGCGCAGGGCATCGATCAAGTGATCGCGATTCATTCTTGCTGGCAACGGATCGCCCGGGGCGATGGGGGCCCATCCCCATGTAGTCCGTTCGAGTTGGATTCGAGACATCTGTCGTGAGACCGATCGGATTGCCGGTGCGATAGTTCGGTCGAGAAAAGCCCTGGTCGGACAGCCGCGACCGAACAACTCTCGTGAGATCCGACATTTCGCACCAGTCGTGCATGACATCGGGGTGACGCGACGCGCCTCGCCCGGCCCCGCAACGTCGGAACTTCTCGGCGGCACGCCGCGCCGCGGCATCCGTCGCCGGCGCGTCAGGGAAGACTTCCGACGTGGTGCCCGGCCGAGTCCGCGGGTCGATCGCCGGCCGACCCGGGCCGTTCCCCTCACCCGCCTCGGTGACCCTTACCCGCCCCCGGCACTCGCCGGCCGCCCCACCCGGCCGCCGTCACCACCCGGCCGCCGTCACCACCCGGCCGCCGCGACCCTCACTCCGCCGCGGCGACCCGCGTCGTCGGCGCGGTGAGGCGCGGGAGCAGCACGGGAGTGCGGGCCTTGTACGCCCGGTAGGCGGGATCGTCGCCCCACTTCCGCTCCGCCTTCGCCTCGAGCAGGGGGATGCCGCTGACCCGGGTGAGCAGCAGGGTGACGAACAGGGGCGAGAGCACGGCGACCCACTGCCAGCCCGACAGCGCCGGGGCGGCGACGAGGAACACGCCCACCCACAGCACGATCTCGCCGAAGTAGTTCGGATGCCGCGACCGAGACCACAGGCCCGTGCTGATGAAGCGACCGCGGTTCGCGGCATCCGCCTTGAAGGCGTTCTTCTGGGCATCCGCGACGATCTCGATCACGAGGCCGACGAGCCACACCGCGATGCCGACGTAGGCGATCCACCCCAGCGGCGCCGGCTGGTCGGACGACAGGGCGATCCACGCCGCCGATGCCGTCAGGCTCACCCACGCGCCCTGGATCACCCACACCTGCAGGAACCGCACCGGGTTCTGCTTGATCGTGTCGAACCGGTCGTCGCCCCCCGTGCGCCGCACGCGCATGAACAGGAACGTGCCGAGCCGCAGCGCCCACACCGTCACCATCGCCGCGAGCACCCAGCCGCGCGCGTCGATGGTCGGATGCAGCACCACGAGGCCCGCGGAGACGACGACGAACGTGAGGCTCCCGGTCAGGTCGAAGAAGTGCTCGGTGTGCGCGAGCTGCGATGGGATGTACACGATCACCTGGATCGCGAATGCGGCGATCACGGCGAGCGCGTACAGCGGGAACCCGCCGACGGTCGCCCCGCCCTGGCTTCCGGCGACGGCGACGAGCGCGCCGATCACCAGCACGACGATGATCGTGAGGAGGGCTTTGCGGGTCACGGACATGGGGTGCTCCGATCGGGTCGAAGGAACGAGGGGATGCCGCGGCTCACGCGCGGGCGTAGAGGTCGTCGATCACGGCGGCGCCGCGGTCGAGCAGCGCGGTGCGCTTGATCTTCAGGGTCGGGGTGACGAGGGTCGTGTCGTCGAGGTCGGCGAGCACGAGCGCGAAGCGCCGCACGCTCTCACTGTGGGAGACGCGGGAGTTCGCGGCATCCACCACGGCAGTCAGCGCCGCGACGAGGGCGGGATCGTCGATCACGGAGAGCCCGTCGCCCGCGGTGTCGTCGACCGAGACACCGTTCTCCTGCGCCCAGGCGCGGGTCTCGACGGGGTCGAGCACGAGCAGGGCCGACAGGTACGAACGCCCCTCGCCGACGGTCACCGCGTGGGCGACGAGGGGATGTGCCTCGACCGCGTTCTCCCACGCCTGCGGCACGACGGTCTTGCCGGTGCTGGTGATGATGACGTCCTTGAGGCGGCCCTCGAGCACGAGGCGGCCGTCGTCGTCGAGCCGGCCGAGGTCGCCGGTGCGCAGGAAGCCGTCCTCGAACGCGTCGGCGTTGTGCCGCGGGTCGCGGTAGCCCGCGAACACCCCGACGCCCCGCGCGAGGATCTCGCCGCGCTCGCTGATGCGCACGGTCGAGCCGGGCAGCGGGTAGCCCACGGTGCCCGAGCGGATGTTCCCCGGCAGGTTGCCGGTCAGGGGCGCGGATGTCTCGGTCAGCCCGTAGCCCTCGATCACCGGCACGCCGAGGCCGCGGAAGAACAGCGACAGGTCGGCGGCGAGCGGGGCGCCGCCGGAGAGGATGTAGTCGAGCCGGCCGCCCATGAGCGCGCGCAGCCGCCCGTAGAAGAGGCGGTCGAAGAGCCGGCGGCGCAGCCGCAGCCCGAACGCGGGCGTCGCGCCCGACTCGGCGGCCTCCCCCCACTGCTCGGCGGTCGCGACGGCGCCGCGCCAGACCGCGGCGAGGTGAGCGGCATCCGCTTTCGCTCCGGCCGCCGCGCGGATCTTCTCGAGCACCCGCGGGACGACCACGAGGAAGGTCGGGCGCAGCACCCCGAGGCTCTCGACGACCTGGGTCGTGTCGGCGACGTGCGCGATGCGCATCCCGCCCGACAGGCAGATGAGCTGCAGGCCGCGGGCGAGCACATGGGCGAGTGGCAGGAAGATGACCGTGTTGCCGCCGTCGTGCACCACGGCGCTGTACGCCGCGGCGATGTTGGCGACCTGGCCGACGAAGTTGCGGTGCGTGAGGATCGCGCCCTTCGGTTCGCCGCTCGTGCCCGACGTGTAGACGATCGTCGCGGGGGAGTCGAGGTCGGCGTGACGGCGCCGCGCCTCGAGAACGTCATCGCCGATCGCGACGCCGCGCGCGGTGAGCGCGTCGAGGTCGGCGGGCGAGGCATCCATCGTCCAGACGCCGAGGTCGCCGAGACCCGTCGCGGCGAACGCGTCGGTGAGGATGCCGCGCTGTCGCTCTCCGCCCGCGATGCCCAGCCGCACCTGCGCATCGGTGGTGATCGCCGAGACCTGGTCGGGGGACGAGGTGTCGTAGACCGGCACGATCACGGCGCCCGCGAACCACCCGGCGAGATCGGCGACGGCCCACTCGTAGCGGGTGGGCGCCATGATCGCGACGGTCTCGCCGGCGCCGACGCCGACGGCGATCAGGCCCTTCGCGAGCGACTGCACCTGGTGCAGATAGTCGGCCGTCGAGACGTGTCGCCACGGATGCTCCGCATCACCGGTCGGCACATCGAACGCCGCGTGATCGGGCGCCGTCGCCGCGCGCCGGGTCAGCAGGTCGGTGATGTTGCGGTAACCGTCGATGTCGACGAGGGGTTCGGTGGAGCGCTCCCGCATGGTGTCCTCCGGTCGGAACGTCGTGGCACTGGGTCACTCCGTGGCCGCAGGCGGGCAGGGAGAAGTGACCCCATACTGGCGTTTCGGAGCCGTCGACGAAGTGGATTGCCCTTCGGGCCGGAATGTGCTCTGGGGTCGGGCAGGGGCTGCGGCTGGGGCTGCGGCTGCGGCAGGGACTGCGGCTGCGGCAGGGGCTGGCGCGGGCTCGGGCGGTGCAATCCGCGAACGGCGCGATGCCCGCACTGCGTCGGAACTTCTCGGCGCCGCGCCGGTTCGGGATGCCGCGGCGCCCCGTGTCGGCGAGAAGTTCCGACTGTGCGCGGGGCCAGGGGGCTCGGGAGCCGGGGTCGGGCGGGG
>NZ_LMPK01000021.1:36067-39097 GCF_001423825.1 Microbacterium sp. Leaf351
GGGCACCGGCTGCGCGTCGGCGGGCACGACGAGCGCCACGGCGGCGATCACCCGTCCGGTGTCGTCGACGACCGGCACCGCCACCGAGCACTCTCCGACGACGGCCTCCTCGATCTCCCACGCGAGCGCCGCCGCTCGGATGTCGTCGAGCGCCGACGTGAGGGATGCGGCATCCGTCACTGTGTGGTCGGTGAGGTCGGCGAGCTCGCGTGCAAGCAGTTCACCGCGCACGTCGTCGTCGTAGGCCGCCAGCACCTTGCCGATCGCCGACGCGTGCACGGGCAGCGTGATGCCGGTCTCGGGCATCTGCTCGGAGCCGTCCGGGCGCCGGTCGTGATGGATGACGAGCACGTCGCCGAGCAGCGGCACCCCGAGCCGGGTGGCGAAGCCGGTGCGCTGCGACAGAGCGTGCATCCACCGGATGGAGCGCGAGCGCACATCGAGGGTGTCGAGGTAGACGCTCGAGAGCTTGAGCAGCGCAGGCCCGAGCATGTAGCGGTTGCCGTCGGGTTCCTGCGCGACGAGCCCGTGGGCCTGCAACGACTTCACGAGCCCGTGCACGGTGGACGGGGGGAGTCCGAGCGCGGCGCCGAGGTCGCTGACGCCCAGTCGCCGCGCGCCCTGCAGGAGCCCGAGGATGCGCGCGGCACGGTCGATCGACTGGATCATGGGGCTCTCCTTCCGCATTCAGCATCCTCAGGGGACGCACGGTCGGGATGCCTCTTGACACCGGCGTCCGACGCGACAATGCTTCGATATTAGCGAAGTGGTTTCGACAATGTCGAAAATTGCACCGTCGATCCACACATCGTTCACAGGGGAGCGTGAGTCATGGACGACATCACCACGCGGCGCATGCGCGTCGCGGACACCCCCTGCTGTGACGCCGGCGGGCGATCCCGATCCGTCGCGCGCATCGACAACGCCTCGACGACCGAGGCCTGAAACGAGCAGGAGATCCGCGCATGAAGAAGCTCATCAACGACCCGGCCAACGTCCTCGCCGACGCGCTGCACGGGGTCGCCGCAGCCCACCCCGAACTCGACGTCGACTTCGAGAACCGCGTCGTGTTCGGCACCGCACCGCGCGCCGGTCGCGTCACCCTCGTCTCCGGCGGAGGCTCGGGTCACGAGCCCCTGCACAGCGGCTTCGTCGGCGACGGCATGCTCGACGCCGCGTGCGCGGGCGAGGTGTTCACCTCGCCCACCCCCGACCAGATGCTCGCCGCCGCGACGAAGGTCGACTCCGGTTCGGGCGTGCTGTTCATCGTGAAGAACTACACCGGCGACGTGCTCAACTTCGACATGGCCGCCGACCTCGCCCGTGAGGAGGGCGTGATCGTCGAGTCGGTCGTCGTGGCCGACGACGTCGCCGTCGAGGACTCCACCTGGACCGCGGGTCGCCGCGGCGTGGGCACGACCCTCGTCGTCGAGAAGGTCGCCGGCGCCGCCGCGGCCGAAGGCCTGCCCCTCGCAGAGGTCAAGCGCATCGCCGAGAAGGTCGCCGCGAACGGGCGCTCGATGGGCGTCGCGCTCACGAGCTGCACCGTGCCGGCCAACGGCAAGCCGAGCTTCGAGCTGCCCGAGGACGAGATGGAGGTCGGTGTCGGCATCCACGGCGAGCCGGGCCGCAAGCGGGTGCCGCTGGCATCCGCTCACGACATCGCCGAGACGATCGTCACCGCCATCACCGACGACCTCGACTTCACCGGATCGCCCGTGATCGCCCTGCTCACCGGCCTCGGCGGCACGCCGCTCATCGAGCTCTACCTCACCTACGGCGAGGTCGCGAAGGCCCTCGAGGCGAAGCGCGTCACCGTCGCGCGCACGCTCGTCGGCGACTATGTCACGAGCCTCGACATGGCCGGCGCCTCGCTCACGCTGGTGAAGGCCGACGACGAGATCCTGCGCCTCTGGGATGCCCCGGTCGTGACCTCCGCCCTGCGCTGGGGGCGCTGAGATGGCAGACGTCATCACCGTCGCCCAGCTCGAGGCGTGGCTGCGCGCCGCCTCTGCCGCCCTGCACGAGAAGGCCGCCTGGCTCACCGAGCTCGACTCGGCCATCGGCGACGCCGACCACGGCACGAACATGGCCCGCGGCTTCACCGCCGTGGTCACGAAGCTCGACGCCGGCGTGCCCGACACGGCTCCCGCCCTGCTGAAGTCGGTCGGGATGACCCTCATCTCGACCGTCGGTGGGGCGAGTGGCTCGCTCTACGGCACCCTCTTCCTCGAGGCGGCCAAGGCGCTGCCCGCCGACTCCGAGGTCACCGCCGCGCAGTTCGCCGAAGCGCTCGCCGCCGGCGTCGCCGGCATCGTCTCGCGCGGTCACGCCGAGATCGGCGACAAGACCATGATCGACGCGCTCACCCCCGCTGTCGCGGCCTTCGCCGCCGCGGCGGCGGGTGAAAGTGCAGCGGATGCCGCGGCATCCGCTGCCCGCGCCGGAGAGGCCGGACGCGACTCGACCGAACCGCTCGTGGCGCGCAAGGGTCGTGCCTCGTACCTCGGGGAGCGCAGTGCCGGGCATCTCGATCCGGGGGCGTCGTCGTCGGTCATCCTGCTCGAGACCCTGGCGGGAGTGCTGGCCGCGTGATCGGGTTCGTCGTCGTCTCGCACTCCGCCCCGCTCGCCGACGCGGCGGTCGACCTCGCCCTGCAGATGGTGCATGACGAGGCGCCGCCGGTGCGGGTCGCGGCCGGCGCCGCGGGCGGCTTCGGCACGGACGCCGCCGCGATCGCGCAGGCGATCGACGAGCTGGCCGACACCGACGGGGTGCTCATCGTCACCGACCTGGGCTCGGCCGTGCTGAGCTCCTCGCTCGCCCTGGATCTCCGGGAGAGCGCCGTGCCCGTGCGCATCAGCGACGGGCCCTTCGTCGAGGGGTTGACCGCCGGGATCGTCCGGGCCGTGACCGGCGGCACCCTCGACGAGGTGACGTCCGAAGCGCGCCGAGCGCTCGATGCGAAGCGGCAGGACGACGTCTCCGAGACGGGGGCGGATGCCGCACCCGCCGCGGCGCCCGTCGAGG
>NZ_LMPK01000021.1:39116-39686 GCF_001423825.1 Microbacterium sp. Leaf351
CGCGGCATCCGTCGTGAAGACCGTCGGCCGGTTCGACGCCGCGGTCACCGTGACCAACGCGACCTCGGGCAAAGGGCCGGTGTCTGCGTCGAGCCTCATCGGACTGCTGTCGCTCGCCGCGGGGAAGGGCGATGTGCTGCGCATCGCGGGGGACGGGGCAGATGCGGTCGCCGCGGTCACCGCCGTGCACGACCTCGCCGCCGACGGGTTCGGCGAAGCGGCCTGACGCGTCGGCTGCGTCGCCGGGATCAGGAGAAGTCGGCGGCGACGGCGTTGCGGTGGTACTCGAAGATCAGGCTCGTGCGGGTCGAGGCGACGCTCGGTCGTGCCGAGAGTTGATCGACGACGAAGCGTCGTACCGACGACGATGTGTCGACGGCGATGTGCACGAGGAAGTCGTCGACCCCGCCGAGGAAGAAGAGCTGGATGACGTCGGGGTGCCGGCTGATCTCCTGGGCGAACCCGCGGATGTTCTCCTGACGCTGCCCGGGCCGCAGGGTCACGCCGATGATCGCTTGGAGGCCGCGCCCGAGCGCGGTCTGGTCGACGGCGGCGTGGAAGCCCGTCAGT
>NZ_LMPK01000021.1:39703-40147 GCF_001423825.1 Microbacterium sp. Leaf351
GGTCTCGATGATCTGCTCATCGATCGGGTCGAGCTCATCGGGCATCGAAGATCCTTCGACAGTTGGGGGACAAGAGCGGGTTTTCCAGAGAACTCTACGGCGATATGACGAATCTGACGCAGAAGATTCTGCATGTAACACAAGAGAGCGAACCGTCTGCCATATTTCCCTCAACCCGCCGGAGGAACCGAGGAGCCCGACATGCGCGTCGCCGTGCCGACCGAGATCAAGAACAACGAGAACCGGGTGGGGCTCACGCCCGCCGGCGTCGACGCTCTGCATCACCGCGGCCACGAGGTCGTCGTGCAGTCCGGAGCCGGCATCGGCAGCGGGTTCTCCGATGACGAGTACCGCGCCGCCGGCGCGGTCATCGCCGCCACCGCCGAGGAGACCTGGTCGGGTGCAGACCTGCTCGTGAAGGTCAAGGAGCCGATCGCCGCGGAG
>NZ_LMPK01000021.1:40194-41926 GCF_001423825.1 Microbacterium sp. Leaf351
CGAGACCGTGCAGACCCCCGACCGTGCGCTCCCTCTCCTCGCCCCGATGAGCGAGGTCGCTGGGCGCCTCTCGATCGTCGTCGGCGCCCACGCCCTCATGCGCGCCTCCGGAGGCCGCGGCCAGCTCATGGGCGGCGTGCCGGGCACCCCGCGGGCGAAGGTCGTCGTGATCGGCGGCGGTGTCGCCGGCGAGCACGCGGCTGCCAACGCCCTCGGCCTCGGTGCCCAGGTCACCGTCATCGACATCTCCCTGCCGGCCCTGCGCCGCATCGAGGCCCGCTTCGGTACCCAGGTGCAGACGCGCGCGTCGACCCGGTACGAGATCGCCGAGCAGCTGCGCGATGCCGATCTCGTGATCGGCTCGGTGCTCATCCCCGGGGCCGCCGCCCCGAAGCTCGTCACCGACGACATGGTCGCCGCCATGAAGCCCGGCTCCGTGCTCGTGGACATCGCCATCGACCAGGGCGGATGCTTCGAAGGCTCCCGTCCGACGACCCACGACGACCCGACGTTCCCCGTGCACGACTCCGTGTACTACTGCGTCGCCAACATGCCGGGCGCCGTGCCGCACACCTCGACCCGCGCTCTTGCGAACGCCACGCTGCCCTACGTCATCGCGATCGCCGACAAGGGATGGGACGCGGCATCCGCTGCCGACCCGGCCCTCGCGAAGGGTCTCAACGTCGTCGGCGGCGAGGTCGTCAACGCGGGGGTGAAGGCAGCCCTCGGCCTGTAATCGAGCGACATCCGCCCGACACACGGGCCACGTACGCTCGCGCTCGTGATCGGGTATCCGGACTATCTGCGGCTGCTGCCCAAGACCGAGCTGCACTGCCACTTCGCGTCGACGATGAACGCGCCGCTGTTCATCGAGCTCGCCGACCGGTACGGCGTCGCGTTGCGCTCGACCGACCCCGCGACGCTGTTCGACTTCGACGACCTGCGCGACTTCCTGGTGGCGTTCCGGGCCGCGCACGACGTGCTGCGCGCGCCCGACGACTTCGCCCGCGTCGCCTACGAGGGAGTGCGTTCGGCGGTCGCCGACGGCAATCTGCGCTACCGCGAGTACTTCGTCAACCCGCAGTACTTCGCGTCGCGCGGCCTCGCCTACCCCGACGTGATCGACCCGATCATCGACGGACTGCGTCGCGCCGAGACCGACTACGGCGTCGGCTTCCGGGTGATCGCCGCGATCAACCGCCGCGAGTCGCCCGAGAGCGCCGTCGAGATGGTGCGGCAGGTGCTCGCGCACCCGCGCCCCGAGGTCGTCGGCATCGGCCAGGACGACCTCACCCCCGAGGACACCGAGGACCCGGCGCGCTTCGCCGACGCTTACGCGCTCGCCGCCGCCCACGGCCTGCACCGCACCGCCCACGTCGCCGAGACCGATCGGGCGCTGCCGTCGGCGGTGCGCGACGCGCTCGAGGTGCTCGACTGCGACCGCCTCGACCACGGCTACCGCATCATGGACGACCCGGCGCTCGTCGAGCTCGCCCTCGCGCGCGGGGTCGCCTTCACGACCACCCCGATCTCCACCACCATCTGCACCGGCTGGCACCTCGACCCCTCGCACCGCATCCGCGGCATGATCGAGGCGGGCCTGACCGTGACCGTCTCCACCGACGACGCCATGTTCTTCCGCACCGACCTCGGACGCGAGTACACCGAGGGCCTGCTCGAGATGGGTGTCTCGGCCGAGACCGCCAAGCGCATCGCCCTGAACGGGGTGGAT
>NZ_LMPK01000021.1:41943-57702 GCF_001423825.1 Microbacterium sp. Leaf351
CGCTCGACGCGGCGCTCGCGGGCTGAGCCGCGGCATCCGCTCGTCGTCGGCGCCGACGAGGACGATAGAGCATACGGCGCACGAGGACGTGAGGCAATGGCCTGGCGTGACCCCGGAGGCGGCGGCGTAGAGTGCCGCCACGCACCTGGGGAGAGCGAGGGGGAATCGCTCGGGGTGCGGCACAGGGGGACGGTGGAGTCTCCCTGGCGATCTCATTGGGGAGACAACATGAACAAGGCAACAAAAGGCACGTTGGCGATCGCGTCGGGTGTCGTCCTGCTCTTCGGAGGCGGAGGATCGCTCGCGTACTGGAGCTCGCAGGCGACGGTCACGCCGGCGCAGGTCACGACCGGTCAGCTGACGATCGGCACGGCATCGTCGTCGGGTTGGTCGGTGGAGAAGTACCTCGGGTCCAGTTTCACGAGCGTCGACACGGCGAGCTACCTCGCCGTTCCGGGTGACACGCTGCAGTACGCGGCCACCTTCCCGGTGACGGCGGTCGGCACGAACCTGAAGGTCTCGGCAGCACTGACGGGCGGTGCCCTCACGTCGTCGAGCTCGGGCCTGCAGACCCTTCTCGGCGCGACGCCGACGTACACGGTCAAGGACCAATCGGGCACGACGATCACCCCGTCGGCCGGGTCGTACGCGATTCCGAACGGCACGACCTCGCTCAGCGTGACGACCACGATCTCCTGGCCGTTCGGATCGACCGGCGATCAGGTCGGCGTGAACTCGACGATCTCGCTGTCGCAGATCGGCCTGACCCTCACCCAGGTCGCTCCGTAACCAGCCGACGGTCATGCGCGGGAGCACCACGACCGCGGTGAGTGCGGCATCCCTGGTCCTCGGGGCTGTCGTGCTCGCCGTGGTCGTCGCGCCCGGCACCTACGGATCGTTCTCGTCCGCGACGAGCGTCAGCCCCGCCACGGTCACGACCGGAACGCCCTCGCTCGCGATCACCGCCGGAACGCCCGTGACCCCTGCCGGGGTGTATCCGGGCGGCCCGGCCGACCTCATCGCGGTGAGGACCGTCACCAACGGCGGCGCCGTCGGGCTGCGCCTCGGAGCCGCCGTCGCCCTCGCCGGGGCGTCGTCGTCGAATCTCGGCGGCAACGTCGTGGTGAGTTTCGCCACGCAGACCAGCGCGACCTGCGCGGCGACCCCACCGGCGTCGGGGCTGTGGACGTGGAGTCTCGCCGGCGGTCTCACCTCACCGACGACGGCGCCGACGCTGGCGTCAGGGGCGAGTGCCACCCTCTGCGTCTGGCAGTCGCTTCCGGTGACGGCCGCCAATGGAACCTTCGCCGCCAGCGCGTCGCCCACCCTCACCCTCACCGGCTCCCAGACATCGCCGTGACCGGACATCGAGCACCGCCATGACCCGCAGAACCGCCGCCATCGCCGCCCTCGCGGCGGCCTGTGCGTTCGCGGTGCTCGCACCGGCGGCCGCGTTCGCCTACTGGTCCGTCAGCGCGCAGACGACGGTCGCGGCATCGAGTCGCACCTTCGCGGTCACCGCTCCCGGCGCGACCGCGGTGTCGTTCTTCGGGCGCACCGGCTCCCAGTACGCCGCGGTGACCATGGCCAACTCGGGCACCACGCCGTGGGCGAGCGTCGCCGTCGCCACGGCGCCCGGAACGAACTCCCTCGGCAGCGGGGCCACCGCCACCGTGCAGATCACCTCGGCCGCGAGCGCCTCGACCTGCGCGACGGATGCCACCTACAGCGGCGTCGCCGCGCAGAACCTGCTCGCCGCGGCATCCGCGACCCTCTCGACGAACCTTCCGGCGCCGGGCGCCACCACCTACGCCTGCCTGAAGATCGTGGTCGCCGGTGTCGTCGCGAGCACCGCCAGCGGGGCCGCCCCGCCGAGCCCCGCAGCCGCCGCCACCCTGACCCTCACCCCCGCGCAGCAGAACTGGAGCACGTCGCAGTCGGCCCCGCTGACCGCGACGAGCACGGGGTGGATGTCGTGCCTGACCAACCCGGGCATCCTCAACGTCGCCGCACAGTCCGCCACCGTCACATACACCGCGCCGGTCTCGGGTACGTACACCTTCACGCTCGACACCGGTGCCACCTCGACAGCGACGGGTGTGCCCGCCGGAACCGCCACCCGCACGATCACCAACGCCCTCCTCGGCGGAAGCGCGGGCGACCACTACGTCACCGTGAGCTACACCGCTGGGAGTACCACGGTGTACGTCGGCATCGCTCATCTGACCTATGTGTCGGTGCTCGGGCTCGGCCTGGGGGTGCAGTGCACATGACCGGCTCCGTCGCGCTGCTCGCCGTGCTCACCGCGGCAGCGCTCCCGCTCGCGCCGGCGGCCGCGCCTGCCGTCGCGCGGGCCGCCACGGCGGCAGGCGAACCGGGGCTCTCCTTCAGCGCCGACGGCTCCACGTGGACATCCGGCCCGCTCGACATCGTGCCCGCGTCCTGGCGTCCTGTGCCGGGATCCGCCTTCGACGCCACGTTCTCGGTGCGCAACGACCGGAGCACCGCGGCATCCGTCGCCCTCTTCGCCACCGATGTGTCCTCGAGCTCGCGCGACCTGCTGCTCGCGACGAGCATCGCGGGAGGAGGGGACGCCCCGCAGCAGCTCGGTGAGGTCACCGGATGTCTCGCACTGGCGTCGGCGCGACTCGCACCGGGCGAGGTGATCCCGGTGACGCTCTCGCTCGCCGTCTCACCGGGATTGAGCACCGCGCAGAACACGGCGGTGTCGTTCGAGGTCGTCTCGACCGCGAGCGACGCGATGACGGCACCGCCGGCCTCGACCTGCCCCGTCGCGTCCGCACCCGCGCCGTCGGTGTCGGCACTGCCGCGCACGGGCTGGTTCGACGGCGACACGCTGCGCACCGTGCTGCTCGCCGGTCTCGGCGCACTGGGCGCGGGCGCCGTGCTCTCGGTGAGACGCAGGGAGCACCACAGATGACCGACACCCTCCCCGCCACCCGCCGCGCGGTGCGCCACCGATCCGGAGAGCGGGTCTCCGTGGTGCGGATGATCGCGGCGGGACTGTCCTGGGCTCCGCTGGTGATCGTCGCGTTGATCGCGATCGTCGTCATCGCCGTGCCGGCCGTGACGGGATCACGCGCCTACACGGTGCTCACCGGGTCGATGGTGCCGCTGTATCCCCCCGGCACCCTCGTCGTCGTTCGGCCCGTCGATCCGTCGACGCTGCGTACCGGTGACGTCGTCACGTATCAGCTCGAATCGGGCAAGCCCGCGGTCGTCACCCACCGCATCGTGGGAATCGGTGCGTCGGGCGACGGCGCCCCCCTGTTCCTCACCCGCGGCGACGCGAACAATGTCGACGACGCGAAGCCGGTGCTCGCCGCGCAGGTCGTGGGCAAGCTCTGGTACGCCGTGCCCTACATCGGATGGATCAACAACATCCTGGTCGGTGACTGGCGCATGTGGGTGATCCCGATCGTGGTCGGCGCGCTCCTCCTCTACGGCGTCGTGACGCTGATCTCCGCCCATCGTGATCGGCGTCGTGCCCGCGCCGCCGCCGATCGCGGCACCCGTCGAGTGCACTGAGACGGGATGCCGCGGCCCCGGGTCGGTCGGTCGGAGCGACAGACCCGGGGCCGCGAGACCTCGGTGCGGCGTCGCGTCAGGGGCGGCTGGCGCGACGGTGCCGGCGGGCGCCCGCAGGGCGTGCGGCCGTGCCCTCGGATGCCGCGGGCCGGCCGCCGTGCGGATGTGCGGCGCCGTTCGCGCCGCCGTGGCGGGCCTGTCCGGTCCCACCGTGGCCCTGCGCACGCTGTCCCTGCGTGGAACGCTGCCCCTGTGCCTGCCCCTGGCCGCCGCGCGCCGGGCGTCCCTCGCCGGAACGCGGCGTCGCGGCATACGCGCGACCGGCGCCGGACGTGCCGCCCGACGACCGGCGACCGCGCGATCCGCCCTGACCGGCGGCCGGCTGCGACCCACCCTGGGGCTTCGCCTTCTGCGGCTGGGTCTTCGGCTTCTGCGCGGCGGCGGCCGGAGCGGCGCTCGGTGCCACGCGCGCAGCCATCTCGCCGACGAGGTCGCGCACAGCGGGGGTGTCGGCATCCACGTTCTCGAACGGTGCGGTGATGGCGGCCTTGCGCAGCATGTCGGCCACGTCGCGCTTCTGCGACGCGAGCACGACGGTGACAACGGTGCCCTCGGCGCCGGCGCGCGCGGTGCGGCCCGAGCGGTGCAGGTAGGCCTTGTGCTCGAGCGGCGGGTCGACGTGCACGACCAGCTCGACCTCATCGACGTGCACGCCGCGGGCGGCGACGTCGGTCGCGACGAGCACGCGAACACCTCCGGCTGCGGGGTCGGCGCCGAAGGCTGCGAGGTTGCGCTCGCGGGCGCCCTGGCCGAGGTTGCCGTGCAGGTCGACCGCCGGGATGCCCCTGGCTGTCAGCTGGCGCGCAAGCTTCTTGGCCTGGTGCTTGGTGCGGGTGAAGAGGATGCGGCGCCCCACGCCGGACGCGAGGGTCTCGACGAGGCTCGCCTTGTGGTCGTCGGCGACGAGCAGCACGCGGTGGGTCATGGCGGCGGCGGGCACGCTGGACTCGTCGACCGAGTGACGCACCTCGTCGCGCAGGAACGAGCGCACGAGGCCGTCGACACCGCGGTCGAGGGTGGCGCTGAACAGCAGGCGCTGTCCACCGGCGGGCGTCGCCTTGAGGATGCGGGTGACGCCCGGCAGGAAGCCGAGGTCGGCCATGTGGTCGGCCTCGTCGAGCACAGTGATCTCGACGGTGTCGAGGGTCACGACACCCTGCTTCATGAGGTCTTCGAGTCGGCCCGGGCAGGCGACGACGATGTCGACGCCGGCACGCATGGCCTGCTCCTGCGGGCGCTGGCTGACGCCACCGAAGATCGTGGTGACGCGCAGACCCGCCGCCTCCGCGAGCGGGGTGATGGTCGCCGCGATCTGGGTGGCGAGCTCGCGGGTGGGGCAGAGCACGAGACCGCGCGGACGGCCGGGGCGGCGGGCTGCGGCCTTCGCCCCGCTGAGGCGGGCGACGAGGGGCAGCGAGAACGCGAGCGTCTTGCCACTGCCGGTGCGGCCGCGGCCGAGCACGTCGCGACCCGCGAGGGAGTCGGGCAGCGTGTCGCGCTGGATGGGGAAGGGCTCGGTGCGGCCGGTGGCCTCGAGCACGGAGACGAGCGGCGCGGGCACGCCGAGAGACAGGAACGAAGACATGGGGGACTTTCGGGATGAGGGCGCGCTCACGAAGACATGTGCACGCGGGGAGGGCGCGGGTGCGTGATCGCACCTCGGGTCGCCGCTCGAGAAGAACCGCGACGGGGAAGTCGGGGAGCGTGTCAGCGACGCAGGCGCCGAAGCGCCGTCATCGACGTTATCACGGGTGCGGTGGGTGTCTGCCGGGCGGGAGCGCGAACGACGACGGGCGCCGACCCGGGGGATCCCGGTCGGCGCCCGTCNGGTAGTACGCGAGCAGGCTCCGGGTCGAGGCATCCTGCGCGGCGAAGGCCGCCTCGTCGCCCTCGATCGCGGGCGCGATCTGCAGGGCGAGCTGCTTGCCGAGCTCGACGCCCCACTGGTCGAAGGAGTTGATGCCCCAGATCGTGCCCTGCGTGAACGTGATGTGCTCGTAGAGCGCGATCAGCTGGCCGAGCACCGACGGGGTGAGCGCCGGGGCGAAGATCGAGGTCGTCGGGCGGTTGCCCGAGAACGTGCGGGCGGCCACCAGCGGGCCCGTCGTGCCCTCCGCCTCGACCTCGGCGGCCGTCTTCCCGAACGCGAGCGCCTTGGTCTGGGCGAGGAAGTTCGCGAGGAACAGCCCGTGCACGTCGCGGTCGCCGTCGACGAGCGGGAAGGCCGGGTTCGCGAACGCGATGAAGTCCGCAGGGATCACCCGGGTGCCCTGGTGGATGAGCTGGTAGAACGCGTGCTGCCCGTTCGTGCCGGGCTCGCCCCAGAACACCTCGCCGGTGTCGGTCGTGACGGGCGTGCCGTCCCAGCGCACCGACTTGCCGTTGGACTCCATCGTGAGCTGCTGCAGGTACGCCGGGAAGCGGTGCAGCAGCTGCGAATAGGGCAGCACCGCGTGGGACTGGGCGCCCAGGAAGTTGACGTACCAGACGTTCAACAGGCCGAGCAGCACCGGCACGTTCTGGGCGAGCGGGGTCGTCGCGACGTGCGTGTCGACCGCGTGGAAGCCGGCGAGGAACTCGTCGAACACGTCGGGGCCGAGCGAGATGGCGAGCGACGTGCCGATGGCCGAGTCGACCGAGTAGCGGCCGCCCACCCAGTCCCAGAATCCGAACGCGTTGTCGGTGTCGATGCCGAAGGCCGCCACCTTGTCGAGCGCCGTCGAGACCGCGATGAAGTGGTGTGCGACCGCGTTCGTGCGGGATGCCTCGTCGTTGCCGATCGCCCCCTGCTCGGCGAGCTTCGCCCACAGCCAGTCGCGCGCGAGACGCGCGTTGGTCAGGGTCTCCAGCGTCGTGAAGGTCTTCGACGCGACGATGAACAGCGTGGTCTCGGGGTCGAGATCGGCGGTCTTCTGGGCGATGTCGGTCGGGTCGATGTTCGACACGAACCGGGCCTCGATGCCGGCGTCGGCGTAGGGCTTGAGGGCCTCGAACACCATGACGGGACCCAGGTCGGATCCGCCGATGCCGATGTTCACGACCGTCGCGACCCGCTTGCCGGTGACGCCCGCGAACTCTCCCGAGCGCACCCGCTCGGCGAACGCGCGGATACGGCCGAGCACCTCGTGCACGTCGGTGTCGATGTGCTGTCCGTCGACGACCAGCGCGGGGCTCGCGCCCGCCGGGCGACGCAGCGCCGTGTGCAGCACCGCCCGGTCCTCGGTGGTGTTGATGTGCGCGCCCGACAGCATCTCGGCGTAGCGCGCGGCGACCCCGGTCTGCTCGGCCAGGCGCACGAGCGAGGCGAGGATCTCGTCGGTGATGAGGTTCTTCGACAGGTCGACATGCAGGTCGGCCAGCGGGAAGCTGAGGCGCTCCGCGCGGTCGGCGTCCGCGGCGAACCAGCCGCGCAGATCGGGGTGGAACGAGGAGTGTGCGGCGGCCAGCTCAGCCCAGGCGGGCGTGGTGGTCGCGTCGATGGGGGCGGTCACGATGAGACTCTACCGATGACGGATGCCGCGGGCCGCGGCATCCGTCGGTCGGTTCTCAGCGCTCGGCCGCCGCGAGGTTCGCGACGAGCTCGTCGGCGTTCTGCCGAACGACGTACGCCGGACGGTCGCGCTCGACGCGCCAGCTCTCGGCGAGAGGGCCGGCGCTGACGGTGTCGAAGCCGAACTCGTCGTAGAGGGCCGTGATGAAGGCGACGGCCTCGTCGGAGTCGCTCGCGGTCGCGAGGGCGCGCCGGTCGGGGGTTCCGGCCGGGGTGCCGTCGGTGAGGATCTGCGTCGACATGATGTGGTTGAAGCCCTTCACCACGGTCGAGGTGGGAAGGTGCTCCTGCAGCATCTGCGACGTGGTGGTGAGGTTCTCGTCGAGGGCGGCGATGTGGCCGTCGCGTTCGAAGTAGTAGTTGTTCGTGTCGACCACGATCTTGCCCGCGAGCGGGGCGACCGGCACCTGGTCGAGGGCCTTGAGCGGCACCGTCACGATGGCCCAGTCGCCGGCGGCCGCGGCCTCTTCGGCTGTCGCGGCGCGGGCGGTCGGGCCGAGGTCGGCCACGAGGTCGGCGAGGGTCTCGGGCCCGCGCGAGTTGGCGATCACCACGTCGTAGCCGCGGTCCACGAGGCCGCGGGCGAGGGTCGATCCGATGTGTCCTGCTCCGATGATTCCGACTGTCGTCATGCTCGCCACAGCGCTCCGCGCCGCGCCGGTTTTCCCGCGCGACATACTGGGCGCATGGATCCGGTCGCCACCATCGCCTGGGTGGTGGCGTTCGTGCTCGTCACGGTCATCGTCACCGGCCTGGTCGGTCGCATCGGCTTCTCCGCACCGGTGGCGCTCGTGGTCGTCGGCGGCATCGCGTCGTTCGTGCCGTGGGTGCCGCGGGTGAGCGTCGAACCCGATCTGATCCTCTTCGGCATCCTCCCGCCGCTGCTGTTCGCGGCCGCGCTGAAGACCTCGCTCATCGACATCCGCGCCCGCAACGACAGCATCCTGCTGCTCTCGGTCGGCCTCGTCGCCTTCACGGTCGTGGTCGTCGGAGTCTCGACGTGGGCGGTGCTGCCCGCCGTGGGCCTCGCCGCCGCCTTCGCGTTCGCCGCTGTCGTCGCCCCGACCGACGCGGTCGCGGTCACGGCGATCGCGGGCAAAGTGGGCCTGCCGCGACGGGTGGTGACGATCCTGGAGGGCGAGAGCCTGCTCAACGACGCGACCGCGCTCGTCGCGCTGAACGCGGCGATCGCGGCGATCGTGAGCGTCGTCAACCCGGGCACGGTGGCGCTCGACTTCGTGCTCGCCGTCGGCGTAGGGGTGGCGGTCGGGGTCGGCGCGGGCGCGCTGCTCACCGTGGTGCGCCGGCCGCTGCGCTCGCCCGTGCTCGACACCACCCTCATGCTCGCGGTGCCGTTCGCGGTGTTCCTCATCGCGGACGAGCTGCATGGCTCCGGGGTGATCGCGGTGGTGATCACCGGGCTGTACGTGGGCTTCCGCTCGCCCGGGGTCATCCGCGCCGAGTCCCGCGTCGCCGCGCAGCTCGTGTGGCGCACCATCCAGTTCCTGCTGGAGAACGCGGTGTTCCTGTTCATCGGCCTGAACCTGGCCGGGATCCTCGAGGGCGCCGTGCGCACCGGACCGGGCCTGTGGCCGACGGTCGGCATCGTGGCCGCGATCCTCGCGGCCCTCATCCTCTCCCGCTTCGTGTGGGTGATGATCACGACGTTCGTCTACCGGTTCGGTCCGCGGGNCGTCGTGACGCTCGCCGCCGTGTTCCTGCTGCCCGAGCAGACGCCGATGCGGGAGTACCTGCAGTTCCTCGCGTTCGTCGTGGTCGTCGCGAGCCTGATCGGGGGTCTCGCGCTGCCCCGCATCGTGCGGGCGCTGCACCTGCCGGCGCGCAACGACCTGCAGGAGCACACCGAGGTGAAGCTGCTGATGGCAGAGGCGCGGCAGGCGGGGCTGCGTCGCCTGGACGAGACCGTCACCCCCGACGACGAGCCGCGCGTGGTCGAGCTGCTGCGCGCCGACGCGGCGTTCCTCGGCGAGACGCTCGATGCCGGGGCGGATGCCGCGTGGCCCCAGCTGCAGTCCATGCATCGTCTGCGCCGCGCGATGATCCAGGCGCAGCGCGAAGCGGTTCTCGTCGCGCGCCGCGAGCGCCGGTTCCAGGAGGTCGCGGTGCTCGCGGCGCTGCGCGCCATCGACGCGGAGGAGACGTCGCTGCGGGCACAGGAGGCCGAGCCCTAGTCCTCGGCGCGCGCGGGGCGGCGTCGGTGGCGGGTCATCGAGACCCCTGTCGTCTGCGGATGCCGTCGACTACCGTCGGTCGCGTGCCGCTCTCCGCCGATCTGGTCGCCCGCCTCGCGCGCGACCACGACCTCGGCGTGGTGACCGGGGTCGTTCCGCTCGGCGGGTCGCAGAACGCGGTCGTGCTCGTGCGCACCGACCGCGGCGAGCACGTGGTGCGGGTCGGTGCCGTGCACGACCTGCGCCGTGAGCGCTACTTCGCCCGGGTCGTGCACGAGCGTGCCCGCACGCTCGCCTCGCCGTGGCCCTTCGTCGTCGACGAGACCCTCGGCGCGGCCGTGATGCCGAGGCTCCCCGGAGCGGCGCTCCGGCCCGGTCGTGCCGGGAGAGGCGATCGGGTCGGCGCGGCGTTCGGTCGTGCCGTCGCGGAGCTCCACGACATCAGATTCAGCGCGGCAGGCGAATGGGATGCGGCCGTCGACGACCTTCGACCGGACGACCGGACGGCCGCCGAGGCGTTCCTCGCGCGCGTGCGGCAGCACGCCCTCGCCGCCTCCCTGGCACCCGACGACCGCGCCTTCGTCGACGCGGCGGTCGAGCCCGCCGCCGCCGCGATCGGCGACATCGTGCCGACGTACGTGCACGGCGACCTCGGCCTCGGCAATCTGCTCGCCGACCGCGCACCCGACGGACTCCGATTCACGGGCGTGCTCGACCTCGGCGGCGGGCGCGCGGGCGACCCCGACGAGGACATCGCCGTGGCGATCTGGTGGCCGCTGTACGCGAACGACGACGCGCTCGCGACGTCGTTCCTGCGCGCATATCGATCCCGTCAGGCGGCCCGAGCCCACGAGGCACTCCGTATGCGCGGTTACCTCGCCCTCAGCCTGCTGCGCACCTGGGAGACGGGGCGACGCGACGGGCGGGACTGGTTCGGCGGCGCAACCCTCTTCGAGACCTGGGCGTCGCCCCTCCTCGAGCGGGGAGCACGCGTGGTCGACGAGGTCGCGCGCGGTTGATGTCGGTCCGCGTCGCCCGACGGCGGTGCAGGCGGCGTCGAGGCGGGCACCCGCGGGGCGGAGGGCCCGTCCGGGTATCGGATGTCGCAGGCGCGCGGCATGATGGGCCGCAGCACGTCTCCCCGAGGCATCCCCCCGACGATCGGAGAAACGCATGGGCACCGCTCTCGCGCCTGTCGGCCCCGACGCTCGTCGCGCGCTGCGCAGCTTTCACCAGGTCGTGCTCAACACCCTCGTCGCGAACGTCACGAGCAGCTACCTCTGGTATGCGCTCACGTTCTGGGCCTACCTCGAGACCCGCAACGTGCTGGCGACGTCGATCATCGGCGGCAGCTACATGCTGCTCGTCGCCCTGCTCGGTGTCGTGTTCGGCGCGCTCGTCGATCACATGAGGAAGAAGGCGGTCATGGTGCTCTCGAGCCTCGTGACCCTGATCGCCTACCTCTGCGCCGGCGCGGTCTACCTCGCGGTGCCCGAACGCGCGCTCATCGACTGGGGCGGGCCGTGGTTCTGGGTGTTCGCCGGCGTCATCCTCATCGGCGGGGTCGTCGAGAACCTGCGCAACATCGCGCTCTCGACGACGGTCACCTTACTCGTGCCGCCCGATCGCCGAGACCGCGCCAATGGACTCGTCGGCACCGTGCAGGGGGTCACCTTCCTGGTGACGAGCGTCTTCTCGGGGCTGTCCGTCGGCTTCCTCGGAATGGGCGGCACGACGTTCGTCGGCATCGGGCTCACCGCCGTCTCGTTCGCGCATCTGATGGCCGTGCGCATCCCCGAACGCGAGATCGCGAAGGTCGAGGGCGGCGGGTCGGGCTTCACGATGCGTGGGGTCATCCCGGCGATCCGCGCGGTGCCGGGGCTGTTCGCCCTGCTGCTCTTCTCGACCTTCAACAATCTCGTCGGCGGCGTCTTCATGTCCCTCATGGACCCGTACGGGCTGGAGCTGTTCAGCGTGCAGATCTGGGGCATCGTCCTCGGCGTCACGAGTGTCGGCTTCATCGCCGGCGGCGCTGTGGTGGCACGGTTCGGGCTGGGGCGCAATCCGATCCGCACGATGCTGCTCGCCAATCTCGCGGTCGCGGGCGTCGGACTCACCTTCACGCTGCGCGAGTGGTGGTGGCTCTACGTCGTCGGCATGTTCGCCTTCATGATGCTCATGCCGATGGTCGAGGCAGCCGAGCAGACGGTCATCCAGCGGGTCGTGCCCTATCGCGCCCAGGGGCGTGTCTTCGGGTTCGCGACGAGCATCGAGACCGCTGCCGCACCGGTGACAGCCTTTCTCATCGGACCCGTCGCGCAGTACGCGCTGATCCCGTACATGGGATCTGACGCGGGCCGCGACACGTTCGGGTGGCTCCTCGGTGACGGCAGCGCGCGCGGCATCGCGCTGGCGTTCGTCGGGGCGAGCATCGCGATGCTCGTCATCGTGCTCATCGCCTTCGTCTCGCGCCCCTATCGACGGCTGTCCCGCGCCTACGCCGAGACGCCGCCTCCGCCGGCCGCCGCGGACGCCACGGAGGAGGGGGATCGTCCGGGGCACTCCGTCCGGAGCCGAACGGCAGCGTGAGCGCGGGAGAATAGCCGTGTGACCCCCGACGCCGCCGCCCCGCCGACCGCACTCACTCCCGCCGACGCGCTCCCGTCGATCGACCTTCGCCTGATCGCGGTCGACATGGACGGCACGCTGCTCGACGCGAACGGAGCCGTGCCCGACGACCTGTGGCCGCTGCTCGACGACCTCCACGATCGGGGCATCGCGTTCGCTCCGGCGAGTGGCCGCCAGTATGCGACGCTTCGCCGCGACTTCGACAGCCACGCCGACGGCATGGTCTTCATCGCCGAGAACGGCGCCCTGGTCATGCGTGACGGCGTCGAGCTCAGCGCCGACCTGCTCGAGCGCGACATCGTCGCCGAGGTCGTGAGACTCGTGCGGACGATCGACGCCGACGCGGGGCTTGTGCTGTGCGGCAAGCGCGGCGCCTACATCGAACGATCGGATGCCGCGTTCCGCACCGAGGCACACCGGTACTACGCGGCGCTCGAGGTCGTCGACGACCTGCTTGCCGTCGACGATGAGATCGTGAAGCTCGCGGTGTTCGACTTCGCGGGGGCCGACGCATCCGCGTTTCCGGCGCTCGCGCACCTGCGGGCCACCCATCAGGTGGTCGTCTCGGGGGAGTGCTGGGTCGACGTGCTCAACGTCGATGTCAACAAGGGGCACGCGCTCACCCGCCTGCAGCAGGCGCTCGGGGTCACGGCTGAGCAGACGGTCGCGTTCGGCGACTACCTCAACGACCTCGAGCTGATGGATGCCGCGGCCCACTCCTTCGCGATGGCCAACGCCCACCCCGACATCGTGGCGCGAGCCCGCTACGTCGCGCCGTCGAACCGTGATCACGGCGTCATCACGGTGCTGCGGAGCATCCTCGATCGTCTGGGCGCCTGAGGCCGCGGATCAGCGTGAGCTCGCTCGAATCGTGACTCACGCGCGCGGGCTGAGTCCCGGCTCGGTCGGCTCGACGTCGGGCTGCGAGAGCGTCGCGACGATCACGCCGACGAGGGCCAGTACGCCGCCGAACACCTTGATCGGGTCGGGAGTCTCGCCCAGCGCGATCGCGAACGCGTAGCCCAGCGCAGGGATCGCGGCGGTCGCGGCACCGGAGATGACGGCCGGGAGGCGCTCGGCGCCGTAGTTGAACAGCACGAGTGTCGGAGCGGTCACCACGAGCGCGAGGATGAAGATGCTGACGACCCCGCGCAGGTCCGTCGGGATCGCGAACGTGCCGGTGACGCCCTCCCAGCCGAGCCAGGGCAGCATGAGCACGGTGCCCCAGATACCGGTCGCCGTGGCGAGCACGACCGGGTCGGGTGCTTCCTCGCGCGCGGCGTAGCGACGCAGCAGCACGGTGTAGATCGCGTACGCGCTGATGCCGATGACGTAGAGCACGGCGCCGAGGTCGACCCGGAATCCCGACGCCGCGACGAGCGCCACGCCGCCGGTGGCGAGCGTGAGGCCGATGACCGTCGCGACCGTCAGGCGCTCGCGCAGCATGATGACCGCGGCGATCGCGGTGAGCACGGGCAGCAAAGCCGAGACGAGCGCCTCGGTGCCGGGGGTCGTGAACAGCAGGCCGATGTTGGCGAGCGAGTAGTAGATGGTCACGCCGGTGAGTCCGAGCAGGATGCTGCGGGGGTCCGCCAGGGTGCGCCAGAAGTGGCGGCGGCGCATCGCGAGCGGCACGAGCACGACCAGGGCGATCGCGAACCGGCCGACCGACAGCACCGCGGGGGAGCCGGTCTCGAGGGCCCACGCCGAGATGACATAGGCGACCGACCAGAGCACCACCGCCAGGCCGATCGCGCCGAGCGGGAGCCAGGTGCGCCTCACGCGCCGACCGGGACGAGCGCGGGAGCCATGCGCTCAGCCTATCGACGCGGCGAGGCCCGCCGCGGTCATCGGGCGCGGTGGTCTTCGGGATGCAGGCGGGCGCCCCGCCGGGGTTCGCGCACGCCGGCCGCCGCGAGCAGACGGATGACCCGTTGCCGGTGCCCTCGCCACGGCTCGAGCAGGTGCAGCATCCCCTCGTCATCGGTGCGATGTCCGGTGAGGGCGAAGCCCACCTCGTGCGCGAGGTGGTAGTCGCCGACGCTGACCGCATCGGCGTCGCCGAACGCACGGATGCGCGTCTCGGCGGAGGTCCACGGCCCGACGCCCGCCAGCGACACCAGCACGCGGTCGGCCTCGTCGAGGGAGGTGCTCGTCGCCCGCACGATCGCCTCGCCTTGGGAGGCCGCGCGCACGATCGCGCGCGACTGCGGCGGCTCGAGTCCCGCTCGGTGCCACGACCACGACGGCACACGGCGCCACCCCCCGATCGACGGCGGTGCGAACAGCGGCCGCGGAGTCGGTCCCGGCGCGCGCTCGCCGTACCAGGTGACGATGCGCCGCCAGGCGGCGAATGCCTGCACGCCGGTGACCTTCTGTTCGACGATCGCACTCGCGAGCGCGTCGAACACGAGGTCGGTGCGCGAGAGTCTGAGGCCGGGGTGACGATGGTGGGCATCGACGAGAAGCGGATGCCGCGGCTCGAAGCCCGCGGCGTCGTCGCGCGCCCCGCACAGGTCGGGCAGCTGGGCGAGCGCCCACGCGGCGCCCGGTCCCCAGGCTGCCCCGCGGATGACGCCCGGCGAGGTCTCGCGCAGTGCGAGGGTGGCCACCCCGTCGGGGGTGCGGCTCGCGCGCCAGATGACGGCCCCGTCGGCGTGCATCGTGGGATCGCCCGCACCCCGTCGCTGGAACAGCACGGTGCGCCGCAGATCGAGCGGCTGCCGCGGACGGTACTCCGTCTCGAGCGGGCGGGTGTTCGCGGGTCTCGGGTCGCGACCCACCGCCGAGGCGGCGGCGGGAGCGAGCGTCATGCGCTCACCCTAGGCGACGCCGCCGACGTCGGCGAGGTGCCGACGGGGGATGTCCCGTGCGCGCCCGCGGCGGCTCAGAAGCGGTCGGGCGACGGGGTTCCGTGGCCGTAGCGGATCGACACGTCGGCGTGACGGTCGAAGCGGTATCCGACGCCGCGCACGGTGCGCACGATGTCTTCGAAGCGTCCGAGCTTGGCGCGCAGGCGTCGCACGTGAACGTCGATCGTGCGCTCGCCCGGGGCATCCGCGTCGTCGCTGCTCCACAGCGAGTCGACGAGCTCGGTGCGCTCGATGGTACGGCCCTCGCGCAGCACCAGGTACTGCAGCAGCTCGAACTCCTTGTAGGTGAACGAGGCGGACTCGCCGTCGATGAGCACGCGCTTGCGGGAGATGTCGACGACGACGCCGGATTCGGCGCGTTCGTCGGTGGCGGGGCGCTCGGCTTTGGTGCGGGCGACGGCTCCGGGCTCGCGCAGGGCGAGGCGTACGACGTCGACGTCGCGGCCGCCGGCCCCGACGGGGGCGAGGGCGACGGTGGCGTAGGTCTCGGCGCCCGGGGCGATGTCGGCGAGGGTGCGGCGCAGGGCGGTGACGAGGGTGTTGAGCGAGACGCCGGCGGCTGCCGCGGTGGCCTCGTCGAAGCCGACGTAGAGCGCGAAGCCGCGGGGCTCGCTGCCCTCGGGGATACGGCGCTCCGGTGCGGGGGCGGCCGGGGCGGCCGGGGCGGCCGGGGCGGCGGGCTCGACGATGCGCAGGGCGGGGCGGGCGACGGGAGAGTCAAGAAGGGCGGAGTTCGACATGGGATGAGTCCTCGGGGAGGGAACCGGGCGTGTGCCTCGCGGTTCGGTGCGTGGTGTCGTGTGGGCCGCGGGTCGCGGCCGAGGTGCGGCATCCTGATCGACGATGTCCGGCCGATCGGATGCGGGGCGCGGATCTCCGTTCAGAAGGAGTCCGGGTGCCGACGGGG
>NZ_LMPK01000021.1:57718-66344 GCF_001423825.1 Microbacterium sp. Leaf351
TCCCGTTCGCCTCCCAGGCGGACAGAAGCTTCGCGTTGTCAGTCATGGGGCCGATTATGACCCTCGGTTTCACGGGGTGTCAAACCGCGCAAAGCCGCACGGTCCCGCATGAACAAATGTGACGAAACGCGCCGTCACGACCGGATCGGCCGCGCAGATCGGCGGGATGCGGCATCCGAAATAAATTGTGCACAATTCAATTCTGTGCGAGGATCGAGCCGTGCAGCCCTCCGTCGACATGCTCTGCTTCGCGCTCTACAGCGCCGCGCGCGCGACCACCCATGCCTACCGGTCGCTGCTCGAGCCCCTCGGGCTCACCTATCCCCAGTACCTCGTGCTCGTGCTGCTCTCCGACGACCGCGCCCGCACCGTGAGCGAGATCGGCGACGAGCTCAGCCTCGACTCCGGCACGCTCTCGCCGCTGCTTCGCCGCATGGAGCAGGCGGGGTTCGTGACGCGCAGCCGCCGCGCGCGCGACGAGCGCGTCGTCGAGATCGGGCTCGCCGACCGTGGCCGCGAGGTGCGCGCCCAGCTCGCACCTGTGGCCGAATGCGTCTTCGACGCGATGGGGCTCGGCGCCGAGAACGGCATCGCACTGCGCTCTCAGCTGCACGCCCTCACCGCCGCCCTGCAGGCGGCCCCCGATCTTCACCCGGCCCTCGCCGGGTGACGCCGCCGGGACACGCCCGGCCCCCGCGAGCATCCGCTCGCCCTCGGAAGGAGAACCCATGGAGACCCTCTACACCGCCGAAGCCCTCTCGACCGGAGACGGACGTTCGGGCCACGTGCGCACGACCGACGGCGTGCTCGACCTCGACCTCGCCGTGCCCGCCTCGATGGGCGGAGCCGGGGGTGCCGCCGCCAACCCCGAGCTGCTCTTCGCCGCCGGCTACGCCGCCTGCTTCCACGGCGCACTGCAGGCCGTCGCCCGTGCGCAGAAGGTCTCTATCCACGACACCGCGGTCGGCTCCAAGGTCTCCATCGGCCCGAACGGGCAGGGCGGCTACCAGCTCGCCGTCGAACTCGAGGTGGTCATCCCCGAGCTCGACCGCGACGCCGCGCAGGCCCTCGCCGACGCCGCCCACCAGGTCTGCCCCTACTCGAACGCGACCCGCGGGAACATCGACGTCGTCGTGCGCGTTGTCGAAGACTGACACTGACCCGCGCCGAGAGACTGACACTGACCCGCGCCGAGGAGGACGTCATGGCTGACCTGCGATACCAGGACGAGAAGGATGCCTCGCGCTACGCGCTCTACGACGGCGATTCGCTCGTGGCGGTCATCGACTACGCCGACGATGGCTCGACAGTGGCGATGACGCGGGCCTTCACCATCCCGACCTTCCGCGGCAAGGGGTATGCGGGCGTGCTGACCGAGCACGCCATCGCCGACCTCGAGCAGCGTGGCGACCGCAAGGTGAGCCCGGTGTGCTGGTACGTGGCCGAGTGGTTCGAGAAGAACCCGGACCGCGCCGGCATCGTCGCCGCCCGCTGACACCTCTGACAGACGACGGATGCCCCGGACCTCGATGGTCCGGGGCATCCGTCGTCTGTCACCGTGAGACGAGGATCAGGCCACGCAGGTCTTCCACCAGGGTGAGTCCGTGATCTTCTCGGCGCGGTCCTTCACGACCGTGCCGTAGTCGCCCGCGGCGGCCTTGTCGGCCACGTTCTTCAGCGCCGCCTCCCGCGCCGAGCCGGCGGGCTGCTGCAGCGCCGCGCGCACATCCTGCTTCAGTGCGGCCGGTGCGCGATCGAACCAGCCGTGCAGGCGTGCACCGGCGTTCTTCGCCCNNNCTTCCGTTCGGCGCCCGCCGGCAGCGCGCGCGCCGCCTTCAGGTCGTTGCGCAGCTGCTCGGGGAGCTTCGCCCACAGCGCGCCGAGGCGACCGCGGGCGTTGCAGTCGGGCGTCGACGGCGACGACGACGCGCTCGCCGACGCGGTGGGGGTGGGTGTCGTGGTGGTGGTCGAGGCGAGCGCGGGTGCGGCGAACGCGACCGCCGTGCCGACGACGAGCGCGCCGGCACCGCCGATGAGCCAGGTGCGGACGGACATGGGTGCTCCTTTCGTCCCCGGCACCGACCATCGGCCCGAGGTGTCTCCCACGGTTCCCGATCTGCGTGAACGCGGTGTCCGCGCTGTGTTCGAGGAATGTAAGGCGTCGCGGATCGGGCGGGCCGCGGCATCCCGATCGGTATTGAATGGGCGCATGGAGCCCGCCGCCGACCGAGGACTCGTGCTGATCGCCGAGGACGAGCCGGCCATCGCCGACATCGAACGGCTCTACCTCGGCAATGCGGGCTTCGGGGTGCACGTGGAACGCGACGGGGATGCCGCGCTCGCCGCGGTGCGGCGGCTGCGACCGGTGGCGATCGTGCTCGACGTGGGCCTGCCCGGTCTCGACGGCATCGAGGTGTGCCGGGCGCTGCGCGCCGACGGCGACTGGACCCCCGTGATCTTCGTGACCGCCCGCGACGACGAGGTCGACCGTGTGGTCGGACTCGAGCTCGGCGCCGACGACTACCTCACCAAGCCGTTCTCGCCCCGGGAGCTGGTCGCCCGCGTCAAGGTGCTGCTGCGCCGGCGCGCGGCGCCCGCCTCCCGCGTCCACGCGCTCGGCCGGGTGCGCATCGACGAGACCCGCCGCCGCGTCGAGGTCGACGGTGAGGATGTCGCGCTGACCGCGACCGAGTTCGAGCTGCTCGCCTACCTCGCCGCCTCGCCGGGCCGCGTCTACACGCGTGAGCAGCTGCTGTCGGCGGTGTGGGGGCAGGCCGACTACGGCGGCGGCCGCACCGTCGACGTGCACGTCGCGCAGCTGCGCGCCAAGCTCGGCGAGGCGAGCCCCATCGCGACCGTGCGTGGGGTGGGGTACTCCGCCGACGAGGAGCCCCGATGACCGCCGCCGTGCCGCCCGCGCCCATCGCCCCGCCCCGGCCGCGGCGACGGCCCGGCACCCTGCGTACGCGCATGACGCTCGTCATGCTCGCCGTCGTCGGGCTCGCCGTCATCGTCACGGGCGTGATCACGGTGCCGGTCGTCCGCAGCTCGGCGGTCGGCGTCGCGCAGGACCGCCTCGCCGCGCAGGTAGACCTCATCGCGGGGCTCGATCGCGTGCCGGCCGGGCTCGACGGGTCACAGACCGAGTCCGCCACCGGCGGCACCCTGTTCGCCGTCATCGACGCCCCCGGCACAGGTGCCGCCCGCGGCCCCGGACGCACCTACGCGACCGATGTCGTGCGTCAGGCTCTGGCATCGACGGGCACCTACTCCGGCACGGTGCGCGGCGCCGCGGGCCCCGCCCTCGTCGAGGCCCGGCGCACGAGCGCGGGCTTCGATGTGGTCGCCGCGCTGCCGATGCGCGACCTCGACCCGGCCCTCGGACAGGTGACCTTCCGCGTGCTCATCGCCCTCGCCGTCGCCCTCGCGGCGGCCGCGATCGCCGCCGTGCTGCTCGCGCGATGGCTCAGTCGCCCGCTCGCGGCGACCGCCCGCGCCGCCCGGCGGCTCGCGGCCGGCGAGCGGGGCGTCGACGTGCCGGTCGCGGGGCCGGCCGAGACATCCGAAGTCGCTCTCGCCCTGCGCGCGCTCGACCATGCGCTCGCCACGAGCGAAGGGCGCCAGCGCGAATTCCTGCTGTCGATATCGCACGAGCTGCGCACCCCGCTCTCGGCGATCCGCGGCTACGGCGAGGCCCTCGCCGACGGCGTCATCGACCCCGCCGCCACCGCCGACGCCGGCCGTGTGCTCGTCACCGAGACCGACCGACTCGACCGCTTCGTCGCCGNGCTCGCCCGCCTCGAGGCCGACGACTTCAGCATCGAGAGAGTGGATGTCGCCGCGGCCGACCTCGTTGCGCAGATCGACGAGGCCTGGGCCGCGCGCGCCGCGACCGTGCCGGCGGTGCTGCGCACCCGGGTGGGCGCCGATGCCGGCGTGCTCAGCGCCGACCCGAACCGCATGCGGCAGGTGCTGGACGGACTCGTCGAGAACGCGCTGCGCGCGGTGCCCGCGGGCGGTGAGGTCGTCGTGGTCGCCGCCGCCGACCCCGCCGGCGTGCGGTTCGAGGTGAGCGACACGGGGCCCGGCCTCGACGCCGGCGACCTTGATGTCGCGTTCGACCGCGGGGTGCTGCGCTCCCGCTACCGCGACACGCGCGCCGTGGGCACCGGGCTCGGACTCTCGATCGCCGCACGTCTGGTCACCCGGCTCGGCGGGACGGTCTCCGCCCGCGCCCGCGACGGCGGCGGAGCCGTGTTCACTGTGCTCCTGCCGCGCGGCTGAGCACCGCTCCCGCCCGGTCCGGATCGACCTCCCGCGCGCGCGGGAGGCCGCTCACGCACGTGCGAACGCGACGATGCGGGCTGCGGCGGCCGCGGCATCCTTGATCATCGTCTCGTGCCCGTGTCCGGAGAGCTCGACCAGGTGCGCGTCGGGGATCTCCTCGACCACGAACCGGCACCAGTCGTGCGGCGACACCGGGTCGCCCTCACCGCGGATGACGAGGGTCGGCGCCACGATGCGCGAGTACGACTCCTCGGGCCGGTGTGCGAGCATCGCCCGCATCTTGCGTCGCAGGTTCGGACCCGCTCGCAGATACTCGCGGGCGCCGCGCACGAGCACGATCGGGCTCTCNCCCCAGAGGTCCTGTGCGAGCCGGCCGAGCTGGCGCACAGCCGACCGCTCGGCGATGTTGATCGTCGGGGCACACAGCACGAGTCGCCAGACGAGCATCGGATGCCGCGTCGCGACCTCGGTGGCCACCTGCGAGCCCATCGAGTGCCCGAGCAGCACGACGCGACCGTGCGCCCGGTCGAGACCCCGGTGCCGGAGGAATGCGGCGACGAGGTCGGCCATGCGCTCGATCGTCGGGGTGCGGGGCGGCTCGGGCGCCTCGCCGTAGCCGGGGAGGTCGAGCGCGATCACCTGTCCGCTCTCCCGCAGCCGCACCACCAGATCGGCGAAGACACTGCGGCCCATGCCGATGCCATGCACCAGCACGTAGGCGACCGGCCCCTCGCCCTGCTCCTCGACGACCAGGGTGGACCCGTCGTGCGTGAACGTATACGGCGCGGCGTCGCGGGAGTCTCCGTCGGGCAGCTCGGCGGTCACCATGGGACAGACGCTATCCGGCGCGTGTGACACGCAGGTGACGGGAGGGCGACCCGGTGCCCTCAGTCGGCGGCGGGCCAGGGTCCTTCGGCGACGACCGTGGCGAGATCAGGTCCGAAGGTGAAGGATGCCGCCACCCGCCCCCCGTCGAGCACGCCCGGCAGCCAGCGCTTCGCGTCGTCCCACATGCGCGCGAACGGCACCTGGTCGACGCGGAACCAGGCCGGCACGATCTCGTCGGTCTCGACGGGCTCACCCTGCCAGACGCGGCCGACGAACACGTGCGAACGCTGCGACCACGACGGTTCGTCGGGGAAGAGGTAGTCGAGCACGCCCACCGCGGTGAGATCGGCGCCGTCGACGACGAGCCCGGTCTCCTCGTGGATCTCCCGCACCGCGCCCTCGACGAGCGTCTCGCCTTGCTCGACCTTCCCGCCGATGCCGACCAGCCGGCCGAGGCCGAGACCGGTGCGTTTGAATCCGAGCAGCACCTCGGGTCCTTCCACGCCCTCGCGCAGAAGGAACGCGACGCACACGACCGGCAGCTCCACCCTTCCGAGCGTACGGCGCCGCGGGACGCCCCGATGACGCAGCTATGCGGCGTGGACGAGGGGCGATCTCCGAGGCTCGAGACGCGCCTCAGCCCGCGACGCCGGCGGTCGGCACGGCGGCGGCCACCGCGGAGCGTGAGCGCACGCCCAGGCGGGTGAACATCGCGGCGATGTGGTTCTCCACGGTCTTCTCGCTGAGGCCGAGGTCGTGGGCGATCTCGGCGTTGCGCCGACCGTCGGCGATGAGTCCGGCGATCTCCCGCTGGCGGGGGCTCAACGCGCTCAGATCCGTGCCGTGGCTGGAGCCGATCCGCGCGGCCAGCGAGACGCGGGAGCGGGCTCCGGTGATCTCGAGCATGTCGGAGATGTGCGCCTGGACGGTGCGCGGCGACAGGAACAGGGCCTCGGCGATCGCCCTGTTGCTGTGCCCCTCGGCCAGGAGCGCCCCGATCTGCCGCTGCCGTGCGGTGAGCATGACGATCTCGCCGGCGAGCTCCGGGTGCGTCTCCCGCAGGCGACGCCACCGTCGTGCGGCGACCAGGCGCACCGATTCCAGGCCGTACGCGTCGGCCTCCGCCGCCACCTCGGCGAGCAGGCGCGCCGCCGACGCCGGGTCGTCGTCGGCGATCGCCGCGGCGTGCACGAGCTTGCCGCGCATGACCTCGGTGTGGGCTCCCGCGCCCTCGTCGAGCCGGATGGCCGCGAGCGCGAGCGTGCGCGCGTCGTCGCGGTGTCCGTCGGAGGCCGCCACGATGCTCTCGGCGCGGGCGACGGATGCCGCGGCCACCGGGAACCGCGCGAGGTGCGCGGCCCGTGCCACCTGGCTTTTCGCGCTGGCGAGGTCTCCGCGTTCGAGGCTCGCCTCGATGAGCAGTTCGAGTCCGAACGCTTGATCCCACAGCTTCGAGCGTTCGAGGTCGGCGCCCGCGATCGCCACGAGCACCCCGGCGGCGCGCTGCAGCTGTCCGAGGGCGCGCATGCCCCAGGCCACATAGAAGCAGGCGCCGACCGAGAGGTAGTTCACGTCGCCGCGGGTACGTCGGAGCACTCCGCCCGCGAGTCGCTCGAACCCGATCCGGTCGGCCCGGCCGGCGGCGGCGAACGCGGCGATCGCCGCCACGACGGCATGGGCTCGCGCGGGCACACGGGCGCCGGCGTGCGAGATGGCATCGAGCACGCCGCGGGCCTGGTCGGTGTGCCCCTGGAACGCGAACGAGCGGGCCAGCAGTAGCTGCAGCGTCAGCGCGGCGCCGTCGACGGGGCCGTCGGGGGTGGCGGAGATCTGTCCGGGCGCCAGCCCCGTCGCCCGCAGGATCGGCGGGATCGCCGCGAACGCTCCCGCACTCATGGCGGCCTCGGCGAGCAGGTAGCAGGCGAGAAGATGACCTCGCCCGGGCGCGGCGAGCGTCGCGACGATCTCAGGCAGTCGGATGCCGCGCCGCGCCGCATGATCGGTGCCGACCATCGCATCGCACATCAGCAGGGCCGCGGCCGCGAGGCGGCGCACGTCGCCCGGAGCATCGGCGGCGGCATCCCAGGCGGCGTCGGCCTCGTCGATCGCCACCGGGAACCGGCAGGCGACTACCGCGGCGATGGCGCAGGCGACGCCCAGCAGGGCGGCATCCGCCGGTGATCCCGCATCCGAGCGCTGGCGTCGGAGCGTGTCGTGCAGGGTCCCCGCGTCGCCCGCGAATGCCGCACGCAGCACGTCGTCGACCACCGCCCACATCTGCGCGTGCGCGTCTCCTGCGGCGCTCATATCCCCTGCCGTCTCCGTCCGTCGGCGGACGGTTGCCCTCAGTACGACCTGCCGCGTTCGGCAGGATCTCACGGCTGTCGGGCGCGGTCGCCATCGACCTTCCTTCAGTATGCCTGAATACGCCGAATCCCCTATGCGCCGGATTCCGTCGCACGCATAGTCTCTCGGCGCGGTCGGCGATCGGGCGGCTCGGCCCCCAAGAGCCGCTCGGTCGTCGATCGTCCTGAGGCATCATGCCCTGCGTGCATTTTGGGGGCGTCGGGACGGTGTCGCAGGTCGCCCCGGACGGTGTGTGGGACCGCCCGGGGCGTCTCCGTCTTCGCGCACGGCACAGGGCGAGCGGATCGCCGGCGGTGTCGGAGCGACGCCGTAGCGTGGAGGGCATGCGCATCCTGCACACGTCCGACTGGCACCTCGGTCGTACGTTCCACGGCACGAGCACTCTCGCCGCGGTCGAGACCGTGCTGCGGGCGATGATCGCTCAGGTGCGCGAGCATCGCGTCGACCTCGTCGTCGTCGCCGGCGACGTCTTCGACTCCGTGACCCCGGCCGCCGCGACCTACGCCCTTCTCACCGAGACGCTGCTCGACCTGCGCGATGCGGGGGCGAGTGTGATCGTGACCAGCGGCAACCACGACTCCGCCGCCCGGCTCGGGTTCCAGGCGCCGCTGCTGCGCGAGGGCATGCGAGTGCTCACCGACCCCGCGCGTCTCGCCGAGCCCGTCACCGTGCACGATGCCGAGGGGCCCGTCCACGTCTACGGCATCCCGTTCCTCGAGCCCTCGCTCGTGCGACACCTGTGGCCGGATATCCCGACGCGCACGCAGCACGACGTGCTCGGTCACGCCATGTCGCTCGTGCGCGACGATCTCGCGCAGCGCGGGGGGCGCAGCATCCTGCTCTCGCACTGCTTCGCGGCCGGCGTCGACGCCACTCCCGGCGTCGAGCGCGACATCACCCAGGGCGGCATCGACCTCGTTCCGCTGTCGGTCTTCGACGGTCCTGACTACGTCGCCCTGGGGCACATCCACGGGCGGGCGACGCTCAGCGAGCGGGTGCGCTACAGCGGCGCCCCGCTGCACTACAGCTTCGGCGAGCGCGACAAGCCGCGCGGCGCCTGGCTCGTCGACCTCGACGCGGCGGGTCTCGCCGCGGTGACCTGGCTCGATCTTCCGGTGCCCCGTCGCCTCGCCGTCGTGCGCGG
>NZ_LMPK01000021.1:66384-69873 GCF_001423825.1 Microbacterium sp. Leaf351
GAATACACGGATGCCGCGCCTCAGCCCGATCCGATGCGACGGCTGCGCGAGAGATTCCCGTGGTGCGCGACCGTCGCGCACACGCCCGCCGGCGGCCGCTCGGGCGAGCGCACCGACTACGGCGCCCGCGTGCGTGCCGCCCGTGACGACGTGCAGCTGGTCGACTCCTTCCTCGCGCACGTGCGCGTCGGGGAGGGGCTGAGCGACGACGAACGAGCGGTCCTCGCCGACGCGCTGGCGGAGCGGTCGGCGACGGAGGCGGCGCGGTGAAGCTCCACAGCCTCGAGCTCGAGGGCTTCGGACCGTATCGCGAGCGCCAGCGAGTCGACTTCGACGCGTTCGACGCCGACGGTCTGTACCTCATCACCGGCCGCACCGGGGCCGGCAAGTCGAGCATCCTCGACGGCGTCTGCTTCGCGTTGTTCGGTGCGGTCCCTCGTTACGAGGCGGGTGACAAGCGCCTGCGCAGCGATCACAGCGGCCCGAACGATGTCACCGAGGTCGCGCTGGAGTTCTCGGCGGCGGGCGAGCGCTGGCGCATCGTGCGGGCGCCCGACTACGAGCGGCCGAAGCAGCGCGGTGAGGGCGTCACGCTCGAGAAGGCGCGGGCCGAGCTCGCCCGGTGGGACGGTACCGGATGGCGGGGCGTGGCGGCAGGGCCGCGCGACGTGGGGGTCATGCTCGCCGAGGTGGTCGGGCTCACGCAGGCGCAGTTCCTGCAGGTGATCCTGCTCGCGCAGAACCGATTCCAGCGGTTCCTGCTCGCCCGCAACGACGAGCGGCAGGAGCTGCTGCGCACCCTCTTCGACTCCCGCAGTTACGACGACCTGACCCGGCGCGTCGACGAGCGGCGCAAGGCGGCGCGCGACGCGCTCGACCGCGGTGCCGACGCCGTCGCGCTCGTGCGCCGGCAGGCCGCCGAGCTGATCGCGCGCGAGGGGTGGGGCGGCGATCCCGTCGCTGCCGCTGCCGCTGCTGACTCCGACCTAGAGGCAGCCGATCTCGACGCCTCCGATCTCGAGGGTGCCCTCGCCCGCGCGGCGGATCGGCGTGCCGCGATCGCGCAGACGGCGGTGACGGCGGATGCCGTGGCGGTCGCGGCATCCGATGCCCTCGCCGACGCGCGCCGGATCACCGACCAGCAGACCGAGCGGGCCGCGCAACGGCGGCGAACGGCCGAGCTCGCCGCGGCGGAGCCCGCCATCGAGGCGTCGCGCACCGAGCTGGGGCGGGCGCTCGCCGCCGAGGCGCTGCGCGAAGTCGTCGAGGCGCGGGCCCGCGCGCTGCGCGCGGCCGAGCTCGCCCGTGCCGCCGCCGAGCGCGCGCGGGGGGCCTGGGGCCGTGACGATGCCGACGCCCCGGCCCGTGTCGAGGCGCTGACCGGCGACCTCGCCCGCGCCCGCGATGCGCTCGCCGGCGAGACGGAGCTCGCCGAGATCGACGGCGCCCGCGAGTCCGCCGCCGCGCGCGCCGAGGCTGCTCGCGAGCGGATCGCCGCGATCGACGTGCGTGCCGGTGAGATCCCGGCCGAGCGCGCGATCCTCGGCGCCGGCATCGCGGCGGCCACGGCCGACGCCGACGCACGCGATGCGCGCGAGCGCGACGTCGCCGACCTGCAGCGGCGACTCGATGCCGCCCGCGAGACGGTGACGTTCGCCGCGGCGTCGCAGCGCGCCGACGAGGACGAGGCGGCGGCCGCCCGCGCGCTGAGCGCGGCGACGGCGAACTGGTCGCACCTGCTCGACACCCGCATCGCGGGGGCGGCCGGGGAGCTCGCCGAGCGACTCGTCGACGGCGAGCCGTGCGCGGTGTGCGGAGCGACCTCTCACCCCCACCCCGCTGCCGCGCCCGCCGAGACCGCCACGCCGTCGCAGATCGATGCCGCCGCCGCCGCGCGCGACGCAGCGCAGGCCGTTGCGCAGCGGTCGAGCGCCGCGGCGAGCGACGCCCGGGCCGCCCTCGCTGCGGCCGTCGCGCGCGCCGAAGGCGGCTCGGTCGACGATCTCAGTGCGCGCCTCGCCGCCGCCGCCGACCGCGCCGCGGCGGCGACGGCCGCAGTGGTCCGTCGTGACGAGGGTGTGGCCGCACGCGACCGCCTCGACGACACCGAACGCGACCTGGCGGCTGAGCGCACCGCGCGGGCGACGGATCTCGCCGACGCCGACGCCGTCCTCGCGGGGCTCGCGGCCCGCCGTGGCGCCCTCGTCGCCCGCGTCGACGCCGCGCGCGGCCGTCACGCGAGCGTCAGCCTGCGGGTCGCCGCAGATGAGGCCGAGCTCGCCGTCGCCGCGGCGGTCGTCGCAGCGGTGGCCGCGCAGACCTCGTCCGACGCGGCCGCGCGGGAGGCGTCCGAGCGCTGCGCCGACGCGCTCGGCGGCTCCCCGTTCGCCGACGCCGACGCCGTGCGTGCGGCGGTCCGCGACGCGGGCCAGCGCGACTGCCTCGATGCGCGGGTGCGGGGGCACGAGGCATCCGTCGCCACCGTCACCGCGCGTCGGGCGGAACTCGAGGCGCTCGGGCTCCCCGAGGAGCCGGTCGACGTCGCGGCCGCGCAGGAGGCACTGCGGGTCGCGCGCGACGCCGTGCGGTCCGCGACCGACGCCCTCTCCCGGCACGATCAGGCCGCTGCCGCGCTCAGTGACCTGCGCGACCGGGCCGCCGCCGTCGACGAGGGCCGCGCCGAGCTCGAGCGGATGCATCAGATTGTCGCCCGCCTCGCCGATACCCTCGCGGGTCGTGCCCCGAACGACTACCGCATGCCCCTCGAGACCTACGTACTCGCCGCCGAGCTCGAGGAGATCGTGACTGCAGCCAACGTACGGCTCGACGAGATGTCGAGCGGGCGGTACCGCCTGCAGCACACCGATGCGCGTGCCTCACGCGGGGCGCAGAGCGGTCTCGGGCTCGAGATCGTCGACGCGTTCACCGCGGTCGCGCGCCCCGCGCACTCGCTGTCCGGTGGGGAGACCTTTCTGGCCTCGCTCGCCCTCGCGCTCGGGCTCGCCGAGGTCGTGACGGCGCGGGCCGGCGGCATCCGTCTCGACACGCTCTTCATCGACGAAGGGTTCGGCTCGCTCGACGCCGAGACCCTCGACCTCGCGATGCGCACCCTCGACGAGCTGCGCAGCGGCGGACGCACGGTCGGCGTCATCAGCCACGTCGAGGCGATGAAGGAGCAGATCCCCGCCCAGCTCGTCGTCGAGGCGACCGGCCGGGGGCCCAGCATCATCCGGCAGTCGGACTGATCAGCCGGCGGGGCCGGGTCCGCGGAGCGCCGCTCAGCCCGACGCGGGCGCGCGGCGCGCGGGCCATGCGGCTGTGCCGACCACGCCGCTCGCGCAGCCCGATGCCGCCCATGCGGCTGTGCAGGCCTGCCGCCGATCGCGCGGAAACAGGCGAACGCGCGAGAACAGGCGGCATCCTCGCGATTCGTCCTGCGTCCGCGGGTCAAGTCCCGTGGTGTGGTGTCACTTCGGTTGTTTCCGGTGG
>NZ_LMPK01000022.1:0-421 GCF_001423825.1 Microbacterium sp. Leaf351
ACCCATCAAATGGAAACCGACGACTCACAGAACGTCCGGACCGAATGAAGGGGGCGGCTCACGGGCAACTCGATGATCTGCTCCTATTCCTCAGGGGTCGACGGGAGGCCTATCAGTTCAAGGGTGGGGTTAGCCGCGCGACCATTACGTTCAGCGAACTCGTCCGCGCTGGTCAGACTCCCGCCAAGCAGCCCGCCGACTCGCTCTGGAGGGCACTTGCCCGAGGGTGGCAGCGGCTGAAAGACAAGGACGAACGGCCGCTGACCGTGCACCTCTCGATGGCCGCTGCCTATTCGACATCTGACCACGTCTTGGAGGCAGTCGGACACCCGTCCCCCGATCACTTCCGTGCGTTCGCTGCGAGAGCGTTGGAACCGCTTATCGCAGGCAGCAAGACAGTTGAAGATCTTCCGGAGTGGGG
>NZ_LMPK01000022.1:447-2527 GCF_001423825.1 Microbacterium sp. Leaf351
GTGAGCCTCTCGACAGCTTCGACGACACCAGGAGCGTCGACCTGCGGACCCTTGCCGATGCCCTGCTTCGCGAAGTCGCGCGCGCGAGCGGACCGGTTGAGCTGGATCGTCAGCAGGTGCTCGCCCTTGTGAACTGGGGCAACCGGAGCTCGTTTCGCAGCGTCCATGAATTCCCCATCAACAAGGCGACGTACTCTCCGCTGACGGGCGCGATCGAACTGCTGCGGGCCCAGCTGGCAGACACCACATCCGGATATATCGCTATCACGGGAGCCCCGGGGGCAGGCAAGTCGACCCTTCTGTCGCAGGCGCTGGCGGAACTCCCGGACCGCGTTGTGCGGTACTACGCGTTCATTCCGGGGGGCGGCGGCAACGCTCGGAGCAGACTATCTGCGGAATGGTTCCTCCACGATCTCAGCACCATGCTTCGGGACGCTGGGCTACGCACCCGACGCAAGAAGCTGCCGGCGCGGACCGTGCACGAACTCCGTGAGTCGATTCAGGAGCAGCTGGACGCGGCTGCTGAAGATTTCGCCGCAAGCGGCCGGCGAACCATCGTCGTCGTCGATGGTCTGGACCATGTGCAGCGCGACTACTCGGGCAATGATGCGCTCACGGCAGAGTTGCCCGTACCGAACGATATGCCCGCCGGTGTGATCTTCCTGGTGGGGACGCGAGATCTCAGCCCGCTGCGTAGCGAGGCGCGACAGTTCGTCGAGGACCGTGGCACCGAGATCAACCTGGAGAAGCAACGGCTCGACAAGAGCACAGTCATCGAAATCTGCGAGCGGTTCGACGCGACAAGACGACTGCCCCGATCGGTTCACGAACTCATCGCAGACCGCAGCGCCGGCCATCCGCTCTCACTTGTTTACCTGCTAGCCCGCATCGACGACTACACCGGGGACGATCCGGACGGCTTCGTTGCAATGGTGCCGCAGTACGACGGCGACATCGCGATGCTGTATCGCGCCGCCTGGGACTCACTGGATGCGGACGGAGAGCTCGAACGTGTGCTGCGGATCTGCAGCCGACTGCGGATCGGCTTCGACCTTCGGTGGGTGCGCACGTGGGCCGCTGACTCGACCACGCGGCAGTTCAGAACGCAGTTGCGCTATCTGTTCAGACTTGAACGTGGACGGTGGCGGTTCTTCCACGACTCGTTCCGACAGTTCGCCCGCGAACGAACCTCGATCGGTGACGACCGTTCTCCCAATAGCACGGTCGACAAGGAGGCCCACGCCGAAGTTGCGGACATCTGTGAGTCGAGTTCCGACCCGGTTTTTGCCGCGCAAGCCTTGTTCCACCGCTACCAGGCGGATGATCTCGATGCTGTGCTGCGTCTCGGAACCCAGGAACTCTTACGGCGTCAGTTTCGTGAGCTGCGCGCGGCATCGGAGATCGCCGACGACACGAAGCTCGTTTTGGCTGCGGCGGCGCAGCGCGGCGACTTCGCCAGCCTCCTTCGCGGGTTGCTGATGCTCTCCGAGATTTCGGACAAGTCGTCTGAGATCGAGGATGTTGACGTTTGCGGGATTTTGCTGCGCTCCGGACTTGTCGAGGCTGCGATCGACTATGTCGGTGACGAGCAGGCCCTCCGTGTTCCGCTCGCGCAGGCCTACACTCTCGCTGCAGATCTGGCCAAACAGAACAATCCAGCCGGCGAGCGGGTCTTCACACTGTTCCAGCACTTCGGGTTGGAACAGCCTGGCGGAGCGCGCGGTGTGCGCACTGAGTCGGAGATCGCGGAGTCGTGGGCCCGGTGTGCCGCACACTTCCTGCCCCTCGACACCGCACTAGCCCGGATGAGAGCCGTGCTGCCACCCAAAGTCGGCGACCGCGAATGGGAGTTCTTCCGCTCGTACAATCTCTTCGATGAGATGGTGACCGCCTACGTGAGCGAGTTGAGTGTCACAACGTCGGAGACACTGCACGCCATCGACTCCGCGCTCCTTGACGAAATCGAGCTCATCAGCCGCAAGAATTTGTCTGAGGAGCGAACCGCGGGCGCGACGGCGCTTGGGCTGACCCCGTTTCGTAGGTCCAGTCGTTATGAGAGTCGTCCTGTTGTCCGCGGTCG
>NZ_LMPK01000023.1:0-910 GCF_001423825.1 Microbacterium sp. Leaf351
ACCCATCAAATGGAAACCGACGACTCACAGAACGTCCGGACCGAATGAAGGGGGCGGCTCAGACGGTCTCTGCCATCGTGACGCTGTCGGACGACGAATCCCAAGCGCTCGCCGACTTCGTCGCGCGACACGAGTGGGGTAAGGCAGCAGTGAAGGTAGGCCCGGTGGTGTGGCGCGCGACCGGTTCACCGGGGTCGCTGTCGATGCACGAGGCGTTGGAGAACCTTCCCGACGGGAGCCTTGTGCTCGTCGTCGTGGGCATCATCGGTTCGGGTCGTGCCCTGCTGAGCGTCAACCGCGACCTCCGAACCCTTCCCGACACGGTCAGCACTGCCTACCTCGTCGGGGCGGCGCACCCCGAGTCCGACAATGCCATGGAGATCTTCAAGAATTCCCTCGGCCTGCGCAGCAACGATTCGTCGAGCGCGTTCCAGATCGGCTGGACGCTCCCGCGCGACCCGCGAGGTCCGGGCTCCCGCAACTCGTGGAGAGCCGAATTCGCCGCGCTCGAGCAGATCGACTCGTGGCTCGGCCGCTACGGTTACCGCCAGGAACGCCGGGCCGTGCGCGCGCGGACGGCTGCCCTTCGCGCGCTGGGTGAGGACCAGCTGTTTGCTGCGCCCGATTTCGACGAGGCGAACCGTCGCGGCGTCCAGCGCATCAACCCGAAGTTCGCGCTCTGGCCGTTCGAGTGGTCGACGCACGAGAGGACTCTGAAGGACGGTGCCGCTCCCTCTCAGGCGGAGGTGTACGCGACGGTCGCGCACCTGCTCTACGAATCGCGGCGATCCAATCCGAGCCTGACCGCGCATGCGCACGGCGTTCGGCGTCACGGGTTCGCGATCAACCCGGCGATCTTCGACCGGCTCAACGACCCGCAACTGCAGTCGGCGATCCTCCGCGCCGCGGA
>NZ_LMPK01000023.1:965-2428 GCF_001423825.1 Microbacterium sp. Leaf351
GTCGATCGCCCGCGGCCTGCAGGACCGACGCGGATCCGGGTTGCAGATCCGCGGCGACCTGCTGCTCGAGGCGATCGGCCTGGCGCGCGCGGATGCCGGAGGCCTCGCGTCCTTCCCGCCGCTGTGTCGCGCGCTGCTGTACTTCATCACCGATACGCGGCCCGATGTGGCGATCGCGGCGGGCCGGTAGGTATCGGGGGCGGCGCGCCGCTCAGTCGGGCAGCACTCAGAACGGCCCGTGCAGGCCGACGCTGCGGAAGTGCTCGGCCGCCTTGCGCGGCTCACCGACGGGACGAGCCAGGTATCGACGCAGTCCTCCGAGCGGTCATCCGCGAGCAACTCGGCTTGGCAAGCAAGAACGGCGCGTGCGGGAAGGTCGCGGATCTCTGGTCTGACCTCCGTGACGACGTCGACGCCTTCTTGCGTGATGGGGCATTCTCCGTCGAGCGCGAGGAGGGTCAGCTCGCTGCCTCGCAACGCGGTCGTCCACGGCTAGGCAGGGGTGAACGATTACGTTGTATGGGTTGCCGCGACGGCCCGTGTACCCGAGTTGCGAGACGTGATCGACGGACTCCTCAACGATGAATCGCGCGTGCCATGACGCCGGGCTTGCGCATAGTCGCGGGTAAAACCGTGGGAAAGACCGCAGACAGTCCACGGCTGGCGACGTGTGTCGTTGAAAGGTCGCGACCCGCGAAAAGACTGGCCACGATGGCCAATGTGAGGCGCTGAAACCAGATCGCATAAGGGTTCAAATCCCACCGTCACCGCCATCCGAAACCCCCGCAGATTCATTGAAAAAACTGGGATCGCGGGGGTTTCTATGTGTCCGGGACTACGGCGGTTTCAGCTCGTTAGTCCGATCCATCGCACCGGCCGCCGCACGACCATGGTCACGCTGCGCTGGGCGCGGAGATGATCTCGACGACCTCGGGAGCCCGGAAGGCCATAACCCCGGGAACATGACGTTGTTCGAGGATCCCGATTTCGACCAGCTTTTTGACGGCATTGCTCACGGCCTGATATGTCAGGCCTGTAGCGTCTCGCAAGTTCGGAATGTTGACGTACGGTTGCCCGATCAGGACGTCGGAGATGTCCCGGACGGCTCCGCGCGCACCCGCGGCTCGGAGGCGCTCGTGGTAGCTTGTCTGCAGCTCAAGGAGTCGGCGTATGCGCTCAGCGGAATCGTTGGCAGACGCTTCCAGTCCTTCCGCGAAGAACGAGATCCAGCTGTCCCATGAGCCTGTGGCGCTCACGCTGGCCAGCAAGTCCTGATACTCATCGCGCCTAGCCTCGAACCACGGCGAAACGCTGAGTAGCCCTTCGGACAGCACCCCCAGCCCGACAAGTTGCAGCACGATGAGAAGGCGGCCGATACGACCATTCCCATCGTTGAACGGGTGCAGCGTCTCGAACTGGTAGTGGGCCATAGCTGTGGCGACGATCGGATCGACGTCCTCGGG
>NZ_LMPK01000023.1:2463-2672 GCF_001423825.1 Microbacterium sp. Leaf351
TGCGGCTACCGATCACCACCTGAATGCGACGTATCCGTCCGGACTCCGCCGTATCTGCATTCGTGCCACGCACCAGCGTCTGGTGGATGTCACAGAGGAGTCCTGCTGTGATGGGGCGGCGCTGGTGCACCCAGCTGAACCCGTTCTCGGCGGCTGCCACATAATTGAGCACCTCCTTGAGGGCAGCGGACCTCTCACTCCCTTGAATC
>NZ_LMPK01000023.1:2712-2932 GCF_001423825.1 Microbacterium sp. Leaf351
CTTCACGGCGAAGCGTAGGCTGCCGAAGAAGGCCGGGATTGATGACGAGTAGAGATCCTTGTTGCAGTCGGCCCAGCGCGCGGTTGGCGCGCGAGACTCTGTTCCAGGTTGGCGTGACGAGGTCTGGTGACGTCGTCAACGGGTAGGCAGCGAACGCGACATGCTCGTATCGCTCGCCACGTCCGTCGGTGCCGGAGATCGGAACCAGCGCGCCTACGGG
>NZ_LMPK01000023.1:2950-14370 GCF_001423825.1 Microbacterium sp. Leaf351
TCGTTCAAGTAAACAGAGAAATAGTGGAACTCACAACGCTGTAATTAAAGTGAACGGCAACGCAGGAGGAAACGGCGACGTCGATATGGGTGGCCGGAGCGAGGGATCATGTGGTGCCGCTGAGTGGACTGCGCACGGAAGGATTCCAGTTGGAGTCGCCGACCGGCGATGGTACGAGGAGACATCTCGATGCAACCCCGACGTGGGCCAAAGGACAATCCACAGCGCGACCAGTGGGTGAGGGCGACGAGCAACGCGCACTGATGACGGCAAGCCACTACTCGTATCCGTCACCTGGTCGTGTCCCACGCTCATGTTGCGTCGTGCGGTGGCGTGCGTAGCTGTCCGCCCGAGCCGGACGTAGTCATTCATGAATCCCATACGCGCATCCATCCATGCGTGTCATGGGCGCGCCACCAGGCAGCCGGGATTCCCAGCGCGCCCAGGCTCGGGATCTGTCAGCTGCTGGCTGCGCCTCCGCGACCGACGTCGACCAGGCGGGGCCGACTGCGGCCACGAGGCCGCTGCGAGCGTACTCGGGTTCGTGATGGACGACGCTCGCAACACCTCGCCACGGCAGCATTTCGCGGAGCGTGCCGGTCGTTCCCCTATGCGCCAAACGACGACGCTTCGATTGCGCGCGCGATCGCCCGGAGTCGCTTCGCGGCGATGCTGGGAGATGAGGGCAGCGTGTACCTTCCGCCCGGCTCGTTCTGCACTGCCGCGACTTCGGGCAACGCGAGAAACCTGAGCACGTGGGACACCTCGTCGTCCGTTGTGACACTGCCGGCGCGACTCATGACCCGTCTGATGTCGCGGGCAGCGATCGGTTCCGGGTTGTCTTGGCTCGCTTCGGCCGCGAGTTCGCGTAGGACGCCGGTTATCAGCGAGAGCTGCTCCATGGCTTGGGAATGTCGAGCTTCGACATCGTCGCGTCCATCGACCGTCAGAAGTTCTGCGACGTCGCGAGCGGAGAACGGATGTGTCTCGTGTGCTCGCAGCAGCCCGGCCAGGTCGGCAACAGATAAGAGGACCACTCCGTTCGGCTTAGCCCAGTCTGAAAGCCTTCCGCTTCCATCGAAACGCGGGGCGATCACTGCCATGAGTGTCGCTCCGTGTTTTGCCGCATGCTCTTTCAACGCGGCGAAATTCACGGATCCCTCGTTGAGCTGCCCTGAGGCCGACTTCGCATCGACGATGGCGCGCGCGACAAGCGTCAAGCCAGATTTCACAGTCACGATGACGTCCGTACGACCGGGCCCGCCGAGGTGTTTCGACTCCACGCCGAGTGCCACGAACGCTTCTGCACAGGCCTTCTCGAATCGGTCGGGGTTCGCGGAGTCACGAGACGCCGTTTCCAGCTCGGCGATGAGCTGCTCTACTCGGGGAGCGTCCAGCGCCACCGGAACACTCGTGTCCTCATCTCCGGTGGTGACCATCGTGACTTCCGCGATCGGGAGTTCTCGAATCAGCGCTCGACCGAGGCCGGTAAGGACATATCGGGCGTAGCCGATAGCAGCGACAGCGCCTGCGCCGCTCAGGTAGCGCAGGATCCCGGCTGTGCGGCCTTGGCGTGGCGCATCCGATGAGGCTGCGAACTGTCGTGAATGAATCTCTCCAACCGAGCGCGGCTGGTCGTCGAGCTGCACCAGGAGCTCCCCGATCCCGAGAAAACGAACGTGGAGCAGGCGAACCAGGNNNNCGACGAACTCGTAGATGCCGAGCGCCCCGGCCGCGTCGACGAAGCTCTTGGCGGAGCTCGCGCTGATCTCGTATTCGGCCGACACGACACTCACGGCCTCTTCCTTGGTCGTGCCCGCGGACGCGAGCCGCGCAAGCGCGGTGAGAGCGCCAACTGGATCTTTCGTGAGATAAGACCAGGACAGCGATCGCTTCTCCGAACGCGCTCTTTCGAGCGCAGTGGCGAGTGCTGGCGGCGCGGGTGGAAGGGTCACGTCAGCGTGGGCCTCGGACAACACCGCGCGAAGCCCCTCGGGTGTCTGAAGCTCGATTCCCGCAAGGGCAGAGTGCCCGTCGGCGGTGATGCGATGGAATCGATCCGGCCCGTCTTCGACGAGACCCATCGAGTGCAGCCATGCAAGCCGTCGCCGAATCTGATCGAGAGAGGTCCACGACATGAGAAATTCCGTCGTCGCGTGAGCATGAAGGTCCTCGACTCGTGCGGGCGCCTCATTGATTCGAGCCAACATCTCTCCGAAGTAGGCGACGCGAGCGTGCATGATGCGGAACAGGTCGTCGCGGTTCGGGTCTTGGAGCCATTGCCGGCCGAGATCGGTCAGTTGGATGCCGTGATCGCCTCGCGCAGTGAGCTCGAGTGGTGCGATCTGCTTCTGAATGCGCTCGGCAGACTCCGGGTCGCCCACCGGACCTGACGGAGCCTCGCCCGCGAATGCGCGCATCACCTCGCGCAGCGTGGACAGCTGGGCATCCGCTCCCCCCGGCAGCGAGGGCGCGGTGCTGGCCAAGTCGGACCACGGCAAGCGTGGGATGTGCTGAGTCATGTGCATACCCTAGCGACGAGCGTAGGAAGACTTACAAGGCTATTTCCGGAATTGATCTCAATGCTCGCCAAAACGTATAAACACGAGTCGATCGTTATGGCCGCCATTGATGCATGTACTCCCATATATCATAGGCGGACGATGTCCAGCGCTAATGGTGCTCAGTACCGATCTCGTCACCGCCACTTTCACCAGATCAGTCACCGCGTTCTTGCCGGCCCTATCCGTGTTATCGGGCCGGAGGCTCACACGGCGCTCGCGGGCGTCGCGAGTGCGTCGACCGCGAGCAGTGCCAGGTCGGCCGACGCGCGCAGCTGCCGTCTCGAGACGCCCGCGGTGGCGTGCACGGCATGCCCCTCCGTGACGACCATGAGGTAGCGGGCGAGAGCCGCGGCATCCGTCCCTGCGACGAAGTCGCCTTCAGCGACCGCGCGAGCGAGGCGCTCGGCCAGTCGTCGCTCGCCCGCCAGGCGGCTCCGCCCGAGGAAGGCGGGCACGGTCTCGTTGCCATCGGCGCTGGCGAGTCCGCCCTGGATGGTGAGGCATCCCGCGGGCCGATCGGAGCGCGTCACGGCATCGATGTTGTCGAGAAGTAGGGCACGCGCGACGGCGGGGCCGGTCGGCTGGTCGAGCGCGCGCTCGGCGTAGGTCATGTCGGTCTGCGCATAGCGGGCGATGACCCGTTGGAAGAGCTCTTCCTTGCTGCCGAACGCCCCGTACAGGCTCGGCCGGTTGATACCCATGGCGGCGGTGAGATCGGTCAGGGATGCCCCGTCGTACCCGTGCACCCAGAACACCCGTGCGGCGGCGTCGAGTGCAGCATCGGGGTCGAAGGCGCGCGGTCGTCCGCGTTCTCTCGTCTCAGCCATGCCTGAATCATACCGTGCGGTACAAAAATTTGACATGCGATCCCCGCGCGCCTATCTTGCCTTTAGTACCGATCGGTACATAAAGAAGGAGAGGGACATGGAAGAGCTCGCGGGAAAGACCGCACTGGTCACCGGAGGGACGGCGGGCATCGGTCTCGCGGCCGTGCGTGCGTTCGTGGCGGAGGGAGCGCACGTGGTCGTGACCGGCCGTCGGGAGGCTGGCCTTGCCGCCGTGGCCGCGGAGTTCGGAGATGCGGTGACGACGGTCGCGGCCGACGTCGCCTCGCTCGATGACCTCGACCGCGTCGCCGAGGCGATCGCCGCGCGGGGCGCCGGCCTCGACGTGGTGTTCGCCAACGCGGGCGGCGGCGAGTTCGCGGCCCTCGAGGACATCACGTGGGAGCACGTCACCCAGACGTTCGGGGCGAACGTCGGCGGCGTCGTCTTCACCGTGCAGAAGGTGCTGCCGCTGCTGAACGCGGGAGCGTCGATCGTGCTGACCGGATCGAACATCGATGTGAAGGGCAGCCCGTCGTTCAGCATCTACGCCGCCTCCAAGGCGGCCGTGCGCTCGCTCGCACGCAGCTGGGCCGCAGAGCTCGTCGGCCGCGGCATCCGGGTCAACAGCGTCGCTCCGGGCCCGATCGAGACCCCCGGACTCGCCGGACTCGCGACCGATCCGGCGCAGTCCGACGCCCTGCTCTCTGGACTCGCCGCCGGGGTGCCGATGCAGCGCCTCGGCCGCCCGGAGGAGATCGCGCAGGCCGTACTGTTCTTGGCGAGTGCACGCAGCGCCTACATGACCGGCGCGGAACTGTACGTCGACGGCGGCGCGAGCCAGATCTGAGAGGGGCGAGCAATGTCGCATGCGATGGTGATGACCGCCTTCGGGGAGCCGGAGGTGCTGCAGTGGCGCCAGATGGCAGCGCCCGTGCCCGCGCCCGGCGAGGTGCTGCTGCGCGTGAGGGCGGCAGGCATCGGCCCGACCGACCTGCAGATCCGTCGCGGTCGTCTCGCCGCCGTCTTCCCGCAGGGCCCCGGGTCGGTGCTGGGGTTCGAAGCGGCAGGAGTCGTCGAGTCGGTCGGAGCGGGCGTCGCCGATGTCGCCGTCGGCGATGAGGTGGTCGCGCACCTGCCGCAGCAAGGCGGGTATGGCGAGCTCGTCGCCGCGCCGGTGTGGTTCCCGAAGCCCGCTTCGCTGTCGTGGGCGGATGCCGCGGCCCTGCCCGCGTCCGCGGAGGCCGCCGTCGGCACACTGCGCGAGGTCGGGGCTGAGGCGGGGGAGACTCTCGTGGTGCTCGGTGCGGCCGGATCGGTCGGGGCGCTCATCGTGCAGCTCGCGAGCGCGCGCGGAGTGCGCGTGATCGGTGCGGCGTCGGAGAGGGACGCCGACACCGTCGCCGCCTACGGCGGGGAGCCGGTCGTCTACGGCGATGGGGTCTTCGAGCGGATCGCCGTCACGGGTGTCCGCCGCATCGACGCGGTCATCGACGCGGCCGGCCGCGGCGGACTGGTCGAGGCCGTCGCCGCCACCGGCGACCCCTCGCGCGTGGTCACCCTCGTCGGGTCGGCGGAGGTCGCCCGCAGCAGCGCACGCCTGTCGCACCCGTCGCCCGATCGGGCACCCGATGCGCTCGCGATCACGGTGCCGCTGCTCGCCGCTGGAACGCTTCGCCTGAAGCCGCACCGCGAGTTCGCGCTCACCGACGCGGCCCGCGCGCACGCGCTGCTCGAGTCGGGAGACGTGCGGGAGAAGGTCGTGCTGCGGGCCTGATCGTTGCCGATGCGGCGGATCAGACCGGGGCGCCGACCTGACGGTCAGTCGGCCCGGTCGGGGCGGTGCGATAGGCCTCACGCCAGCGCTGCGCGCGCCGCTGCGGGCGGCGCGCGCATACGTCGCTATTGCGATGCAGACGGCAGGAGCTCCGATCTGCACCGGCTCCTGCCAGACGGCGGAGGGGGCGATGCTCAGGCCGATCGCGAGCATGAGCAACGCAACGAGTATGCCGTCACCCGCGGCCGCCCACAGATCCTGCTCCTGCAGTGTCCACATCGCCCACCATTCGCGCGCAGCTCTGGCCACGTCGACCCCCGTCTCCGTGCGCTCACGGTAGCGGGAGGATGCGGCATCCGTCTGTCGCCCGTGCGGGGGACGCGGTGGTGCGGGGAGCCCGCCGTGCCGGCCGGGCTCCCCGCGAGACGCGGGTCAGTGCGAGGAACGGCGGCACGCTGATCTCGGACTGAGCGCGCCGCTCGCGCGCTCTCGCTATGCTCACGGCAACGTCGTGAGGGGGAACGATGATGACGGATGACTCGTCCGGGCGCCGCCGGATCCGCATCGGCTGGATCGCATCGCTCGTGTTCGCGCTCATGTGGGTGGCGCTCGGAACCTGGAGTCTCACGACCGGCGGTGTGCTGATCGGGGGCGCGCAACTGGCGCTCGGGGCGATCTGGCTGGTGCTGGCGGTGATCCGCGGGGGCGCGCTCAGCCGAGGGCGAGCACCCCGAGCGCCGCACTGACCAGCGACAGCACCAGCGCCACGGCGGCGGGCGCCGGATTCTCGCCCCGGCGCACATGCACGACGGTCGCGCCGACCATGAGAACAGCGAGCGCTGCGGCGGCGACGGCCGCGATGAAGGGCAGGATGCCGGTGGCCAGCGGTGCGATCAATCCGACCGCGCCGACCACTTCGGCGACGCCGATGAGCACCACCTGGCCACGGGTGAACGACTCGACCCATGCGAGTCCGACCGTTCTCAGCTGATCCGGCGTGCGGATGATCTTCAGACCGCCGGTCGCGAGGAAGGCGAGCGCGAGCACCACGTTGACGATCCAGAGGGCGATGAGCACGCGGCATCCTTTCGTCGAGCGGGTGCGACGCCGCGTTCGGTGTCGTCACGCGGGTTTCGTCGCTGTCGCGAGAGTATCGCGCCGCAGATCGCCGCGCGCGGGATTACGAGCAGGTCTGCTTCGGCGTGACGGATCCGGGGCACAGGCGCAGGGTCACGGTCGAGTTCGTCTTGGTGCCGTCGGTGTGCAACAGCGTGAACGTGAACGGCTCGGAGGACCGTGAGCAGTCGTAGACGAAGCCCGTCGCGGTGCCCTGCGTCTGCGTCGCCAGCGACCACTCCTGGAAGGGTGCGGCGCTCGCATCGGTGGTGTTCACGCCGAACCAGAGCGTCGTGCCGGTCGCTTTCCACGCTGCCGTGAGCGGGAGGTTGGGCGTGCTCGAGCAGTCTCCGCCGCCGCTCTCGACGCCTACGGCCGCGTGACTGATCGACCCCGTCGACGGCGCGGTCGTCGTGGTGCCCGTTCCGCCTCCTCCGGACGATCCTGAAGTGCTCGATGTGTGCGCCGGTGTCGGGGTGGCCGAGGCGGGCGGCGACGAAGGCGCCGACGGTGTCGGAGTCGGCGTCGACACGGATGTCGCGGCGGCGCCCGCGACCTGCGCACCGCCCATGAGTAGCACGGTGACGAGCACCGATGCGGTGGCGATGAGCAGCGCGGCCAGCACGGCGATGATCGCGATCAGTCCTCGGCGCGATCGTTGTGGCGGCGCAGGCGGAGTCGGCGGGAGCGGTGCGGTGGGGCCTGCCGGATCCGACATGTGCGGAACGCCCTTCGACGCGAGGCGGGAGTTGTGGCCGCCAGTCTAGGGATCGGTCGAGGCGCGCGACAGGGGGAATCGAGCATTGCGCCGGAAGGTTCGAGCATCCAGCCGACGCAGAGGTACGGCATAGTGAGCTCTCAGGTTCTGTCATACTCGCGGCATGACCTCCGTGCCGCCGCCCGAGAGCCCCACTCCTCCGAACGACGGCGAGGAGGCGCCTCCGACGGGAGCACCGGCTGCGGACCCGCCCGCTCCGGTCACCTCGCCCGCGTCCGACGCCGGTGAGAGCGGCGTCGCTCCTTCCATCGAAGCGCCGGACGCGACGTCCCCGGCAGGACCCTCGCTGCCGCCTCCGCCGGCCTATCCCGCGCCGCCCCGGGCGTCGTCCGGCCCCCGCGCCGGCGGCCTCGCGATCGCGGCGCTCGTGGTCGGCATCGCGGCGTTCGTCCTCGGGCTGGCTCCCGGGCTCGGCATCCTGATCGGCGGGACTGCGGTCGTGCTGGGAATCGTGGCGCTCGTGAAGGGCGCCCGGAAGGGCTTCCCGGTCACGGGCATCATCCTCGGCGCTCTCGGCGTGCTGGCCTCGATCGCAACGACGATCGCCCTGATCGTCGGGCTGTCCCTGCTGCCGACGATCGTCGAGAGGTCGGCCTCGGCGAGCCCGCAGACTCTCCCCTCAGCCACCCCGCGGGACGAGGCATCCGTCGTACCCGGCGCGGGCGCGGTGCCGACCGGATTCGACGACGTCGACGCGGCCGTCCTCGCCGACATCGTCGCAGACCCCGACGGTCACGTCGGCGAGAAGGTCGTGGTCTACGGGTTCGTCAGCCAGTTCGACGAGGCGACCGGGCCGTGCCTCGCGCTTCTCGGCGTCGGCGCAGCGCAGTCGACGTCGAGCTGGGACTACCCGCACGACGTCATCGGCGGCGGCGGTGACGGCATCACGTGCCCGACGCTCGAGGGTGTCCTCGAAGGCGACCATCTGAAGCTGTGGGTGACGGTCGCCGGCAGCTACACCTATGGTGCGGTCTCGGGTGAGGACGTCAGCGCTCCCGCGTTCGACATCGCGCACGTCGAGCTGCTCGAGCCGCTCACGTCCTGAACGAGCGGATGCCGCGGCATCCGCTCTGCCTCACAGCACCAGCAGCGAGCTGGTGGCGGTGGCGAGCACGGTGCCGGCGGCGTCGGTGATCGCGCCCTCGGTGAAGATGACGCGTCGGCCGGGCTTCACGACCCGTCCCGTCGCGAGCAGTGGACCTGTCGCCAGGGTGATCGGGCGCAGGTACGACACGGTGATGTCGATCGACGTGTAGCCCTGGCCTGCGTCGAGGGTGGTGTGGCCGGCGCAGCCGCACACGGTGTCGAGCAGCGTGCACGCGAGCCCGCCGTGCACGGTGCCGATCGGGTTGTAGTGCTCGCCGCCCGGCTCGCACACGAACACCACGCGTCCGGGCTCGACCTCGGTCAGGCGGAAGTTCATCGTCTGCGCGATCGGCGGCGGGGGCAGGTGTCCGTCACGCAGGGCCAGCATCGCGTCGAGTCCGCTCATTGCGGCGACGCCGTCGCGCACGGCGATCGGGTCCGTCCACGTGAGGGTGCGGGTGTGCTCGGTCATGCTGCTCCTCTGCATCGAGGTGGTCGGGTCACACCCTACTCGTGAAACTCAGTCTCACGTACTATGGTTCTCGATGTCACTCGCGACTCCGCGTCGCGCGCGCCGCCCGCCCAACGAGGGGAACCCCATGGCCGCCCAGTCCTCGCCGTACACCCCGCCCGTCGCCGAGTACGGATTCCTCTATCGCGAGGTGTTCGGCGGCGACGTCGTCGCCCGCGCGACGGGTGGCGCCCTCAGCGCCGACGACGCCGTCGACGTGCTCGAGGCCGCCGGCGACTTCGCCGCCGAGGTCATCGCCCCCCTCAACGCCATCGGCGACGCCGAAGGCACCGTCGTCGTCGACGGCGACGCCCGCACCGCCCCCGGTTTCAAGGAGGCCTACGCCGCGCTGGTGGAGGCCGGGTGGGTCGCCGCCGAGGCGCCCGAGTCGGCCGGCGGCGAGGGCCTCCCCGCCGTCGTGCAGGCCGCGCTCGGGGAGATCTGGAACGCCGCCAACCCGGCGCTCGCCCTGTGCTGGATGCTCACCCACGGTCAGATCCACGCGCTCGACGCCTATGCGGGCGACGAGGTGCGCGAGACCTACCTGTCCCGGCTCGTCGAGGGGAGCTGGACCGGCACCATGAACCTCACCGAACCGCAGGCCGGCACCGACCTCGGCGCGATCCGCACGACCGCAACCCCGAACGGCGACGGCAGCTGGTCGATCACCGGCCAGAAGATCTTCATCACCTGGGGAGACCACGACGTCGCCGAGAACATCGTGCACCTCGTGCTCGCCCGCACCCCTGACGCTCCCGCGGGCGCCAAGGGCCTCTCCCTGTTCGTCGCCCCGAAGTTCCTCGTCGAGCCCGACGGGTCGCTCGGCGCACGCAATGCCGTGACGACCGTGTCGGTCGAGCACAAGCTCGGCATCCACGGCAGCCCGACCTGCGTGCTCGCCTACGACGGCGCGACCGGCTACCTGGTCGGCGAGATCGGCGGCGGACTCGCCGGCATGTTCGTCATGATGAACTCCGCCCGCCTCGGCATGGGGCACCAGGGCATCGGCCTTGCAGAGCGCGCCTACCAGCAGGCCTCCGCCTACGCCACAGCCCGTCTGCAGGGGCCCGTGCCCGGTCGCCCCGACGGCACCGCCATCGCCGAGCACCCCGACGTGCGTCGACTGCTGCTGTCGATGTCGAGCAGCATCAGCGCGATGCGAGCGCTCGCCGTCTACGTCGGCGACCTGTTCGACCGCGCGGACGACGCCGACAACCGTCAGCTCGCCGAGTACTTCGTGCCCATCCTCAAGGGGTGGGCGAGCGAGGAGGCCGTGCGCATCGCCTCCGACGGCATCCAGGTGCATGGCGGCATGGGCTTCATCGAGGAGACCGGCGCGGCCCAGCACTACCGCGACGCCCGCATCATCCCGATCTACGAGGGCACCACCGCGATCCAGTCCAACGACCTCGTCGGGCGCAAGACGGTGCGCAACCAGGGCGAGACCGCGCGCCGCATGTTCGACCTCGCGCGCGCCGCGGTCGCGACGCTGGCGGGCTCCGACGAGCCGGTCGCGCGCCGCACGGCCGAGCGCCTCGAGCGCGCCGTCGCCGCCGCCGACCGTGCGACCGCTGCCGTGGTCGGCTTCGGCGCCAGCCCCCGCGACGCCCACGCCGTGAGCGTCGACTACCTGTGGCTGCTCGCGCTCGTCGCCGGCGGGTGGATGCACGCGCTGATCGTCGCCGCGACCCTCGCACACGACGGACGCGACGCCGACGACGAACGCCGGCTCACCGAGGCCGACTTCTTCGGGGCGCACCAGCTCGCGCACGCGCACGCGCTCGCCGAGTCGGTGGCCGCCGGCGAGATCGGGTGAGGCGCGGCATCCTCCCCTGACTCAGTGCGCGGCGCGCACCGCGACGATCGCGTCCCACAGGGCGTCGGCCGTCTCGCGCTTCGAGCCGCTCGTGCGTCCGACGATGTCGCCCGCGGCGTCGACGAAGAAGAGACTGTTCTCGGATGCCTCGAACCCGGCCTCCCAGCCGACCTCGTTGACGGCGAGCAGGTCGACGCCCTTGCGCTCGCGCTTGCGGCGGGCGCGCTCGACGAGCGCGTCGCCGGTGGCGGTCTCGGCGGCGAATCCGACGACGGTCTGCCCGGCCCGCCGGTCACGGGCCAGTCCCGCCAGGATGTCGGGGTTCTGCACCAGCTCGAGCGTCAGCGTCTCGCCGGCGGCCTCCTTCGTGACCTTGCCGTCCGCGATCTGCGGCACCCGGTAGTCGGCGACGGCCGCCGCCATGACGACGACGTCGGCTGTCGCCGCGGCATCCGTCGTCGCGGTCAGCAGCTCTGCCGCGGTGCCGGCGTGCGACACGGCGATGCCGGGCACGGATGCCGCGGCCCCCACGCCCTCGTCGACGTGCGCGAGGATCAGGTGGACCTGCGCGCCGCGCGCCGCCGCCGCGAGCGCGACGGCGACACCCTGCTTCCCGCTGGAACGGTTGCCGATGAAGCGCACCGGGTCGATCGGCTCGCGGGTTCCGCCCGCGGTCACGGTGACCCGCAGACCCTCGAGGTCACGGGGGCGCACGGCGGCGAGCGCGATCCGAAGGATCTCATCGGGCTCGAGCATGCGTCCGGGTCCGGAGTCGCCCCCGGTCAGCTCGCCCTCGGCCGGACCGGCGATCACGACACCGCGGGAGCGCAGCGTCGCGACGTTCGCGACGGTCGACGGATGCCGCCACATCTCGGTGTGCATCGCGGGGGCGACCACCACGGGCGCCGTGGTGGCGAGCAGCGTCGTGCCGAGCAGATCGTCGGCGAT
>NZ_LMPK01000023.1:14384-27613 GCF_001423825.1 Microbacterium sp. Leaf351
TGCCCGAGCGCCACATGGCGCACCGTCGCGACGTCGTCGTGCACCGACGTCGTCACGGGGTGACGGCTGAGCGCCTCCCAGGTCGGAGCGCCGACGAAGCGCAGCCCATCCGCGGTAGGAATGACGTGCACCTCGTGGCCGTTCTTCACCAGCGTGCGCACCAGCGTCGCCGACTTGTACGCGGCGATCCCGCCGGTGACCCCTACGACGACGAACACGCCCCGATTCTCGCACGACCCGCGGGCACGGCAGCCCGCTGCAGGAGGACCCCATGTGCACCGTGATCGTTCGAGTGCCCGACGACCCGCGGCATCCGACCCGCGTGCTCGCCGTGCGCGACGAGGATCCCAAGCGCGAGTGGAACCCGCTCGGCGACTGGTGGCCCGAGGCGCATCCGGGGGTGATCGGCGTGCGCGACGTCCGCGCGGGGGGCGCGTGGCTCGCTGCCGCGCCTGACCGCGGACTGCTGGCCGTGCTGCTCAACCGGGCGGAGGGGCACGATCTTCCCGAGAGCGCCGTGGTCTCCCGCGGAGCCCTGCCGCTCGCCGCCGTCGAGGGCGAGGCCGTGCCCGCCGCCCCCCGGACGCGCGGGTTCAACCTGCTCACCGTGGGGGCCGCGGCATCCGTCGTCACCCGGTGGGACGGCACCGCTGTGCACGAGACCGTGCTCGGGCCGGGCACCCACATGGTCGCCCACGACGACGTCGACGACCCCGCCACCGGACGCATCGCCGCCTGGCTTCCCGCGTTCGCTGCCGCACCCCTCTCGGCGACCGGCGACCGCGCCTGGTGGGAGGACTGGTTCGACGTGCTCGCGGCGTCGACGGGCGACGGGGCTTCGAGCGACGCGGCGATCGTGCGGGACAACCGCTACCTGGGCATCCCGACCCAGTCGCTGCTCGTGTGCGTCGCCGAGGTGACCACCGACGCCGTCGACGTGCGCTACGCCGAACTTCCCGCGCCCGGCGTGTGGGCGCATGTGCACCCGGCCTGAGAGGATGCGCTCATGATCATCGCCGCCCTCGTGTTCGCCGCGCTCGCCGCGCTCGTGCACGTCTACATCTTCGTGCTCGAATCGCTGCGCTGGACCGAGCCGGCCACGCGCCGCATCTTCGGCCTGCGCAGCGCCGAGGAGGCCGAGCTCACCAGGTCGCTCGCGTTCAACCAGGGCTTCTACAACCTGTTCCTCGCCCTCGCGACCGCGATCGGCATCGTGCTCGTCGCGACCGGGTCGCTCACGATCGGCGCGACCCTCGTGCTCGTGGGCACCGGGTCGATGCTCGCCGCGGCCCTCGTGCTCGTGCTCTCGAGCCCGAAGCTCGCCCGCTCTGCCGCGATCCAGGGCACGTTCCCGCTCATCGCCGTCGTGCTGACGGCGCTCGCGCTGATCTGAGCGCGCCGCCGCCGGCTACTTCCGACGTCGGCCGGTCGTCAGCCGTTCAGCGTGATCAGCGCGACGCCACGTCGCCGGCGTGCAGGTGCTCGTCGACGAGCATGATGCCGCCCGAGGAGTTCGCCGAACTCGCCAGCTCCTCGATCCACTCCCGGCTCAGGAGAGCGGGCTCGGGGTCGAGGAACGTGAACCGCAGCGGGATCGACGGGTGCAGCCAGATGGTGCTGCGACCGACCGGCTCGCCCTCGGGGTGCCGCCACGACAGCGTGAAGCTCTCGCCGCGACGCAGCTTCGTCGCGATGACCACCTTGAGGTGTGCGAGGGCGCGGTCCTCGATGTGGATCGGCGTCTCAGAACCGCCGTAGTAGATCGTGCCCATGCGCCCACCATAATCCCCGCGCGCCGATCCCGCGCCTCTCGGATGCCCCGCGCGGTGCGGGAGCGGCCCGCACGGCGTCGTCGATCTGCTCCGGCTCTGCGCTTCCTATGCGTTGCCCGAGGAACCCGCATTCTTGGCGAATTCTTGCGCCCGCGCGGTCACCATCGAGCCATGACCACCTACGCCACCGAACGGTCCGTCCGCAGGCAGGACGCCGCCACCGACGCGCTGCTCGGCTCGCGACGGTCGCCGCGACTCGTCTGGAACCTCGCCGCCACCGCCATCGTGTGGGGGACGAGCCTCGTCATCCTCGCGCTGTGGATCCACGGTGGCGGCATCCAGGCGGTCATCGGCCTCGATGCGGAGACGTACTCCACGCTCGGCCGACTCACCGGACTCATCTCGGCCAACCTGCTCCTCTATCAGGTGCTCCTGATGGCGCGCGTGCCGATCTTCGAGCGCGGCTGGGGCCGCGACGGCCTCGTGCGGGCGCACCGCCTGACCGGCTTCTGGTCGTTCTGGCTGATGCTGGCCCACATCGCACTGCTGTGCATCGGCTACGCCGTCAACGCGCACGTGAATCCCCTCGTGCAGCTGTGGGACTTCGTGTGGAACTACCCCGGAATGATGCTCGCGACAGCGGGCACCGGGCTGCTCATCCTCGTCGTGGTCACCTCCATCCGGAAGGCGCGCAAGAAGCTGCGCTACGAGTCCTGGCACCTCATCCACCTGTACGCCTACCTCGGCGTGGGGCTGGCCATCCCGCACATGCTCTGGACCGGGTCGGACTTCATCGGGCAGCCGCTGGTGAGTGCCTACTGGTGGACCCTGTGGGCGATCGCCGCCGCCGCGGTGCTGATCTTCCGCCTCCTCGTCCCGTTGAGCCGCTCGATGCGGCACGACCTGCGGGTCGTCGCCGTCGAGGCTGACGGCTCCAACGGCGTCACCGTGCGCATGCGCGGCCGCGACATCCACAAGCTCGGCGCGCAGGCGGGCCAGTTCTTCAACTGGCGCTTCCTGGACGGCCCCGGCTGGACCCGCTCCCACCCCTTCTCGCTCTCGACCGCACCGCGCGGCGACGAGCTCACCGTGACGGCCCGCATCGTCGGCGACGGCACCTCCCGCATGACGCGGCTGCGCAAGGGCACGAAGGTCATGTTCGAGGGGCCGTACGGGGCGATGACCGGCGACGCGCGGCGCCGCTCGAAGATGCTCATGCTCGGTGCCGGTGCCGGAGTCGCGCCGCTGGTCGCGCTCCTCGAGTCGGAGCGCTACGCGCCCGGCGAGGCCATCCTCGTCACCCGCGACCACGACCCCGCGCACGGGCTGCGCCGGCCGCAGATCGCGCGCCTCGTCGCGAAGCGCGGCCTGCGCCACTACACGCTGGACGGGCACCGCTCGCACGGCGACTCCACCTGGATCCCGGCGACCCACGCGTCGTGGGCGGGAGAGGACCTGCTGCGCTACATCGCCCCCGACATCGAGGAGTACGACATCTTCCTGTGCGGGCCGGGCCACTGGATGGACAGCATCCGCGACGACCTGCTCGACACGGGCATCCTCCCCTCTCAGATCCACAGCGAGAACTTCTCGATCTGAGCGGATGCCGCGGCATCCTCTCGTCCCTCACCATCTACGGAGCGCACACCATGAAGAAGATCGTCTGGGCGATCCTCGTGACCGTCAGCGGCGTCGTGCTGCTGTTCAGCTACCGCACGTCCCTCGGGGCGGGAACGACCGTCGCATCCTCGACGACCGGGTTCTCGGGGAGCATCGGCGGCTCGACGGGAAGCGGCACGAGCTCGAGCACCACGAGCGGATCAGCCGCTGCTGCGACGCCGTCGGCGAGCGCGACGGCGTCCGCGTCGACCGGTAGCAGCTCGTCGTCCTCCTCGAGCGGGACGTCGACCTCGACCGGCCTCAAGAACGGCACCTTCACCGGGTCGGCCGCCTCGACGCGCTTCGGCGACGTGCAGGTCGCCATCACGGTGTCGGGCGGGAAGATCACCAACGTCGCCGTGCCGCAGTACCCGAACAACAACGGCCGTGACGTCGAGATCGCGAACTACTCGCTCCCGCAGCTGATCAGCGAGACCCTGTCTGCGCAGAGCGCGAACATCGACATGGTCTCGGGCGCGACCTACACGAGCGAGGGCTACCTGCAGTCGCTGCAGAGCGCGATCGACCAGGCGAAGTGATGAGCGCCGAGCTGCACCGCACCGTGCGCGTGGCCGATGTCATGGGCATGGTGATCAGCGTGCACGTGCTCACGCACGCCCCCACGGTCGCGGGCGTCGACGATGCGACGGCCGACGCGTTCGCCGAGCTGCGCGACATCGACCGCGTGTTCTCGACCTATCGGTCCGACTCGGATGTCTCCCGCCTCCGCCGCGGCGAGCTGACCCTCGCGGCGGCCGACCCACGGGTGGCGGAGGTCGCCCGCGCGTGCGAGGAGGCGGAGGCAGTCACCCGCGGACTGTTCAGCGCCCGCTTCGGCGGAGCGTTCGACCCGACGGGGTATGTCAAGGGCTGGGCGGTGGAGAGCGTCGCCCGGGGGCATCTCGGAGCACTGTTAGAGAACGCCGATGTCGCCGCCTGGGCCATCAACGCCGGCGGTGACATGCAGGTCGCGACGGCCGCGGGTCTCGATCGAGACTGGCGGGTCGGCATCGCCGACCCGGCGCGGCCCGGACAGCTGGCCGCCGTCGTCGAACTGCGCGACGGTGCCGTCGCGACGTCGGGCACGGCCGAGCGGGGGGCGCACATCCTCGATCCGCGCACGGGTCGCGCGGCGCTCGGCGCGACCAGCTCGACGGTGGTCGCCGACAGTCTCGCCGTCGCCGACGTCTGGGCGACGGTCGGCGTGGTCGCCGGCATCGACGACCTCGGCTGGATCCGCGAGTGCCCGGGACGCAGCGGCATGGTGATCGGCGCCGGAGGGCGCACCCGGCGCTGGGTGTCGGGGGTGGAGGTCGCCGCCGCGGCAGGCGATCCGTTTCGCGTGAGCGCGTAAGCGTACGCCCGGCGGGTCGCCGGACGCGTCAGCGCGCGAGCGGCAGGTCGATGAGGAACGTGGTGCCGGCGGCATCCGTCTGCTCGACGACCACAGACCCGCCGTGGCGCACGGCGACGTCGCGCACGAGGGAGAGCCCGAGGCCGAAGCCACGCCGGCGACCGGTCTCGCCCAGTCGCGCGAAGCGCTCGAAGATGCGCTCGCGGTCTTCGGGCCGGATACCTGACCCCTCGTCGGTCACCCGGATGTGCACCCGATCCCGCACGATGCGTGAGGAGACCGTGACGGTCGATCGTCCCGGAGTGTGCTGGATGGCGTTGTCGACGAGGGCGACGCACATGCGCGTGAGGCTGGTCGCCGGGAGGGCGACGGATGCCGCCTCGGCCACGTCGATCGCGAGCGTGACCTCGCGATCGTCGGCGAGCGGCCGCAGCGAGTCGAGTGTCGCGGCGATGACCTCGCCCACCTCCGCCCGCGCCGACGGATCGCGCGCGTCGGCCTCCGCGGCGACGAGCAGGTCGGTGAGCACGTCGTCCATCGCGGCGGCATTGCGCCGCAGGTCCGAGAGGGTGGAGTCGATCTCCTCCCCGCGGCGGTGACGTCGCTCGACCAGCTGGATACGGCTCGTGAGCGCGGTGAGGGGGGTGCGCAGCTCGTGGCTCGCATCCGAGACGAAGTGGCGCTGCAGCCGCATCGCCTCGGCGAGCGGACGGGTGGCGCGCCGCGCCGCGTACCAGGCGATGAGCCCGAGCACGGCGACGCCCACGAGCGACAGCGCGATGACGATCGGCACAGTGCGGTCGACGTCGACCACGATGTGGTCGTACGCGCGGATTCCGTCGGGAAGCGAGGGTGAGCCGGTCACGCCGGGGTCGGGGCTGACCACGTCGCCGCGCGTTTCGGGCCGTCCGGTCGCCAGAAGGAGCCACACGAGGATGCCCGCACCGCCGAGCAGCACGAGGGCGGAGGCGATGCCGACGGTCAGCCCGATGCGCCGCGCGGCACGCCGCAGGCGCTCGGAGTCGGTGTGGGGGCTCACCCGGGATCTCCGATCCGGTATCCCCGCGCGCGCACGGTCTCGATGATCTCGGGTGTCGCCTTGCGACGGATGTAGTGCACGTAGGTGTCGACCGAGCTCTCCGAGTCGCCCGAGGCGAAGACCGCGTCGGAGATCTCGGCACGGGAGAAGACATGGTCGGGGCTCTCGGCGAGCAGGCGCAGCAGGGCGGTCTCGGTCGCCGTGAGCGCGACGCGGCGTCCTTCGGGTGAGAAGAGCGCGAGCGCTGCCGGCGCGAACTGCCACTCGCCGACGTCGCGGCGCACGCCGTCGGTGCGGAACCCGCGCCGCAGCGCTCGCAGTCGGGCGAGCAGCTCGTCGTAGTCGAACGGCTTTACGAGGTAGTCGTTGGCGCCGACGTCGAGTCCCTCGACGCGGTCGTGCACCGACCCGAGCGCCGTCAGCAGCAGGATGGGCGTCGCGATGTGGGCCGTGCGCACCGCCTGCACGAGGGCGATGCCGTCCATCCCCGGCAGACGGCGGTCGACGACCATCGCCTCGTACCGCCGCGACAGCGCACGCTGCAGGGCGCTCTCACCGTCGGCGACGTGGTCGACCCGGTAGACCTCCGAGAGCACCTCGACCGTGATCTCCGCGATCTCGGGGTCGTCCTCGACGTAGAGCAGCGCGGGTCGCTCGGCGCCGTCGGCCTGGGGGGTGCTCACGCACCCAGCACACCATGCGGGCGCTGAGATGTCACCAAGACGAGCGGATGCCGCATCTCGCCGCCCCGCGACGGCGTGGCGTGAACACGGTGACGGCGCGGAGGATCACCCGCGTTTAGGCTCCTCACATGGGGAGATTCATCTACGACACGATCGGCAACTCGGTGGAGATCGAGGACCGCACGCTCGCGCATCTGCGCATCGTCGTGATGAACAAGCTGCGTCGTGCCGAGCCGTTCATGTTCGACGTCGAGATGGGCGACGGCAGCGGTCGCCGCAGCTTCTGGGTGCACCCCTCCGTGCCGCTGCAGTTCCACTTCTTCGGCAGCCGCCAGCCGCGCATCAACCGCGCCTGGGTCGAGGATCTGATGGCCGCGGCATCCGGCCCGAACGGCCTGACGATCACGCCGGAGCCGGCGGAAGAGCCTCCCGCCGGACCCCCGGCGGACTGAGTCGTTCGGATCCGTCGCCGCCTTGTCAAGACCTGGGCGGATCCTCGCTCGCGCGGGACAGTGGAACCTGCTGTCCTCAGGAGGTGATGCGTGCGATGACACGAGGCGAACCCGAGCCGAGGGACGAGGGGATCGATGCGGCATCCGAGGTGCCCATCGACGCCCACCCGGCGTTCGATCAGGTGCCGGCGATCGATGTGATCGACGGCGAGCTGGTGCCGCGGAGTCCCCGGACGCGCCCCTGACGGTCATGCTTTTCCGCGGGCGCTCACAGCGTCCCCCGATGAGACGGTCGTAGCGTCGGCCGGGNCGAGCTGCAGCGTTTCCTGCTGGAGTACCGCTTCGGCATGCAGGAGATCGAGACCAAGATCCAGATCCTGCGGGACGAGTTCCTGCACATGCACGACTACAACCCGATCGAGCACGTCTCGAGTCGCGTCAAGAGCCCGGACAGTCTGGTCGAGAAGGTGCTGCGCAAGGGCATCGCCCCCGACTTCGACTCGATCCGGGCGAACATCACGGATGTCGCGGGCGTGCGCGTGACCTGCAGCTTCACCGCCGACGCCTATCGTCTCTTCGATCTGCTCACCTCGCAGCCCGACATCACGGTGCGCACCGTGAAGGACTACATCGCGGAGCCCAAGCCGAACGGCTACAAGTCGCTGCACGCGATCGTCGAGGTGCCGGTGTTCCTCTCGACAGGGCCGATGCCGATCCCCGTCGAGGTGCAGTTCCGCACGATCGCGATGGACTTCTGGGCGAGCCTCGAGCACAAGATCTACTACAAGTACGCGCGCCAGGTGCCGGCGGGGCTCGTGGAGAGTCTGAAGGATGCCGCCGACACCGCGTCCGAGCTCGACGGGCGCATGGAGCGGCTGCACCGCGAACTCCACGGACCCCACGCGGTCGACGTCTGATCCGACGAGAATGAGCGGGTGGACGACGTCGAAGCGCTGATCGCGGGTGCCCGCGCGCGTCTGACCGCCGCGGGAGCGCCGCGCGAGGCGCTGGGCCGGTGGCGCAGCCGGCGGTTCGTCGGCATCCCGCTGGCGCCGAACGTGGTTCCCGAGGGCGCCGCCTGGCACCTCGGGGTGCTGCTCATCGGCCCGGAGGACGTCTTCGCGACCGGGGAGATCGTGCGCGCGCGACCCGAGGTCCGCCGCGGGTTCGCCGCCGAGTCGCAGCGCCGACGGGCGGATGTCGCGGCCGCCGCCTCCCGCGGAGGCTTCGCCGACGGGCAGGTCGTGCACCTCGGCTGGGAGGGGCTCGACCTCGCAGCGGTCGGGCGGGGCGAGGCATCCGGCCCGCTGCGGCAGGGGACGGACGGACCCGAGGTGCGCTGGAGCGCCCGCGGTGGGTGGCGGCCGCTCGCCGCCTACCTCGACGAGCGCATCGCGCTGCTGCTCGACCCGCCGTCCGGCGCGACCTGAGCCCGCAGGACGCGCCCGTCAAGCCCCGCCGCGACGACGCGCGGATGGCCGATGCTCGGAAGGTGAGTGACCCGAACGCCGAGCCGACCGCCGACACGTCCGCGACATCCGCACCCGCTAATGTGGGGGCTCCCGAGCAGGGAGGGGCGCACGTGCAGGCTTGGCCGGGATCCGCGTACCCCCTGGGCGCGACCTTCGACGGCAACGGCACCAACTTCGCCCTGTTCAGCGAGGGCGCCGAGAGTGTCGAGCTGTGTCTGTTCGACGACGCCGGCACCGAGACCCGCGTCGAGCTCGTCGACGTCGACGCGTTCGTGTGGCACGCCTACCTGCCGAACATCGAGCCGGGTCAGCGCTACGGCTACCGCGTGCACGGCGAATACGATCCGGCCGCGGGGGCGCGCTACAACCCGAACAAGCTGCTCCTCGACCCCTACGCGAAGGCCGTCGACGGCCAAATCGACTGGGACCAGGCGCTGTTCGCCTACACGTTCGGCGACCCCGACTCCCGCAACGACGACGACTCCGCCGCGCACATGATGAAGGGCGTCGTCATCAACCCCTTCTTCGACTGGGGCGGCGATCGGCAGCCGAAGACGCCGTACTCCGAGACCTTCATCTACGAGGCCCACGTGAAGGGCCTCACGAAGCTGCATCCGCTCGTGCCGGAGGAGATCCGCGGCACGTACAGCGCGATCGCCCACCCCGCGGTCATCGAGCACCTGAAGAAGATCGGCGTCACCGCGATCGAGCTCATGCCCGTGCACCAGTTCGTCAACGACGACACCCTGCAGCAGAAGGGCCTGTCGAACTACTGGGGCTACAACACCATTGCCTTCCTCGCCCCGCAGAACACCTACGCCTCAACCGGCCAGCGCGGCCAGCAGGTGCAGGAGTTCAAGGGGATGGTGCGGGCGCTGCACGCCGCGGGCATCGAGGTGATCCTCGACGTGGTCTACAACCACACGGCCGAGGGCAACCACCTCGGGCCGACCCTGTCGATGCGGGGCATCGACAACGAGGCGTACTACCGGCTCGAGCAGGACGACAAGCGCTACTACACCGACTACACCGGCACGGGCAACAGTCTCAACGTCGGCAACCCCCACGCGCTGCAGCTCATCATGGACTCGCTGCGCTACTGGGTGCTCGAGATGCACGTCGACGGGTTCCGGTTCGATCTGGCGGCGACCCTCGCCCGCGAGTTCTACGACGTCGACCGCCTGGCCGCCTTCTTCGAGCTCGTGCAGCAGGACCCGGTGGTCTCGCAGGTCAAGCTCATCGCCGAACCGTGGGACGTCGGCCCCGGCGGCTACCAGGTCGGCAACTTCCCCCCGCAGTGGACCGAGTGGAACGGCAAGTACCGCGACACCGTGCGCGACTTCTGGCGGGGCGAGGCGGCGACCCTCGGCGAGTTCGCCTCGCGGCTCACCGGGTCGGCCGACCTGTACGAGCACAGCGGGCGGCGGCCCGTGGCATCCATCAACTTCGTGACCGCCCACGACGGGTTCACCCTGCGCGACCTGGTGTCGTACAACGAGAAGCACAACGACGCGAACGGCGAGGACGGCAACGACGGGGAGTCGTTCAACCGGTCGAGCAACTGCGGCGTCGAGGGGCCGACCGACGACCCGGTGGTGCTCGCCCGGCGCGCGCAGCAGCAGCGCAACTTCATCGCCACCCTGCTGCTCAGCCAGGGCGTGCCGATGCTGCTGCACGGCGACGAGCTCGGCCGCACCCAGCAGGGCAACAACAACACGTACGCGCAGGACAACGAGCTCAGCTGGATCGACTGGGAGCACGTCGATCAGCCCCTCGTCGAGTTCACCGCGGCCCTCGCGCGCCTGCGACACGACCACCCGACCTTCCGTCGCAGCCGCTTCTTCGACGGCCGCCCGGTGCGCCGCGAGGAGGGGAGCCCGGTGCCCGACATCGTGTGGCTGCGCCCCGACGGCACCCCGATGCAGCCCGAGGACTGGGACGCCGGCTTCGGCCGCGCGGTCGGGGTGTTCCTCAACGGCGGCGGCATCCGCGAGCGCGATCGGCGCGGGAGCGAGATCGTCGACGCGCACTTCCTCGTCTACTTCAACGCGGGCGACGAGGCGGTCGACTTCACCGTTCCCGAGGTGGAGTACTCGCCGAGCTGGGACGTGCTGGTCGACACCGCCGGCCATCTCGCGAACACCGGCGTCGTCGATCCTGGCGACGTGGTCGGCGTCGGCGCGGCGTCGCTGCTGGTGCTGATCGAGCACCGTGCCGCCCCGCCCGAGGTCGACCACTCGGTGGCCGCGTCGCTCGCGCAGGCGGTCACCGCGGCGATCGACGAGGTGCCGGGCGCCGCCCCCAAGAGCGAACTGCCGAGGTGAGCGCGTGAACCCGTCGTCGACCTATCGTCTGCAGATCCGACCCGGGTTCGACCTCGACGCCGCCGCCGCGATCGTGCCGTACCTGCGCGATCTCGGCGTCGGCTGGGTCTACCTGTCGCCGCTGTTGACGGCGACGACCGGTTCCGACCACGGCTACGACGTCGTCGACCCGGCGCGCATCGACCCGGCGCGTGGCGGCGCGGAGGGGTTCGCGCGCTTCGTCGCGGCGGCACGGGAGGCGGGCCTCGGCGTGCTCGTCGACATCGTGCCCAACCACATGGGCGTCGCGGTGCCGCGCGAGAACCCGTGGTGGTGGGACGTGCTGCGGCTCGGCGAGGCGTCCGCCCACGCCCGCGCGTTCGACATCGACTGGGCGTTCGGCGGCGGCCGCGTGCGCCTCCCCGTGCTCGGCGGCGAGTTCGACGACGTCATCGGCGATCTCGTGATCGACCGGGATCCCGCGGCATCCGCACCCGACGGAGTCTTGCGGTACGTCGACCACGTCTTCCCTCTCGCGCCCGGCTCGCTCGACGGCATCGGGAGCGCGCCCACGACCGTCGACGTGCGCACCGTGCTCGGCCGGCAGCACTATGAGCTGCGGTTCTGGCGCGACGAGGCGACCGACCTCAACTACCGGCGCTTCTTCGCCGTCACCTCCCTCGCGGGGGTGCGCGTCGAGGATCCCGCGGTGTTCGCTGCCGCCCACGTCGAGATCGTGCGGTGGGCGACGGAGGGGCTCGTCGACGGCCTGCGCGTCGACCATCCCGACGGCCTCGTCGACCCGGCCGGCTACCTCGAGCGGCTGCGGTCCGCCGTCGGCGGGCTGCCGGTGTGGGTCGAGAAGATCCTCGAGCACGCCGCGACCGACCACCCCGAGCGCCTCGCACCGTGGTGGGCGAGCGCGGGCACGACGGGCTACGACGCGATGGCCGAGCTCGACCGGCTCTTCATCGACCCGAACGGCGTCGCGGCGCTCGACGGGCTCGACGCGGCCCTGCGCGCGGAGACCGGCCTGCCGCCCGCGCCCGCCTGGGACGACCTGATCGTCGAGACGAAGCGCACGATAGCTGCGACGATCCTGCAGTCCGAGGTGCGGCGGCTCGTGCGCACGCTCCCGGCCGAGGTGCGCGAGGCGGTGGGGGCGGATGCCGCGGCCCCCGCGCTCGCCGAGATCCTGGCCGCCTTCCCGATGTACCGCTCCTACCTGCCCGCGGGCGCCGCCCACCTGGTGCGGGCGGGGGAGGAGGCATCCGCCCGCCGGCCCGACCTCGCGGACGCGATCGCCTCCCTGCTGCCGGTGCTCGGGGATGCGACGCTCGAGGTCGCGCACCGGTTCGAGCAGACCACCGGGCCCGTCATGGCGAAGGGTGTGGAGGACACCGCGTTCTACCGGTTCACCCGGCTCGGCACGCTCACCGAGGTCGGCGGCGACCCGTCGGTCGCCTCGCTCGACGTCGAGGGGTTCCACGCGGCGTTCGCCGAGCGTCACGCGCGCTGGCCCCACGCGCTGACGGCCCTGTCGACCCACGACACCAAGCGCAGCGAAGACGTGCGCGCCCGCCTCAGCGTGCTGAGCGAGCAGCCCGAGCGTTGGGCGACCGCGCTGGGCACGCTGCGCGCGGCCGGGACGACCGGGCACGGTCCCACCGACGAGCTGCTGTGGCAGGCGATCGTCGGCAGCTGGCCCGCGTCGGCCGAGCGCCTGCACGCCTACGCCGAGAAGGCCGTGCGCGAAGCGGGGGAGCGAACGACCTGGCTCGCCCCCGACGCCGCGTTCGAGGCCGCGGTGCACGCGCTCGTCGACGCCGCGTTCGGCGCGGCGCGGCCCCTCGTCGAGGACCTCGTGGGCCACATCGCCCCGGCCGGCTGGTCGAACGCGCTGGGCCAGAAACTGCTGCAGCTGGCCGGCCCCGGCGTGCCCGACGTCTACCAGGGGTCCGAGGTGCAGGAGCTCTCGCTCGTCGATCCCGACAACCGGCGACCCGTGGACTTCACGGCCCACGCGGCGCTGCTGCACGACATCGACGCGGCGGTCGCGGCCACCGAGCTCGATGCGCGCCTGGGTGCAGAGGGCGGACCGGGGATGGGGGAGCCGCTGCTGCCGCCGGTCGACGCGACCGGGCGGGCGAAGCTCCTCGTGACGTCGCGGGCGCTGCGGCTCCGCCGCGACCGCCCGGAGCTGTTCACCCGCTATCTGCCGCTGGAGGTCGTCGGCGAGGCCGCCGCGCACCTCGTCGCGTTCGACCGCGGCGGCGTCATCGCCGCCGCGACCCGACTGCCCGTGGGGCTCGGACGCCGCGGCGGGTGGGGCGACACCGCCCTGCTGCTGCCGCCCGGAGACTGGGTCGACACCCTCACGGGGCGCGTCGAGTCGGGCGCCGTGCCGATCGCCCAGCTCTGCGCGACCTACCCCGTCGCACTGCTCGTGAGGGCCGGCTGAGCCGGCGGATGCGGAGGACGACGTGATCGAGGTG
>NZ_LMPK01000023.1:27675-27768 GCF_001423825.1 Microbacterium sp. Leaf351
CCCCCGCCGACGACGGCTGGTGGCGCGCCGACGTCGACCTCGCCGACGGCGAGCGGTACGGGTTCGTGCTCGACGACGGCGAGCTGCGTCCCG
>NZ_LMPK01000023.1:27852-31866 GCF_001423825.1 Microbacterium sp. Leaf351
CTTCGCGTGGACGGATGCCGCGTGGACCGGGCGTCCACTCGCGGGCGGCCTCGTCTACGAGCTGCACATCGGCACATTCACCCCCGACGGGACGCTCGACGCCGCAGCCGCGCGACTCGATCACCTCGCCTCGATCGGCGTCACCCACGTCGAGCTGCTGCCCGTGAACGGCTTCAACGGCCAGTGGAACTGGGGCTACGACGGCGTGCTCTGGTACACCGTGCACGAGGCGTACGGCGGACCCGCCGCCTACCGTCGCTTCGTCGACGCCGCCCACGCGCACGGCATCGCCGTCATCCAGGACGTCGTCTACAACCACCTCGGACCGAGCGGCAACTACCTGCCCGAGTTCGGTCCCTACCTGCGCACCGGCAGCCGCAACACCTGGGGCGACTCCGTGAACCTCGACGAGCCCGTGGTGCGGTCGTACATCGTCGAGAACGCGCTCATGTGGCTGCGCGACCAGCATGTCGACGGACTCCGGCTCGACGCGGTGCACGCCCTGCACGACGAGCAGCCGGTGCACATCCTGCAGGAGCTGGCCGCGGCATCCGATGCCCTCTCCGCGCACCTGGGACGCCCGCTCACCCTCATCGCCGAGAGCGACCTCAACGACCCGCGGCTGATCCTGCCGCGCGAGGCCGGCGGCTACGGTCTGCACGCGCAGTGGAGCGACGACTGGCATCACGCCGTCCACGTCGCCCTGACCGGTGAGACGAGCGGCTACTACGAGGACTTCGCGGCAGCCGACGCCCTGCCGAAGGTGTGGACCGCCGGGTTCTTCCACAACGGCACCTACTCGTCGTTCCGGGGGCGTGACCACGGCTCCCCCATCCCGTCCGAGGTGCCCACCTCCCGCCTCGTGACCTTCTCGCAGGACCACGACCAGATCGGCAACCGCGCCGCCGGCGATCGTCTCACCGCGACCCTCTCGACCGACCGGCTCGCGGTCGCCGCCGTGCTGACCCTCACCACCCCCGGCACCCCGATGCTGTTCATGGGCGAGGAGTGGGGTGCGTCGACGCCGTGGCCGTTCTTCACGTCCCACCCCGAGGAGTGGCTGGGGGAGGCCGTGCGCAAGGGGCGCACCGAGGAGTTCGCGCGCATGGGCTGGGACGAGTCGGTCGTGCCCGACCCGCAGAGCCCGGCGACGTTCGCGAGCGCCAAGCTCGACTGGACCGAGCAGACGCACGGCGCCCATGCCCGCCTGCTCGCGCTCTACCGCGCCCTCGCCGACCTGCGGCGCGCGCGGGCCGAGCTCACCGACCCGGCGTTCGCCGACCTGACGGCGGAGGACCTCGACCCCGACGCTCCCCCCGCCGCGCGGCGGTTCCTGCTCGGACGCGGCGCCCTGCGCATCGCCGTCAATCTGAGCTCCGACCCGTGGCCGCTCGCGCTCGAGCCGGGCGAGACGGTGCTGCTCACGAGCGGGGCGGATGCCGCGGCATCCGCCGACGGCACCGTCACCGTTCCGCCCGACACGGCCGTGATCGTCGGGCCACCGCTCGGCTGAGCCCGGCGCACGGACACCCGGATGCGCCGTCACGCGCAGGAAACGTGCGCTCGGTAGCCTGGCCGCGCTCATGAAAGCGAGCCGCCCACCGGCGGCGGGAAAGCGTGAAGCGACTGCCTGACACCGGCCCGCGGGCCACGACCTCACGGAGTTGCCATGACGTTCCACGTCCCCCTCGTCGACATCACGCCCTACGTGACTGGCGGCACCGACGCCGAGCGCGCCGCGGTCGCCCGCGCGATCGACGACGCCTGCCGCACGGTCGGTTTCATCCAGATCACCGGGCACGGGGTGCCGGCCGCGGTCATCGCGGGGCTCGAGGCATCCATCGACGGATTCTTCGGGCTCGACCTCGATGTGAAGAACACGTACCGCACGCCGCCCGAGATCAATCGCGGCTACAGTCCGCCGAAGTCGGAGTCGTTGAGCCTGTCGCTCGGCGTCGAGCAGGCCAGCCGCATGAACGACTTCTTCGAGGCGTTCAACGTGGGCGCGACCGCGGCGCACTACCCGCACGTCGCGCACCTCGACCCGATCGACTACGCCGACAACGTGTGGCCCGACGTCGCCGGGTTCGAGCCGGCCGTCAGCGCCTACTTCGGCGAGGCGGCGCGCGTCGCCCGCACGCTCACCGACATCTTCGCCGACGCCCTCGGCATCGATCGCGCCTTCTTCGACGCCCGCACCGACCACTCCCTCGACGTGCTGCGGATGAACAACTACGCCCTCCCGCCGGGCACCGACGTCACCCTCGACGGCGACCTCATCGGCATGGGCGAGCACACCGACTACGGCATCGTGACAGTGCTGTGGGCCGACCGGGTCGCGGGCCTGCAGGTGCTCGGATCCGACGGCTCCTGGAACGACGTGCAGCCCGCCGAGGGCGCACTGCTCGTCAACCTCGGCGACGTGACCGCTCGGCTCACCAACGAGCAGTGGATGTCGACGCTGCACCGCGTGAAGCCGCCCGTCATCGACGGCACGATCCGCCGGCGCCGCTCCGCGGCGTTCTTCCACGACGGCAACGTCGACGCGCTCATCGAGACGCTGCCGCAGTGCGTCGACGCGCAGCATCCGGCGATCTACGAGCCCGTCACCGTGCAGGAGCACATCCGGGCGAAGCTCGCCGGATCGCGCGCGGGCGTGCGCAACGAGACCGCCGACCGCGAGTCGGCGCGGGTGCTCTCCAGCGACCGGTACTGAGGGGTGGGGTGCGCGCCTACAGCGCCGCGAAGGCCGCGACGATCGCCGTCGGCGCCGTGACGGTCGCGGCGCGCACGCCCGCGACCACGGCGGCGTAGTCGTCGGGGTCGAAGTAGCCGAAGTCCCGGTAGACGGCGATGCGCGCGGCGAACGAGTCGGCGGTCAGCTCCGGGTGGAACTGCGTCGTCCACAGCGACCCGACCCGGTAGGCCTGCACCGGGCATCCGTCGCTCGTCGCCAGCGCGACCGCCCCCGTCGGCGTCGTCCCCGACCCCTCCTTGTGCGCGGTGTAGGCGGTGAACGTCGCAGGCAGGGCACCGAAGACCGGGTCGGCGGCGGCATCCGCGCCGACGGTCACCTCGGTCGTGCCGGTGTCCTCGCCGAACGCCCGGTCGATCGTGCCGCCGAGCAGCCGCGTCGCGATGCCGATGCCGTAACAGGTGAGCAGCGCTCGGGTGGCGCCGGATGCCGCGGCCTCCGCGACCGTGGCGAGGTCGGCCTCGACACGGCGCTGGGTGTCGGACTTGCCGGCCTCGGGGTCGCCGACATTGAACGGGCTGCCGCCGCCGATGAACCCGGCGTAACGGTCGAGGGCGCCCTCGGGGAGAGGGGAGCGGGTGAGGTCGTGGCGGGCCAGCGACACGCCGGCGGCGGCGGCGAACGCGGCGAACTCGCCGTCGGCCGCGTTCTGCTCCGGGCGCGCGCCGAGGAAGAGCAGCGGCCGGGAGTCCATCCCGCGAGTCTAGGGCGAGGGGCGGGCCGGCCGTCCGGCGGGTCTCAGCGTGACGAGCGCGCGGTGCGCCCGCGCACGATGCCGACGAACGCGTCGATCAGCGGGTGGGCGTCCTCCCGCGGCCAGACGAGGCCGACCGGGGCGAGCGGGCCCCCGTCGAGCTCGCGGAAGGTGATGTCCTTGCGGTGGTGGAGCCGGGCGAGCGACATGGGCACGACGGAGATGCCGACGCCCGCGGCGACCGTCGCGATGGCCTCCTCGGTGCTGGCGGGGGGAGCGAACCGGGGCCGCTCGACGGGCCAGGCCGCGGCGGTCGCGGCGAGGTCGAGCACGTCGTCGGCGGGCACGATCAGCACCTCGCCGGCCAGATCGGATGCCGCCAGCCGCTCGGCGACCGATAGTGAGGCGTCGGCCGTCATCACCACGACCGGCACCTCGTCGTAGAGGGCGATCGCGTGCCACCGCTCCCGGTCGACGGGGAGGCGGGCGATCACGGCGTCGACGTCGCCGGCCGCGAGAGCGGTCTGCTGCCGGGCGACGTCGAGCTGCACGAGCTCGAGCGGGG
>NZ_LMPK01000023.1:31895-33437 GCF_001423825.1 Microbacterium sp. Leaf351
ACGGCGGCGCGGGAGCGGCCGGGGGCTCTGCGGTCGGCGCGGGCCGTCGTGCGGCCGTCTGTCGCGGCGCCTTCTGGGTGGAGCGGCCGCCCTTCGCGCCGGACTTCTTGCCCGCGCCGCGCCCACCGGCGCCCGCGCCCGACGGGCGGCGGTCAGGCGTGCGCGGACTCATCCGTCCAGCATGCCCGATCTCCCGCGCCGAGCGCGCGCCACGGCGGCGAGGTGGGCGAGCAGCGGCCAGGTCAGAGAGCGGATGCCGCGGCATCCGCCCACGCGTGAATGGCCGGTCAGGCCGCGAGACGCAGCCCGCGACGGTCGGTCGCGACGCGCTCGCCCGCGGCGATGGTCTGGTCGTCGCCGATGAGGGAGCCGCCGGCGACCAGCGCGTTCTCCCCGACGTACGTGCGGATGCCGATCTTCGCGCCCGCGCCCACCCGGGCCCCCGCGCCGATGTGCGCGTGAGGGGCGATCTCGGCCTTCGGCCCGATGACGACGTCGTTCTCGATCCACACCCCGCGTCCGACGTGCGCACCCGCGGCGATCTGCACACCCGGTTCGATGTAGGCGCCCGCCTCGACGACGGCGCTCGCGTGCACCTTGGCGCCGTTCGCGATCAGGCCGCGACCGTTGACGTGCTTGCGATAGCGCAGCGTCTCGCCCCGGTCGTCTTCGATATCGACGTAGTTCTTGCCCACGTTCCCCTCCTGCGGCGGCTCTCCCGCCGAACACTCGGTATCAACCCCGATGCACCCGCATGCATTCCCGTGCACTCCATTCGGAGCGGACGACGCAACGGATGCCTCGTGGGCCGGCTCCGTCGCCGTGTTCCCTCCGATCGTGCCACCGCCCGAACACACCGTCCCGGGGCTTGACAGAACGCGGAGAACCGGGGCTGCCGGGGCCCCCGTCGCGGCGCGGGAATAGACTTCCCGCGGGTCTCGAGCGACGGCGCCCGAGCGCCGCACATCGGATGAGCGCGAAGGGAACGACGATGCAGATCGCCATGGTGGGACTCGGACGGATGGGGGCGAACATCGTTCGTCGCCTGATGCGGGACGGACACGACTGCGTCGTCTACGACGTCAACCCAGACTCCGTCGCCGCCCTCGTCGCCGAAGGCGCGGTCGGGGCATCCGATCTCGCCGACCTGGTCTCGAAGCTCGAGGTGCCGCGCACGGTCTGGTTGATGATCCCGGCGGGTCTCACCGGCTCCCTCGTCGATCAGATCTCCCCCCACCTCGCGGCGGGGGACATCGTCATCGACGGCGGCAACTCGAACTACCACGACGACGTCCGGCGGGCCGCAGCGCTCAAGGACAGCGGCATCCACTTCGTCGACATCGGTACGAGTGGCGGCGTCTTCGGGCTCGAACGCGGCTACTGCCTCATGGTCGGCGGACCCGACGAGGCGTTCGCGCACATCGAGCCGGTGCTGCGCACGATCGCGCCCGGCTCGGGCGACGTGGAGCGCACCCCTGGCCGCACCGGGGAGCTCGCCCCCGAGGAGCTCGGCTACCTGCACACCGGCCCCAGTGGCTCGGG
>NZ_LMPK01000023.1:33454-33646 GCF_001423825.1 Microbacterium sp. Leaf351
CTGAACATCCTCAAGAACGCCGACGCGGGAGTGCGCGAGGCCGAGCACTCCGCTGAGGTCGCGCCGCTCGAGGAGCCCGAGTTCTACCAGTTCACCATCGACACCCCGAAGGTCGCGGAGCTCTGGCGCCGCGGCTCGGTGATCTCGTCGTGGCTGCTCGATCTCACCGCCGCCGCCCTCGCCGAGAACCCC
>NZ_LMPK01000023.1:33662-35483 GCF_001423825.1 Microbacterium sp. Leaf351
CGGTCGACGTCGGTGTGCCCGCGCCGGTGCTCGCCGCATCGCTGTTCGAGCGGTTCGCGTCCCGCGGGGAGGACCACTACGCCAACCAGGTGCTCTCGGCGATGCGCCTGCAGTTCGGCGGACACCACGAGCTTCCCGCCGGCGACGTGCTGGAGGCCGGAGGGCGAAAGGCCGAGTGAGCGCGGGGGACGCGGCATCCGCCCCGTACGGCGCATCGACGGGCGTCGAACCGGATCCGACGACGGCGCCCACGCTCGTCTTCGAGAAGAGCGCCACGAGGCATTCACTGCTCGAAGACGTGCTCGGTCTCGTGACGGGCACGTTCCTGGTGTCGTTCGGCCTCTACCTGCTGCAGACGGCCGGCGCAGTGACGGGCGGCACTGCCGGCCTCGCCCTGCTTCTCGGCTACGCGACGTCGTGGCCGTTACCGCTGCTCTTCGCGATCGTGAACCTGCCGTTCGCGGTGCTCGCGATCTGGAAGAAGGGCTGGGACTTCACGGTGCGCACGGCCGTCGCGATCGGTCTCGTCTCGGGGTTCGCCCTCGTGCACCACGCGTTCCTGCAGCTCGGCCACATCGATGCCGTCTACGGCACCCTCGGCGGCAACCTCATGGTCGGCGTCGGGGTGCTCATCATCTTCCGCCACCGCGCCAGCCTCGGCGGGATCAACATCATCGCGATCGTGCTGCAGGAGCGCACGGGCTTCCGTGCGGGTTGGACGCAGATGGTCTTCGACGTGCTCATCATCGCCGCCGGACTGCTTGTCGTGTCGTGGGACAAAGTGCTGCTGAGCGCCGCCGGCGCGGTGGTGCTGAACCTGGTGCTGGCCATGAACCACCGGCCGGGGCGCTACATCGGGCGCTGATCAGCGGTGGCGGTATGCCTGTCCGGCCTGCCCGAAGACGTGCATGCGCTCAGCGACGATCTTCTCCATCGCCTGCCGTGCGGCCCGCTGGAACGGGGCCGGGTCGACGGTCAGGCCGTCCTCGGCGAGGGAGCGTCGCGCCGCCGCGGCATAGGCCATGTGCGAGTCCATGCCCTGGTTGATCTTGCGAACCCCGAGCTTCGTCGATCGCGCCTTCTCGTCCTCGGGCACCCCCCACGACTCGGGCAGGCTCCCGCCGTACCGATTGATCTCGTCACGCAGGTCCGCCGGCAGCGACGACGATCCGTGCATCACCAACGCGGTCTCGGGGATGCGCGCCGCAATCGCCGAGATGAGGTCCATGTGCAGCACCGACCCGTCGGGCGGGCTGGTGAACTTGTACGCGCCGTGGGACGTGCCGATCGCGACGGCGAGTGCATCGACGTCGGTCAAGGCGACGAAGCGTTCCGCCTCGTCGGGGTCGGCGAGCACGATCTCCTTGACCGTCGCGCCGCCGTCCTCCGAGCCGCCGATCGTGCCGAGCTCACCCTCCACCGAGACTCCGCGGGCGTGCGCGTACTCGACGACCTTTCGGGTCAGTGCGGCGTTCTCCTCGAAGCTGGCGTGCGTGACGCGGTCGGGGAGAAGGCTGCCGTCGATCATGACGCTCGTGAAGCCGGCTTCGATCGCTCGCGCGCAGTCCTCGAAGGATGCCCCGTGGTCGAGGTGGAGAACGACCGGCACCTCGTCGTAGCGGTGGATGAGTGCGACCAGCGCCTCCCAGAACGCCCCCTCGTCACCGTGGGCGGAGGAACCCGCGATCGTCTGCAGGATCACGGGTGAATCGGTCTCCCGTGCGGCATCCAGCACGGCTTCCGCCTGGACGAGGTCGGTGACGTTGAAGGCGCCGACCCCATACGCGCCGGCTTTGGCGGCATCGAGGGCTTGACGCAGGG
>NZ_LMPK01000023.1:35527-38520 GCF_001423825.1 Microbacterium sp. Leaf351
GAACCGGCGTCGAAGGAGACCTGGAATCATGCGCGACGAGTTGCTCCTGGGCATCGACCTGGGTACGTCCTCGATCAAGGCGAATGCCGTCGATCGACACGGACGCTCGCTCGGCATCGGTACCGCTCCGACGCCGTTCGTCGCGAACCGCAGCGGCGTGGAGATGACTCCGACTGCTCTGCTCGACGCCGTTCACGACGCCGTTGCCCACCTCGGTGAGCTGCGACACCGGGTCGCGGGAGTCGGAATCGCCAGCATGGGTGAGACGGGAACCACCATTCGCGCCGACGGCCCGACCGATCTTCCTCTCGTCGCTTGGCACGACCGGCGCGGGGCGTCGGTCGTGAAAACCCTGCTCTCCCGTTTCGGTGCGTCGGAAATCCTGCGGCGAACCGGACGAGAGGCGCGAGACGTCACGAGCATCGCGAAGCTCGGGTGGCTCCAGCAGGCAGGAGCCGTCGTCGAGGGCACGTGGACGGGCGTCGCCGGGGTCGTGCTCTGGCGACTCACGGGCGCCCTCGGGCAGGAGCAGTCGCTCGCTGCGACGAGCGGCGCATACGATCCGATATCCCATCGATACGATCGCGAGATCCTCGCCGCCGTCGGACTCGACCACATCGCGTGGGCGCCGGCACGCCAAGCGGGCACCCTGCTCGGGCGCATCGGCGGGCCCGGGGCGGAGTGGAGCGGGTTGCCCGCGGGTATCCCGGTCACGATCGCCGGACACGACCACCCCGTCGGAGTGGTCGGCGCAGGCGGCGAGAAGAACGAGGTGATCGACTCGCTCGGAACCGGGGAGCCCCTGGTCGTGAGCTGGCAGGCAGTGAAGGGTGCACCGCATCCCGTGGCGCCCGCCCTTCCGGGCGATCTCACGCTCACGGCGTGGCCCGGCACATCGCGGCACATGCTGCTGTGGGAGACGCTGCGGCCGGGCCTTGCGATGTCGTCCCTCCTCGAGCATGTCGGCGGCACGCGCAACGACATCGAGTTCGCGGCCATCCGCGTGCAGGCTGAGCCGCTCGCCGTCGAGGACCTGCTCTCGATGCAGGCGGGCGACGTGCCCGAGCACGTCCGGCAGGTCGCGCCGGAGGTCGCATGGGCGGCCACCCTCGAGGGGTACGCCGCCGCCGCCGCGCAGGCGGAGGTCGAGATGCGACGCATGGCCGGCGTCACGGGACGCACCCTACTCATCGGCGGGGGACTGCGTTCGCGGCGCTGGGTGGAGGCGAAGATGCACCGGGCGACGGGCAACCTCGCGATGGCATCCGAGCGTGAAGCAGTCTCACGCGGTGCAGCGCTCATCGCCGGCGTCGCCGCAGGCTGGTGGGATGCGGAAGAGTATCCGCCGGCGGATGTCGTCGACATGACCGGGACGACCTTCGTGCCGGGCGCCACAAGCGCCGCACGATCGTGAGAGGCGAGAGGACGAGCTATGACCCGTGGATCATCGCCTTCGTGGTGGCGCGAATGAGTTCCGAACGAGGAGCCTCCGGGCTCCGACCGCCGGCACGGCTCGTCGACATCGCCGAGCATGCGGGGGTCTCCGTCAAGACGGTCTCCCGCGTACTCAACGGCGAGCAGTACGTCACCGAGGCGACGCGTCGCCGGGTCATGGACTCGGTGGCTGCGCTTAGCTACGTGGGCGACGCAGCCGCTGCCGGACTGCGCACCCGCCGCTCGGGCACGGTGGGCCTGATCATCCCCGACGTGCGCAACGGCTATTTCAGTCTGCTGACGCGCGCGATCGAGGAGAGATTGACATCCGCGAGTCCGACCCTGCTCCTCGGCGACTCCGACGAGGAGCAGGCGCAGGAGGAGCGATACCTGCGCACATTCCGCCAACAGCGAGTCGACAGCCTGATCGTCCTTCCGGCCGGAGCGCCCAGCCTCCCCGATGCCGTGCACGAGATTCCGACGGTGATCGTCGATCGTACGGTGCCCGCCGTCGAGGGTCTCGCCGATCATGTGCTCGCGGACGACCACCGCGCCGCCGACCGGTTGGTCGAGCACCTCGTCCGGCATCACGGGATGCGCGATGTCGTGCTCGTCGCCGGGCGTCGATCCGTCTCGTCCGTCGCCGAACGCGAGCGCGGATACCAGTCGGCGATGCGACGTGCCGGCCTTGTCGAACGGGTGTCCGGTGAGCACGTGACCCCCGACGACGCCGCCGCGGGAGCGATCCGCATCTTCCGCGATCTCACGCCTCCGTTCGGGGTGTTCACGACCAACAACCGCATGTTCTGGGGCGTCATCGCCGCGATCTCTCGGCTGGGTCTCCAGATCCCTCGCGATGTGCTGGTCACCACGATCGATTCGATCGGCGAGGCGACCTACACCGGCCTCAAGCCCACGCAAGGGGTCGTCCCCGCTCATGAAGTGGCCGCGCGCACGATGGAGTTGCTCGCTGACCGCTCGGCAGATCCGGCGCGTGCCCCCCGCNCGCCGCTCCTCGCCGGTTCCTCGCCGGGATGAGCCCACGGCCCTGACGCGGGGCCAGGCAGAAGAACGGCTGGCTGCAGCGGTGTATGGGAACCCCAGCTGCAACCAGCCATCGCGTCACCGCGTGACAGGCGGACCAATCCCCACCCTCAAAGGAGAGAAAGAGATGTCCCTTTTCGTACGCAAGCGCAGCGCCGGCCTCGTCGTTGTCGCGACGGCTTCGATTCTAGTGACGGCCCTCGCGGGCTGTTCGTCGTCATCGACTCCGTCATCGACCGGTTCTTCCGGATCCATCAAGATCGCTCTCGTGCTGAAGCCGCTCGACAACACCTACTTCGGTGCGATGGCGCAGGGAGCCCAGGCTGAGGCGACCCAGGACGGCGTCTCGCTGACGGTCGTCGCCGCCGACAACGTCACCGACGACTCGGGTCAGGCGGCGAAGCTGAACGCCCTCGCCACCGAAGGCTACGACTGCTACATCGTCAACCCCACAAGCCAGACCAACCTGCTGACCGGACTCGCTCCGATCTCGGCTGCCGGCACGCCGATCGTCA
>NZ_LMPK01000023.1:38525-39960 GCF_001423825.1 Microbacterium sp. Leaf351
CGGCACCAACAACGAGACTGCCGGTCAGGCCGGAGGAAAGGCGATGATGAACCTCCTCTCGAAGGGTGACGGCGTCGCGCTCATCGGCGGGCTCGTCGGCGATCCCGGCAGCAACGCCCGCCTCAAGGGGTTCACCGACGCGGTCAACGGCACTCTGACGATCACGCAGACCGTCGCCGCCGATTTCGACAAGGCGAAGGCGAAGAGCGCGGCCGCCACGATCCTGCTCGCCAACCCGAACATCAAGGGCTTCTTCACACCCTCGGGCGACATGGCCCTCGGCATCCAGCAAGCCGTCGAAGAAGCGGGCAAGAAGGGCCAGGTCGCGGTGATCGGAATCGACGGCACCCAAGACCAGCTCAAGGACATCGTGGCCGGCGGTGAGCCGGCGGCGATCGAGCAGTTCCCGTACCTGATGGGCGCCCAGTCCGTGCAGGCCTGCATCGCAGCTCACAGCGGCAAGACCATCCCGACCAGCGTCGAGACGCCCGTGCTCACCGTGACGAAGGACAACGCCCAGGCCGCACTCGACGCCTTCCCGGCGCCGCCGTCGGACTTCGTGGTCCCGAACCCCTTCCAGTAATCCGCAACGATCGGGGATCTTCACCCATGTCCACCCAGACCAGTCCCGTCGACACGACGAATCCGATCACAGCCAGCACGCGCACCCTTCGTCGTCGCCTCGCGAACGAGGATCTGTGGACCCGCGCGACCGCTCCTGTGGCACTCGTCCTGCTCACGGTCACGTTCACCATCGTCAACCCGAAGTTCCTCACCTGGCCGAGCCTGACGAGCATGCTCGCCGACTCCACGATCCCGATCGTGCTGGCTCTGGGAGCGACGTTCGCGGTGACGCTCGCCGGTATCGATCTGTCGCTCGCGTCGACGGTCGCGCTGGGCAGCGTCACGATGGGGCTCGCCTATCAGGCCGGACTGCCGCTATGGCTGTGCTGCCTGGTCGCGATGGCAACGGGACTGTCGGTCGGCGCGCTCAACGGCGTCATCATCGGCTGGGTGAGGATCCCCGACTTCATCGTCACCCTGGGGAGTATGAGCCTCGTGATGGGGCTCAGCCTGATCTTCTCGCAGGGCAAGCCCGTGCAGATCCCCGAACGCGCTCTCACCTTCGTCAGCATCACGTCGGTGGGTGGCATCCGGTTCAATTTCCTCATCGCGCTCGCGATCGGTGTCCTCCTGCACATCGTGCTGTTCCACACTCGGTTCGGCACTCACCTCCTCGCAGTCGGCGACAACCCCGACGCCGCCCGCGCCATGGGACTCAAGGTCGCCCGCGTCAAGCTCGCCGGGTATGTCATCTGCGGTCTGATGGGCGGGGTGGGGGCCGTGCTCCTGACCTCGTACATCGGGTCGAGCCAGCCGGCGACCAATACCGACTACCTGCTCAAGGCGATCGCGGCCGTCGTGCTCGGCGGGG
>NZ_LMPK01000023.1:39983-42551 GCF_001423825.1 Microbacterium sp. Leaf351
CCTTCTACTCGCCCCTGGTCATCGGCATCGTCGTGATCGCCGCCGCCATGCTCATGAGAGGTCGAAAGTGAACGACATCAAGGTCGAACTCCGCGACATCCGCAAGACGTTCGGCAGCGTCGAGGCGCTGAAGGGCGCCTCCCTCACAGCTCGTCGCGGCGAGGTCACGGCCATCGTCGGTGACAACGGTGCCGGCAAGTCGACGCTGGTCAAATGCCTGACGGGGCTCATCACGCCCGACAGCGGAACGATCACCATCGATGGGAAGGACGTGCGCTTCTCCTCGCCCAAGCATGCGCGGGCGGCGGGCATCGAGACGGTGTACCAGGATCTCGCGCTGAGCGATCAGCTCAGCATCTGGCAGAACCTCTACATGGACCGCGAGCTCACCGCCGGCATCGGTCCGCTGCGTTTCCTCCGCCGCGGCGAGATGAAGCGCGAGGCGCATCGTCTCGTCGCCGACCTCGCCGTCAACGTGCCGTCGGTGACGAGGCCGGTCAAACGCCTCTCCGGTGGGCAGCGGCAGGCGGTCGCGATCGCACGGGGTGTGATGTGGGCCCGCGGCCTCATCATCCTCGACGAGCCCACGGCGGCGCTTGGGCTGCGGGAGACCGCTCAAGTCGAGGGGCTGATCCGCCGCGTCGTCGATGCCGGTGAGACGGTGCTCGTGGTCTCGCACAACTTCGAGCAGGTGAAGCGCCTCTCGTCCCAGGTGTGGGTAATGCGAGCGGGCAACGTCGTGCAGGGGGTGCGTACCGAGGACGTCTCCGGTGAGGAGCTCGTCGGCCTCGTGACCGGCGCGATCACCGCCGTTTGACGTGTCGGCTACGACGTCGCGAGGATGTGGAGCACGTCGCCGCGGATTCGGCTGAGGTGCTCCTGCATCGCGGCCTCGGCCAGAGCCGAATCGCCCGTCATGATGCCGCGCAGGATCTCGTCGTGATCGTGGGCGATGTCGATCGGGCTGTGGAGGCGGTCGGTCGTGGTGTGGCGACGGTTGATCAGCAGGTCGCGCAGGTCGTCGACGATGCTCGCGAGTCGCGCATTGCCGGTGGCGCTGAGGATCGCGGAGTGGAACTGGGCGTCGTAGCGCTCGAGGTCGGCGGAGCGGCCGGCGGCGGCGACCTCGAGCATGCGGTCGTAGGCGTGCTGGATGCGCTGCTTGGCCTTCGCGTCGGCCTGGGCGGCGAGGCCCGCGGCCGGCACCTCGAGCCACGAGCGGATCTGGAAGATGCGCTCGAGATCGGCCGGGTCATGCTCGATGACGATGAAGCCGCGGTTCTTCTGGATCTCCACGAGCCCGAGGTTCGCGAGCTGCAGCACTGCCTCGCGCACGGGCGTACGGGAGACGCCGAGCTGGTCGGCGATCGAGCCGACCGAGTGCAGCACGCCGCCCGGCATCGTGCCGTCCTTGATGGCGGCGCGGATCGAGGTGACGACCTGCGATGTAAGTGTTTCCTGTGTGCGCACCTTTGCGAGCGACGTCATGACGAGGTTCCCTCCTCGAGCCCCCAGTGAAGAGTGAAGGGTCCACTCTCGTGTGTATGTAGCATGCTACATGACTCGGTGAACGTCGCCGATCGGATCGAGGTTCGCGTGTCGGGTGTGCTCATCGGCTTCGGAGTGGTGGGCTCGCTCATCCTCCTCGGCTTCGTCGTGGGGCGGATGCGACTGCTCCCCGACAACGCGGAACGCGTGCTCTCGATGGTGGCGTTCACGCTCGGCACACCGGCGCTGATGTTCTACCTGCTCTCGACCAGCCGCATCGACTCGATCTTCAGCGTCTCGCTCGCCACCGTTGCCATCGCGGCGCTGTTCGGCATCGCCGTCTTCGCGATCGTCGCGGCGGTCGCGCGCTGGGGCGTGCCGACCGCCGTCGTCGGCGGTCTCGCGAGCGGGTACGTGAACGCGGGGAATCTCGGGCTGCCGGTGGCGACCTATGTGCTCGGCAGCGCCACTCTCATCGCGCCCGTGATGCTGTTCCAGCTCATCATCCTCGCCCCCGTGAGCATGGCGATCCTCGACATCGCCTCGGGTGTCGGGCAGTCCATCGGACAACGTCTGCTGCGTCCGTTCCGCAATCCGATCGTGGTCGCCTCGCTTGCCGGCGTCGCCGTGAGCGCCAGCGGGCTCGTACTGCCCGACGCGATCCTCGAGCCGTTCTCGCTGCTCGGGCATGCGACGGTGCCGATCATGCTGCTCGCGTTCGGCATGGGGCTGCAGCGCCACGGGCTTCCGCTGCGGCGCGGCGCCGTGGCGCAGACGCTCGTCGCCGTCGTACTGAAGTCGTTCGCCGCGCCGATCGTCGCCACGATCGTGGGGACGCTCGTCTTCGGGCTGGCAGGCAAAGACCTCATGGCGGCCGTGCTCTGCGCGTCACTGCCCACAGCGCAGAACGTCTACGTCTACGCATCGCGCTACGAGTCCGCCACGACCCTCGCCCGCGACGCCGTGTCGCTCACGACAGTGCTCGCCGTGCCGGTGCTGGTGGTCGGTTCGGTGCTGTTGCCCGCTCTCTTCGGATGAGAGTGGCATGTTACATGTCTGTTTCGGTCGGGTAAAACACTC
>NZ_LMPK01000023.1:42589-44104 GCF_001423825.1 Microbacterium sp. Leaf351
GCAGAGATCCGCTACCGCGAGCCGCTCCTCGACGGAAAGGTCGCCCTCGTCACCGGCGCCGCCGGCGGCATCGGCCGGGCCATCGCGGCGCACTTCGCCGCCGAGGGTGCCACAGTCGTGGTAGCTGATGTCGACGCCGCCCGTGCCACGGCAGCGGCCGCCGACATCCCCGGGGCATCCGCTGCGGCCATCGATGTCACCGACTCCGCGTGCGTCGACGCCATCTTCGCTGAGATCGTCGCGCAGCACGGCCGCCTCGACATCCTGGTCAACAACGCGGGCATCGACAACACCGGCGCCATCACCGAGATGAGCGACGATCAGTGGGAGCGGATGATCGCGGTGAACCTCACCGGTGTCTTCCACTGCACCCGCGCCGCCGCGCGCGTCATGATCCCGCAGAAGTCGGGCCGCATCATCAGCATCGGCTCGAACCTCGGCATGATCGGCTCGGTCGGTATGCCCCACTACTGCGCGGCGAAGGCCGGCGTGCACGGCTTCATGCGGGCGATCGCCCGCGAGCTCGCCCCGCACGGCATCACTGCCAACACGATCGCCCCCGGTCCGATCAACACCGAGATGCTCGCGTCGCTCCCCGCCGACGTCGTCGCTCGCAAGCTCGCCGAGGTGCCCCTCGGGCGCGCCGGCAGCGTCGACGAGATCGCCCCCACCGCCGTGCTGCTCGCCTCCGCCGGCGGCGCCTACTACACCGGCGCCGTGATGAACGCGACCGGCGGCGACGTCATGCTCTGACACCCCTACGAACCTGCTCCACCTCCGTGCACCACACCCGTTGTCCCATACACACGAAGGAATCCCCCATGAAGAAGCTCCGACTTGCAGCCGTCGCGGCTGTCGCGGCCGGTGCCCTCGCCCTCTCCGCATGTGCGGGCACCGCATCCGGCTCGTCGACCTCCGGCGGCGAGAAGATCGTCGTCGGCCTGAGCAACTCGAACGTCGACTCGGTCTGGCGTCCGCAGATGCTCAAGGACTTCGAGGCCGAGGCCACCACCCTCAAGCAGGAAGGCGTCATCTCGGACTACATCATCCAGAACGCCGACGGCACGGCCGCGACCCAGGCCCAGCAGATCCAGACGATGGTCAACCAGGGCGCGAACCTCATCCTCATCGACGCCGCCTCGGCGGACGCGCTCAACGGAGTGGTGGATGCCGCCATCGCCCGCGGCGTGACCGTGGTCAGCTTCGACAACCCGATCACCAGCACCAAGTCCGTGAACATGTACCAGGACGAGCAGCTCATCTCGGCCGGCACGGCCGAGAAGCTCGCCGAGTTCATCGGCGGCAAGGGCACCGTCGTGATGATGAACGGCACCGCCGGCGCCCCGCTCTCGGACGCCCGCGAGAAGCTCGCCTCCGACGTCTTCGCGAAGTACCCCGGCATCACGGTCATCAAGGAGTACGCCGACTGGAACGGCGCCACCGCCAAGCAGAAGATGGCCACCGTCCTTGCCAACAACAAGGACATCGCCGCCGTCTGGACGCAGGGCAGCATGG
>NZ_LMPK01000023.1:44153-45612 GCF_001423825.1 Microbacterium sp. Leaf351
CATCGTCGTGTCGCCCGCCATCGTGCTCGACGCGCTCTGGGCCGGCGTGAAGCTCCGCCAGGGCTGGGAGATGAAGGACCGTGAGCCGGTGCTGAGCCACGAGCTCATCACCAACGAGAACCTCGACACCTATCTGAAGCTCAACACCCCGGCCGGCTCCCACGTGGATGTCCCGATCGTCGCCGAGCAGGACCTGTACACGAACTACATGGTCCAGAAGTAAGGAACCACACCGATGTCTGCCTCGTTGCACGAGGGAGCGGCGCCCGCGGAGACCAGCCGGTCTCCGCGGGCCACCGCCCCCGGCGGGTTCGCCGTCTCCGGACTCACCAAGACCTACGGGCCGGTCCGCGCCCTCTCCGACGTGTCGCTCGCCTTCGCCCCCGGCGAAGTGCACGCGGTCCTCGGGCAGAACGGCTCCGGCAAGAGCACGCTCGTCAAGCTGCTGTCGGGCACGGTCTCGCCCACGGAGGGCGCCGTCCTCGCCGGTGAGCGCACCGTCGCTCCCGGCAGCACCTCCGCCTCCGCGCGAGCAGGCATCATCACCGTCTTCCAGGAGCTGTCGGTGCTGCCGGCACTCACCGTGGCCGAGAACATCATGCTCGGCCACTATCCCCGTACGATCCTCGGCACGATCAGCGAGCGCCGGCTCAACGCCCGCGCCGCCGAGATCCTCGATCGCTACCGCATCGACCTGCCGCTCGGGGCCCCCTGCCGCACCCTGAGCCTCGCCCAGCTGCAGCTCGTCGAGATCGCGCGGGCGCTCGGCAACGACCCGCGGCTTCTCATCCTCGACGAAGCCACCTCGTCGCTCGACCAGCCCGACGCCGAGAACCTGCTGCGCATCAGTCGCGAGCTGGCGGCGGACGGGGCATCCGTGCTCTTCGTCTCGCACCGCATGGATGAGGTCTTCGCCGTCGCCGACACCGTCAGCGTTATCACCGACGGCGCGCTCGTCTGGACCGGCGGCACCGCGGACACCACGCGCGAGCGCCTGCTCGCCCAGCTCGCCGGGAAGGCGCTCGAGCCGCTCGAGCGCATCGCCCGCACCCCGCACGACGCGACCGGCGCCCCCGCCCTCACCGCGCACATCCCCGACCTCGGTGACGCGCGCATCGCCGTCGCACAGGGCGAGATCCTCGGGCTCGCGGGCCTGCAGGGCCACGGCCAGAAGCACGCGATGCGAGCGATCGCCGGTGCCGACTCCAGTCGAGGCGCGACGGTGGCCGTCGGTGAACGCAAGCCGATCCGTCGCCTGAACGTGACACGGATGCAGCGCCTCGGCGTCGCCTACGTGCCCGAGGACCGTGGCACCGAGGGGCTCATCCTGAAGCATTCGGTGCGCCTGAACGCGACTCTCAGCGCCCTGCGCCGCGTCTCCCGCCTCGGGTTCCTCTCGCGCCGCGCCGAGACCGCCGCTGCCGACCACGTCATCTCGCTGCTCTCGGTCAAGACCCAC
>NZ_LMPK01000023.1:45625-46675 GCF_001423825.1 Microbacterium sp. Leaf351
CGCTGCTCGTCGAGCCGCGGGTCGTACTGCTCGACGACCCCACCCGCGGCATCGACGCGGGCGCGAAGGCCGACATCTACCGTGTGCTGCGCGAACTCGCCGACTCGGGCGTCGCCGTCGTCTTCAACTCCACCGAGCTGCCCGAGCTCGTCGGCCTCTGCGACCGGGTGCTCGTGTTCCACGACGACGCGATCGTCGCCGAGCTCGTCGGCGACGAGATCACCGAACCGGCCCTCCTCAAGAACATGTTGGGAGCATGATGTCCGCCGTCACCGCCGTCCGCCGCAGCACGCGGCGCAGCATCGAGGTCAGCGACCTGCTGATCTGGGCGATCCTGCTCGTGCTCGTCGCGCTCAACGTCGCCTTCCAGCCGACCTTCCTCACCGCCGGAAACCTCGAGTTCGTGTTCGGGTCGTCGCTCGTGCTGCTGTTCGCCGCCGCGGCCGCCGGGTACCTCATGCTGATCGCCGAGATCGACCTCAGCATCGGCGCCGTGCTGACCCTCGTGAACGTGCTGATCGCGACACTCACCCCCGACAACGCGGTGCTCGCGATCGTGCTCGGCATCGTCGTCGGTCTCGTGTGCGGACTCATCACCGGCTCATTCGTGGCGTTCCTGCGGCTGCCGTCGATCATCGTCACCCTCGCCATGTCGACCATCTGGGCCGGCATCGCGCTGTTCATCATGTCCCGCCCCGGCGGCTCGGTGCCGACCGAGTTCACGGTGTGGATCTACGGTCCGGCGCCCATGTACGTCACCCTGGTGCTGCTGATCGTCACGGTCTGGCTCGCGCGCACGCCGATGGGCCGCAAGATCTACGGCCTCGGCTCGGACGAGCTCGGCGCCTACCTCTCGCGCATCTCGCTGCCCGGCACGAAGCTGTTCGTCTTCGGGCTCTCGGGGGTCATCCTCGGGCTCGGCGGCGTCGCGCTCAGCGGCATCACCTCGGTCGGCGACCCGCTCTCCGGCCAGTCCTACACGCTCAAGGCGATCACCGCCGCCGTCCTCGGCGGCATCTCGTTCGCCGGCGGGCGCGGGCTCATCCCCGG
>NZ_LMPK01000023.1:46685-53676 GCF_001423825.1 Microbacterium sp. Leaf351
TCGTTCTACCAGGGCATCGTCGACGGCTCGCTGCTGATCCTCTCGCTCGCCCTGTCGAAGGTGGTGACGGGTCGCTGGATCCCCCTCGGACGACGACCCGGCGCCGCATCCACCCCGGAGGTCACACGATGACTGCCCTGCCCGCCACCGCGCGCAAGCGCATCGCCTCGATCCCGCCCGCGGTGCTCTCCTACGTCGCGCTCGCCGTGCTCATGCTCGTGGCGCAAGCGCAGAGCGGGAGCTTTCTCACCGTCGGACACCTGGGCGTGCTGCTCGGGGTCGCCGCGGTGCTCGGCATCGCCTCGGCCGGACAGACCCTCGTCATCGTCGCCGCGGGCATCGACCTGTCGGTGGGAGCCGTCATCTCCGCCTCCGACGTGCTGACGGTGCAGTGGACCGCGGATGCGGAGTGGCCCCTGCTCGTGCTCGGGGCCATCGTGCTCATCGGTGCGGCCATCGGCTGCGTGAACGCGCTCGGTATCTCGCTGTTCGGCATCAACCCCATGGTGATGACCCTCGGCATGGCGGCGATCGTCAGCGGCTTCGTGCTCGTGATCACGAACGGCCAGTCCGGAGGACAGCCGCATCCGTCCATCTCGGCCGCCATGACCACCCGCATCGGCGGAGTCCCCGGGGCCGTGTTCGTCTGGGTCGCGGTCGCCGTCTTCATCATCGTGCTGATGCGGTTCACGACCTTCGGCCGCTCGGTGTACGCGTTCGGCTCGAACCCGCGGGCCGCCGAGCTCGCCGGCCTGCGCCGCCTGCGCACCCTGCTCGGCGTCTACGGCGTCACCGGCGCGCTCTCCGCGGTCGCCGGAATCGTGCTCGCCGGCTACACCGGCACCGGCGCGTACGGCATCGGCGACCAGTACACGCTCACCTCGGTCGCCGCCGTCGTCATCGGCGGGGCATCGATCCTCGGCGGCCGCGGCAGCTACGTCGGCACGATCGCGGGCGTGCTCGTACTCGCCGTGCTCGATGACGCACTGAGTGCCGCCGCGGTGCCCATCGCCGGGCGTCAGATCGCGCAGGGCGTCGCGATCATCCTCATCCTCCTCGTGTACGGACGCGAACGCCGCCTCCGCACCGCCAGCTGATCCCTCGCCACAGAACAGGAGCCACACCATGTGCGCAGACGCCACCGTCAACGCGGCACTCGGCGCGAAGATCGCCGCACGCGCCGCCACCTTCCGGGAGGTGAGCACCAGTCCGTTCGGAGTCGACGACGAGATCGGCATGCTCAACCTGCTCAACGACGTCGCCAGCGACGAACTGCTGCGGCGGGTGACGGGTGCCCCCGTCGACCTCTCCGTCGACTACTTCATCGGCATGCCGAGCTGGCAGGCCTTCGGCGACCCGGCATTCCAGATCTGGATGACCCACACCCCCCAGGGCAACCTGGTCGACGATGTCATCGGGGTCGGCGAGGCGCAGAACAGCCTGGTCGGCTATTCGAGCGACTCGATCTCGATGTACACGCACACGGGAACTCACGTCGACGCGCTCAACCACTTCGGGTACGGGCAGTCGATCTGGAACAACTTCAGCCAGGACAAGCACCTCGGCAGCCGCTACTGGACGAAGGGCGGAGCCGACAAGCACCCGCCGATCATCACCCGCGGCATCCTGCTCGACGTCGCCGCCCACGAGGGCACGGCGCAGCTGCCGCCGAGCTTCCTGATCACACCGGAGCTGCTCGCCGACACCGCGAAGGCGCAGGGCGTGGCGATCCAGCCCGGTGACGTCGTGTTCATCCGCACCGGCCGCATGCAGGCGTGGCCCGACTCCGACGCGTACATCGTCGACGAGCCCGGCATCGCCCGTGACGGTGCCGAGTGGATCGCGAAGCAGGGCGCCGCGATCATCGGCTCCGACAACGCCGCGATCGAGGTGCGTCCGTCGCAGGACCCGGAGAACTTCCACGACGTGCACACCTACCTCCTCGCGGAGGCGGGCGTGCCCATGCTCGAGATCGCCGACCTCGAGGGCCTCAGCGCCGCGCAGATGTACGAGTTCGCCTTCATCGGCGCGGCTCTGAAGATCCGCGGCGCGACCGGCAGCCCCATCCGTCCTCTCGCGCTGGCCCTCGCATGAGCGCCGACGTGACGAGCCTCGGCGACGCGAAGTCGTCGATCGCAGCCCACAGCGACACGAACGCGTTCATCTGGGTGGACGAGGCCGCCGACTTCGACGGTCCGATCCTCGCGGTGAAGGATCTGGTGGATGTCGCGGGCATGCCCACGACCCGCGGAACCGAGCTGCCCGTGGTGCCGACGGCGGACTCCGATGCTCCCGTGGTAGCGGCGCTCCGCGCCGCCGGCTGGGGCGTCATCGGCAAGACGAACCTGCACGAGCTCGCCCTCGGTCCCACGAGCGGCAACCCGCACTTCGGGCCCGTCGGCAACCCCGTCGATCCGGCGCGCATCGCGGGCGGCTCCTCCGGCGGGTCGGCGACGGCGGTCGGTCTCGGCATGGCCGACCTCGCCCTCGGCACCGACACGGGCGGCTCCGTGCGCATCCCGTCGGCGCTGAGCGGCACGGCGGGTCTGCGACCGACTCACGGGCGCTTCTCGCTCGACGGCGTCTGGCCCCTCGCTCCCTCGTTCGACACGATCGGCCCGATGTCGCGCGATGTCGACACGTTCGCGCGCGCGTATGTCGACGCGGGTCTGCTCGGCCCCGAGGCGATCGCCGACCCGGGGGAGTTCACCCTCATCGCCGCGCGCGACTGGGTCACGGCGACGACGGTCGACGAGACGGTCGCGGCATCCTGGGCGCGGGTCTCCGAGGGCCTGCCCTCCGCCGATCTGCCGTCTGCGGACGCGTTCATCTGGGCGGGGCTGACGATCCTGTACGCCGAGTCGGCCGCGAGCAACGCCGAGCAGCTGCTCGAGCGTCCGGAGACGATGGGCGCCGACATCCGCGAACTGATGGAGCGGGGGCTGCGCACCACCGCCGTCGACTACATCCGTGCGCAGGAGTCCCGTGAGGGGCTGCGCAAGATCATCGACGACGCACTCGACGCGGCCGGTGCCGACGCGCTGATCCTGCCGACGTGCGCGATCGTCGCACCCCTCATCGGCAGTGACCCGATCGAGTTCCGAGACGCGCTCAGCGTGTTCACGCGCCCGTTCGGGGTGACCGGGCACCCGGTCGTCGCCATCCCGGCGCCGACGTCGGGACTGCCGGTGGGAATGCAGATCGTCGGCCGCCGGGGGGCCGACGAACGCATCGTGTCGATCGCCCGCGCGCTCGAGAAGCGGTGGGCGACCGCGTGAGCGCAGCCGAGACCCTCCCGCGCGTCGCTCTGGTGACCGGCGGCGCGCGGGGGCTCGGCCGGGGCGCGGCGGATCGGCTGGCCGCCGACGGCGCCCGGGTGATCGTGCTCGACGTCGCGGAACCGGTGGATGCCGCGTGGACGGACCTCGCCGCGCTGTCGCCGGACGATCCGCTGAGCTTCGTGCGTGTTGACGTGACCGACGGCAGCGCGGTGCGACGCGCGGTCGATGCCGTCGTCGCCGTGCACGGCGGGATCGACGTGCTCGTCGTCGGTGCGGGGATCGCGATCCCCGCGACCCGACTCGTCGATGCCGCGTGGGACGACGTCGCGCGCTTGGTCGATGTGAACGTGTGGGGCGTGATGCGCACGCTGCGCGCGGTGCTCGCGGTGATGCGGGCGGGCGGGTCGGTCGTGGTGATCTCGTCGCAGACCGGCAAGCAGGCGTGGGAGGGCTGGGGGGTCTACTCGGGCTCGAAGGCGTTCTCGATCGCGCTCGTGCAGGCCCTCGCCGTCGAGCACGCCGAGGAGGGCATCCGCGTGAACGCCCTGTGCCCGGGAACGATGGAATCGGACATGATGCGCACGGCGTTCACCGCGCGGGCCGCCGAGACGGGTCGGTCGCTCGACGAGGAGATCGCCGCGTACGCGGCACGGATCCCTGCCGGTCGGATGGGCACGCCCACGGACGTCGGGGGAGCGGTCGCCTGGCTCGCCTCGCCCGACTCCTCGTTCGTGACCGGCGCGACGATCAACCTCACCGGCGGGGAGATGACCTTCTTCTGAGGTGCGGCCATCGGGGTGCGGCAGGCGGGTCCGCCGTCGCCGGGCCGGCATGCCGCGTCACAGGGCCGGCTGGCAGCGCGGGCACCAGAAGACGTTGCGCTGCGCGGTGGGGTCGGCGCCGAGCGTGGTCTCGGTGATCGTCGTCCCGCACCGCCGGCAGGGCTGGCGGGCGCGGCGGTAGACCCACGTGCGCTGCCCCGGCTTGTCGATGCCGGTGAACGTGCGACGGGCGCGGTCGCGGTTGCCCCGGATGAGGCGCGCCCCCGCCTGCGCGAGAGCGAGCGTGTCCACCGCGCTCGCCGGGGTGTGCGGGTCGATGCCCCGCAGGAACAGCAGCTCGTTGACGTATTCGTTGCCGAGACCGGCGAGGTTGCGCTGATCGAGCAGGGCGACGTGGGCCGGCCGCTCGTCGGCGCTGAGGCGTCGGGCGGCCTCCACGGCGTCCCAGTCGGGTCCGAGCGTGTCGGGGCCGAGGTAGCCGACGAGCTCGTCCTCGTGGTCCGTGGGCACGACGTCGACCATGGCGAGGTCGAACCCGACCGCGAGGGCGCGGGCGGTGCCGACGATCGCCCGGGCCTTGAAGGCCGGTGCGCGCCACGCCTCACCGGGACGGTAGAGGTGCCACTGGCCCTCCATCTTGAGGTGCGAGTGCACCGACATGTCGCCGATGCGCTGCAGCAGGTGCTTTCCGCGGGGGATCACGCCGTGCACGGTCTCGCCGGTGAGATCGGCGGTCGCGACCTGCGGCACGCGCAGCTCGAACCGGGTGACGACGTCGCCCGCGAGCGCCTCGTGCAGCCGGCGCGCAGTCTGGAAGACGGTGTCGCCCTCAGGCACGTGCGCCCTCGAGCTGGCGCCGCAGCGTGAGCCCGCGCGTCGCCTCGACGAATCCCGCCTCCCGCAGCGCGCGACCGGCGGGCGTGCCGAACACGAACACGCCGTTGACCTGTTCGACGGTCAGAGTGTCGAGGCGCCCGCCGCGCGCCGTCGCGACGAGGGCACGGGATGCCGCGGCGAGCACAGCCTCGTCGTCGGTGAACGCGAGCGCGGTCTTGCCGCCGCGCTCGAGGTAGAGCGCCAGTGCACCGTCGACGAGCACGACGACCGCGCCCGCCTTGCGGCCGGGGCGGTGCGTGATGCCGTCGAGCCCGGGCCAGGCGAGGGCGGCGCCGTAGGGGTTGGCGGGGTCGGTGGCCGCGAGAGCGACCGCCTCGAGCGGCGGCGGATCGGCGAGCGCGGCGTACTCGCGCAGCCGGTCGATCGTCGACGAGGCGGCGAACTGTGCCGCGCCGAGCTTCTCGATCACGTAGCCGCGGCGGCAGTGCCCCGCCTCCTCGAACCCGGCGAGCACGCGGTAGGCCTGCGCGAAGCCACCGGGAAGTCCCTCGTTCTGCACCGAGCCTCGGGTGACGACGCCGTACCTGTCGAGCAGCAGCGAGGCGGCCGCGGTGGCGCGGACGGTCGGGTCGGTCTCGGGCTCCGGCAGCAGCGACCAGCGTCCGCCGATCGCCGCGGGGCGCGGCGGCGCCGCCGGCCGGGCGATCGGCGTGCCGCGGTACATCCGTGCCCGCGGGGCGCGCCGCGCGACGCGGTGGGCCTGCGAGCCGCCGGCGAGCAGCGCCCGCACCGGCGCGAACGTGTCGTTGGTGATGCGTCCGGTCCAGGCGAGCGCCCACAGTGCCTCGATGACCGACTGCTCGTTCTCGGCGCCCGTCACCTGCCGCAGCTGTGCCGCGAAGTACGCTCCGCCGCCCGCGAGCGCCTCGAGCACAGCCCGCTCGAGCTCGCCGGGTGTCGCGTCGTCGTCGGGTGCGGCGAGGGTGACGGATGCCGCATCCGCCGGATGCAGCGCGATCCAGCCGTCTCTGCCGGGCAGGGTGCCGTGCCCGGACCACAGCACCTCTCCCGACGCGGTGAGCTCGTCGAGAAGCGCCGGTGTGTAGTCGCGCACGCGCGACGGGAGGATGAGCGACTCCCAGGCGCTCGCCGGGATCGGCACCCCCGCGAGCTGCTCGACGACCTGCAGCACGCCGTCGACGCCCTCGAGGGGACGTGTGACGTGCTGCCAGACCGGCAGGAAGCGTGCGAACGCCTCGGGCGGCACCGGTTCGACGCTGCCCCGGATCGCGGCGAGCGAGCGCATCCGCAGTCGACGCAGCACCTCGCTGTCGCACCACTCCAGGTCGTCGGTCGACCCGGATGCCTCGGGCAGGAAGTATCCGCTCGTGACCCGTCCGACGGCGTCGAGGCGCTGCAGGGCGTGGCGGGCGACGGCGGCGCCGAGGCCCAGCCGCTCGGCGACCGCGGCGACGGTGAACGGACCGTGCGTGCGTGCGTGGCGGGCGACGAGGTCGGCGAGTGGGTCGGTGACCGGTTCGAGGAACGCCGTCGGGATGCCCACCGGCAGCGCCGCGCCGAGCGCGTCGCGCAGGCGCCCGGCGTCTTCGATCGCGGCGAAGCGGGGGTGTCCGGCGATGGTCACCGCGATCGCGCGGCGCGCGTCGACGAGGTCGTGCGCGAGCGCGCTGGCGCGGGCCGGGGTGGCCGCGGCATCCTCGTCGTCATCGGCCTGCAGACGCAGGGCGATCTCGTCGGCATCGAGGGGGCCGAGCAGGCGCAGCAGGTCGGCGACCCCCTCGCGCCCGCGCACCCGCCGCCCGGGGTCGAGGCGCTGGGCCTCCCGCTCGAACTGCGCGATCACGTCGGGGTCGAGCAGCTCCCGCAGCTCGACCTTGCCGAGCAGCTCGCTCAGCAGCGCCGGGTCGACCGAGAGCGCGGCGGCGCGGCGCTCCGCCAGCGGCGAGTCGCCCTCGTACATGAACGCGCCGACGTAGCCGAAGAGCAGGTCGCGGGCGAAGGGCGACGGCTGCGTCGTGGTGGTCTCGACGAGTCGGATGCGCCGGTCGGCGATGCTGCGGGCGATGCGGG
>NZ_LMPK01000023.1:53738-58013 GCF_001423825.1 Microbacterium sp. Leaf351
GCGCCGAGCGCTGCCGCTGCTGCCACAGGGGGCTCCGCCGGTTCGGGTTGGTACGCGGCATCAGCAGCGCGCGCGCGGCGCATTCGCGGAAGCGAGAGGCGAAGAGAGCCGACCCGCCGACCTCGTCGGTGACGATCTGCTCCAGCTCGTCGGCGTCGAAGACGAACAGCTCGGCGCCGGGTGGCTCGCTCGTCGCGTCGGGGATGCGCGCGATGATGCCGTCGTCGCTCGCGACCGCCGAGCCCTCGACGCCGAGGCGCTCCCGGATGCGCGCGTTGACCGCGAGCGCCCACGGCGCGTGCACCTGCATGCCGTAGGGGGAGTGCAGGATGATGCGCCAGTCGCCGACCTCGTCGTGACCGCGCTCGACGGTGAGCTGCCGGTCGGTGGGCACCGAGCCGGTAGCCTCCTTCTGCTCGTCGAGGTAGGCCAGCAGGTTGTCGATCGCGTTCTCGTCGAGCCCCGCCTCGACGAGGCGGGGCACGGCCTTCTCGCGACCCGCGGCCGACACCTCGCGCGAGAAGCGGCCGAGGGCCTCGCCGAGCTCGGCGGGGCGCCCGATGCCGTCGCCGTGCCAGAACGGCACCTTGCCGGGCTGCCCGAACGCGGGCACGACGTTCACGCGGTCATGGGTGATCTCGACGATGCGCCAGCTGGTGGTGCCGAGGGTGAAGACGTCGTTCACCCTCGACTCGTAGACCATCTCCTCGTCGAGCTCGCCCACTCGCGCGTTCTGCGTCTCGCCGGCGACGAACACGCCGAACAGGCCGCGGTCGGGGATCGTGCCGCCGCTCGTCACGGCGATGCGCTGCGCGCCCGGTCGCCCCGTGAGGGTGCCGGCGTCGCGGTCCCACACGACGCGGGGTCGCAGCTCCGCGAACTCGTCTGACGGATAGCGCCCGGCGAGCAGGTCGAGGGTGGCCTCGTAGGCCGAGCGTGGGAGCGACCGGAACGGGGCGCTGCGCCGCACGGTCTCGAACCAGGCCTCGACGTCGATCGCCCCGCGGGCGGCGGCGGCCACCGTCTGCTGGGCGAGGATGTCGAGCGGGTTCTGCGGGATGCGCACCTCTTCGATCTGTCCGTGCAGCATGCGCTCGGTGACGACCGCCGTGTGCAGCACGTCGCCGCGGTGCTTCGGGAAGAGGGCGGCCGTCGACACCTCGCCGACCTGGTGGCCGGCGCGGCCCACGCGCTGCAGACCCGACGCCGCCGACGGCGGCGCCTCGACCTGGATCACGAGGTCGACCGCGCCCATGTCGATGCCGAGCTCGAGGCTCGAGGTCGCGACCACGCATCGCAGCGCGCCCGACTTCAGCTCGTCTTCGACCTGCGCGCGCTGCTCCTTCGAGACCGAGCCGTGGTGCGCTTTCGCGAGCACGGGGTCGGCCCCGGCGGTCGCGCCGGCCTGCGCCATCACGGCGGCCGGCGGCGCCGAGGCGGTCGGCAGGTCGAGCCCCAGGCGCTCCGCGTAGACCTCGTTCAGCCGCCCGGTGAGTCGTTCGGCGAGGCGTCGCGAGTTGGCGAAGACGATCGTCGACCGGCGCTCGAGCACCCGGTCGACGATCGCCTCCTCGACGTGCGGCCACACCGATCCGGTGATCTCGGTGTTCGACGTGCCCTCGGCGAACCAGTCGTCGGATGCCGCCTCCTCACGCCCGCCCGCAGCGGGCGGTTCACCCGGGGGCGGTGGGGGATGCAGCATGTCGTCGACGGGCACGACGACGGACAGGTCGAAGGTCTTCGAGGCGCGGGGCGCGACGATGTCGACCGGTGCGGCACCGCCGAGGAAGCCGGCGACCGCGTCGATCGGGCGCACCGTGGCCGACAGGCCGATGCGCTGGGCGGGACGGTCGAGCAGGTCGTCGAGCCGTTCCAGGCTCACGGCCAGGTGCGCCCCGCGCTTCGTGGCCGCGACCGCGTGCACCTCGTCGACGATGACCGTGTGCACCCCTCGCAGGGTGTCGCCCGCCTGCGACGTGAGCATCAGGTAGAGCGACTCGGGGGTCGTGATGAGGATGTCGGGCGGCGCCTGCACGAGTCTGCGCCGGTCGCCCGAGGTCGTGTCGCCCGACCGCACGCCCACGGTCACCGCGGGCACATCGAGCCCGAGGCGTCGTGCCGACTGGCCGATGCCGACGAGCGGTGAGCGCAGGTTGCGTTCGACGTCGACGCCGAGTGCCTTCAGGGGTGAGATGTAGAGGATGCGGGTGGAGGGGGCATCCGTCGCCGGAGCAGTCGCCGACTTCTCGCGGAAGACCCGATCGATCGCCCAGAGGAACGCCGACAGCGTCTTGCCCGAGCCGGTCGGCGCGACCACCAGTGCGTTCCGGCCTCCCGAGATCGCCTCCCACGCGCCCACCTGGGCGGTGGTGGGGGCCGCGAAGGCGCCACGGAACCAGTCCTGCGTGGCAGGCGAGAACCGATCGAGCACCTCGCTCATCCCTCTATCTTCCCGCCGGGCGCCGACATCGACGCCCGGTTGCGCTGCGGCCCGTTGCTATGGTGTGGCTATGACGGCGGCGCGCGGGCGGAGTGCGGCGATCACCGTCGCCGTGGTCGGCACCGTGCTCGTCATCGCCTATGCGGCGCTGGCCGCCGTGCAGGTGTTAGTGCTGAACCCGCTCGCGGCCTGGCCGGGGTCCGATCTCGCGTCGATCCGTGCGGACGTCGAGTCAGCGGGCGAATCACTCAACGAGCTGACCGTGGGCATCGTGCTCGGGATCGGCGTCGCGTTGGGCGCGGTGATGCTCGTGGTGGTCATCATCGAGCGCGCGATCGGCGTGCTCGCCGCCACCGCGATCTATCTGACGCTCCTCGTGTTGGGCGAGCCGGCCTACATCTTCACCTCGTTCGGCGTCGGCATGGCGCTCGCCGACACCTACGGGATCACCGGAGGGGATGCCTCGCCCTGGGGGATGCCGCTGCACGTGACCAGCCTGCTCGCGCTCCTCGGGCTCGTCGTCGTCGGCGTGGTCGCCCTCTACCGCCGCGTGCGTCGAACGCCGGCAGCCCCGACGCCGGCCTGACCCACCGTCACTCCGGCCCGCAACATCCTCGACACGCGGCCTCGCTAGCATGGCCGCACGCTCCCCCCCCGGAGAAGAAGAGCGGATGTCGCACCCCCTCCAGACCGCATCCCATGCCCCGGTCGCGCCCCGGCGTCAGATCGGTCGCCTCGTCGTGCCCGACGTGCTCCGCGGCATCGCGATCGTCGCGATGCTCATCGCCCACGCCGACGGAGCCCTGCTGCGCGGGATGCCGGCGCCCATCGACCTCGCGATGGACGAACTGAACGACCTGGCGTCCCCGCTGTTCGCGTTCGTCATGGGGATCTCCGCACAGCTGGTGTGGGATCGCACCGTTCCCGGTCGGCGGGGCGTCGTCGTGGTGCAGCAGATGGCGCGCGGGGTCATCCTCATCGTGCTCGGTGTCTGGCTCGCCGCGTGGGGCGGATGGGTCGACGTCGTGCTCGCCTACCTCGGCGTGCTGCTCATCGTCGCGGCGCCGCTGCTCGTGCTCTCCTCGGTGTGGATCGTCGGCATCGCGGCGGCGCTCGTTCTGCTCGCCGAGCCGCTCGTGCAGACCGCCCAGCTCCTGCTCGGGCCTGCGGTCGCCGACCTCTCGGTGCCGATCGCTGCGGATGCCGCACGGTGGGTCGCCCTCGGCGCCAACTACCGCCTGCTGAGTCTTCTGCCGATGTTCCTGCTCGGTGTGCTCGCCGCACGTCGTGGAATGCCCGCGGGTGCCGCGCTCGGCCCGATCGCCGGCGTCGGGCTGATGCTCGCCGCGGTGGAGCCGATCGCGACCGCGACCCTTCCCGGCGGATGGCCGTCGGGCGGGTGGATCGACACAGCCCACGACCTCGCGCTCGTGCTGCTCGTCTACGCGGGGGTGGCCGGCCTCGCGGGCGTGCGCTCACCCGCCCTGCGGCGGGTGCTGCGGGTGCTGGCGGTGCCCCTGCGGGCGTGCGGTTCGGTCGCGCTGAGCCTGTATGTGCTGCAGATCGCCCTCATCGCGTGGTGGTGGTCGATGGGCATCGGATACCAGCGCACCGAATGGGGACTGTGGCTGGTGCTCGTGCCGGGGCTGGTGCTGATCGGGCTCGGGTGGTGGCGCGTCGTCGGCCTCGGCCCGATCGAATGGCTGCTCGGCGCCGTCACCGGGCGTTATCGCCTCATCGGTCGGCCGCAGTCCGGCGAACGCTGAGCCGCCCCACCCTAACGGGGCGCCTCGACCTCGCGCAGCACCCCGTCCCGCAGCTCGAGAGCGAGGTCG
>NZ_LMPK01000023.1:58024-60779 GCF_001423825.1 Microbacterium sp. Leaf351
AGCACGTCGACGACCTGATCGACGGTGTCGAGGTCGAGGTTGTTGGTGGGCTCATCGAGAACCAGCAGCTCGGGGGGTGGCGAGGCCAGCAGCAGCCGGGCGAGCGCGGCGCGGAACCGTTCGCCGCCGGACAGGCTCGACACAGGCCGGTCGACCACGGCTCCGCGCAGCAGGAACCGGGCGAGGTCGTTGCGCAACCGCACGACGTCGACGGATGCCGCCTCCCCGGCGACGTTCTCGAGCACCGAGCGGTCGTCGTCTAGTCCGTCGACCCGTTGGGGCAGGTAGCCGACATGCGGCACCGTCACGGCGGCCCGCACCTCGCCGCCCGGCACGGCGACGACCCCGGCTCCGGCGACCAGAGCGCCGAGGACCGTCGACTTGCCGGCGCCGTTCGGACCGATGATCGCGATGCGCTCCGGCCCGCGCACCACCCATTCGCGCTCGCCCGAAGAAACGGTCAGCACCCGCCGGCTCGGCGAGAGGTCAGGCGCCGGCAGCACGATGCGCATCGATGGGTCATCGCGCACGAGTCGCCCGGCCGCGTCGAGTGCGGCACGCGCGGCATCCTCCTTCCGGCCGGCCTCGCTGCGCAGGCGTCCGGCCGAGACCTGTGCGGCACCGCGCCGGCCGTGGGCGACGATCTTCGGCACCCGCTTCTCCCGTTCGGCCTTCGCGGCCTGCTGCCCGCGGGTCGCGAGCGTCGACTGCACGGCGATGCGCTGACGCTTCTCCCGCCGCAGGTCGCCGGCAGCTGCGGACTCGGTGCGTCGCGCGGCATCCTGCGCGGTCTCGAGCGCGGCGCGCCACGCGGCGTAGCCGCCGCCGGTCGTCGTGAGCCGCCCGGCGTAGAGTTCGGCGGTCTCGTCCATCAGGTCGAGCAGTGTCGTGTCGTGACTGACGACGATGAGCGCGCCCGGCCAGGCCGTGACGAGCGCGCCGAGACGGTCGCGGTGATCGCGGTCGAGGTTGTTGGTCGGCTCGTCGAGCAGGGTGATCGGCGCGCGTCGCAGGCGGATGCCGCACACCGCCGCGAGCACGGCCTCCCCTCCGGAGAGCGCGCCGACGGGTCGATCGAGCATCCCCGGGTCGAGGCCTGCGTCGGCCAGGGCTGCGCCCGCGCGGGCCTCGACGTCCCAGTCGTCGCCGACCTCCTCGAACCGGGCCGGGTCGACATCGCCGTCGGCGATCGCGCGCACGGCGCGCAGTGACCGGCCCACTCCGAGGAGGTCCGCGACCGGACGATGGACGTCGAGCGTCAGGGTCTGGGCGAGGTGGTCGACGGTGCCCGTCGTGCTGATCGCGCCGGCCGTGGGCGTGAGATGCCCGGCGATGAGTTGCAGCAGGGTGGACTTGCCGGCGCCGTTGCGCCCGATGAGTCCGGTGCGCCCGGCGCCGAATGCGCCCGACACGGATTCGAGCGCCGTGGTGCCGTCGGGCCAGGTGAACGTGACGCGGTCGAGCACGACCGCGGGTGCGGTGGATGACATGGGGTCTCCCGGGTGTGGTGGGTGCACCGACACCGGGGCTCACGCTCGAAGCGGGCCCGCACCGTGAAACGGTGACTCGACGGTGTCAGCGCCAGATGGCGGACAGGGAACCGTCGATCAATGTCACCGGAAGATCCTCACACTCGGAACAGGACGCGGGCAGTCTATCCGCGACCCGCGCGCGGCGGCTAGCCCCGCGGATCCGCCGACGCCTCGCGGATGTCGCCGAGTCGTGCCACGAGGAACGCGTGCACGTCGGCCAGCTCCGCCTCCGAGACGCTGTGGGTGAGGCCGGGATACACACGGCCGCTCAGCGCGACGACGTCGGGGAGCCACCGCACGGTGTGCTCGACGAGCGCCGCCGGAATGACCTCGTCGCGCGCGCCGCGGCCCCAGAACACCGGCGGGCGCAGCCGGGCGAGCTCGGTGTCGGTCGGCAGCCCGCCGGGTGCGACGTAGCCCGACAGGTTCACCGCGAACGCGAAGCGCTCGGGGCGCAGTCGCAGCGCCTGTAGCGACACCGCCGCGCCCTGCGAGAACCCGAGGAGACCGACGGATGCCGCGGCATCCACGTTCTCGTCGACCCAGTCGAGAACGCGCTCGGCGGCCGCGGTGATCGCCGCCGGGTCGCGGCCGTCGAGGTCGTCGATGGGATACCAGCGGTGGCCCGACATCGGCCACGGAGCGGGCATCGGCGCGCGCAGCGAGACGCCCAGGTACTCGGACGGGAGGGAGGGGAGTAGGCCCACCAGGTCGTTCTCATCCGAGCCGTAGCCGTGAAGAAGCAACAGCACAGGCCGGTCGCCGCGGTCGGCCAGCGGGGCGGCGTAGCGCACGGCGCTGCCGTCGAGGGGCGGGATCTCGCTCACGTGCCCATCCTGCCGCACCGCCCCGACACGGCGGCATCCGTTCTGCGCCGCCGGCCCCGGTCGACATCTGTGCGTCACACGCGGTGGGGTATACAGGAGGCATGGCGGTGCGAACTCCCGATCCCGACCCCTCGGAGGGGAACGACGACGCGCGCGGCGAGGTGCCGCGCGACCCGTTCCGATCGTTCGCCGGCGGTTTCGCCGAGTCGGGCGGCGGCCCGAACCCGGCATGGCTCACCGACGTCGAGCTCACCGAGGCGCGACGTCGACTGCCGATGCTCTACGTCGAGGCGCTGCCCGTGCGCACCGACGGCGTCGGCACCGTGACGCAGGTGGGCATCCTGCTGCGTGCGACGCCGTTGGGTGAGATCACCCGCACGCTGGTGTCGGGGCGGG
>NZ_LMPK01000023.1:60814-65166 GCF_001423825.1 Microbacterium sp. Leaf351
CTTCCCGATCCCCGGTGTCAGCCCCTTCTACGACGAGCGTCAGCACGCCGTGTCGCTCGCGTTCGTCGTGCCGGTGACGGGCACGTGCGAGCCGCGCCAGGATGCTCTCGAGGTCACCTGGATGACGCCGGAGGAGGCGGCATCCGACACGCTCTCGGCCGAGATGGAGGGCGGCCGCGGCACGCTCATCCGTCTGGCGCTCGCGAGCGTCGGCGCACTGCGCTGAGGCGCCCCCTAGGCTCGAAGGGTGAGAGAGCCGCTGCAGTTCCCTGAGGCCGCCGACGCGTGGCTCCCGTTCGTGACCGCCTTCGCCGCCGACCGCACCGCGGTCGTCTCCGACGTCGACTGGCGCCTCGTGCAGGATGCCTCGCTCGCACCGATCGAGCGGCTGGAGCTGTGGAACGAGGCGGACATCGCGCTCGGCGAGCTGCTCGGCGCCGCCTACCTGATCAGCGAGTCGCACCCGGACGCGGCCGTGCGCGAGGCCGCCGAGTCGGCCGCGCAGGAGGCCGAGGCGCTCGCCGCCGCCCGCCTGCTGAACCCCGACCTGTGGGCGGTGTTCGCCGCCGCGGATGCCGCGGCCCTCGACCCGCTCGAGCAGCGCCTGCTGTCCCACATCCGCCGCGACTTCCGCCGCGGCGGCGTCGACCTCGACGCCGAGACCCGCGAGCGGGTGCGCTCCCTCGTCGAACGTGACACCGCGCTGAGCCTGGCGTTCTCCCGCAACATCCGTGACGGCCGTCGTGAGATCCGCGTGCCCGCCGAGGGGCTCGCGGGTCTCCCGCAGGACTTCATCGACGCGCATCCGGTCGACGAGGACGGCCTCGTGACCCTCACGACCGAGTACACCGACCTCATGCCGGTGCGCGAGTACGCGCGGGTGCGCGAGACCCGCCTCGCCCTCGTCGCCGCCTACAACGACCTCGCCTGGCCCGACAACGAGTCGGTGCTCGCCGAGCTGCTCGAGGTGCGCGCCGAGCGCGCCCGCCTGCTCGGCTACGCCGACTGGGCCGAGTACGAGACCGAGACCCGCATGATCGGCTCGGGCGCCGCGATCCCGGCATTCCTCGAGCGCCTCGACATCGCGAGCGACCTCGCTTCGTCCGCCGAGTACGACCGCGTGCTCGCGCGCCTGCGGCAGGACGCCCCCGACGTCGACGAGGTCACGATCGCCGACTTCTGGTACGTGCTGGGCGCGATCAAGCGTGAGGAGTACGACGTCGACGCACAGCTGGTGCGCTCCTACTTCCCGTTCGAGCGGGTGCGCGACGGCATCCTCGACGTCACCGGGCGCCTGCTCGACATCGAGTACGTGCCGGTCGCGGCGCCCACGTGGCATCCGGATGTCGCGTCCTACGACGTCGTGCGCGGCGGCACGGCGCTCGGGCGCATCCACCTCGACCTGCACCCGCGCCCCGGCAAGTACAGCCACGCCGCCTGCTTCCCGCTCGTGCCGGGCATCGCGGGGCGGCAGCTGCCCGAGGCGGTGCTGCTGTGCAACTTCTCGCGCGGGCTGCTCGAACACGACGAGGTCGTCACGTTCTTCCATGAGTTCGGCCACCTGGTGCACGACATCCTCGCGGGCGGGCAGCGCTGGGCGCGGTTCACGGGCATCCAGACCGAGTGGGACTTCGTCGAGGCGCCGAGCCAGCTGCTCGAGGAGTGGGCGTGGGATGCGGGCGTGCTCGGGTCGTTCGCGGCGAACGCGGCCGGCGAGCCCATTCCCGCCGATCTCGTCGCCCGCATGCGCACCGCCGACGCGTTCGGCCGCGCGCTCGAGGTGCGCCGCCAGCTCGGTCACGCGACGGTCTCGTACCGACTGCACGTCGACCGGCCGGGCGACCTGCAGGGCGCGACCGAGCGGCTCTACGCCTCGACGAGCCCGGTGCAGCCGCTGCGCGGTGTGCATCCCTATGCCGGGTTCGGCCACCTCACGGGGTACGGCGCCTGCTACTACACGTATCAGTGGAGCCTCGTCATCGCCCGCGATCTGCTGTCGGCGTTCGACGGCGATCTGATGAACCCGGATGCCGCGGCCCGCTACCGCACCGAGGTGCTCGAGCGCGGCGGCACCCGCGACGCGCGCGAGCTCGTCGAGGCGTTCCTCGGCCGGCCGTTCGCGTTCGACGCCTATCGGGCGTGGCTCGCGGGCGAATGACGGGCACACCGCGCCCCGACGCCCCGACCGGGGTCATGCGCGCTGTGCTGCGCGTCGGGCCGAGCGGTGGCGCACACCGCGTGGCGCTCCGGGTCGCGGTCAGCCTCGCCGCCCCGCTCGTCGTGCTGTGGGCGCTCGGACGCCTCGACCTCAGCATCTACGCCACCTTCGGCACGTTCGCCTCGCTCTACGGCCGCTTCGACCGCTACGGCGACCGGCTGCGCATGCAGCTGGCGGCGGGCATCCAGATCATCGTGACGATGACGATCGGCACCGCACTGTCGGCCGCGGGCGTCGACGACGTCGTGCGCGTGATCGTGGTCGCGGTCTTGGCTGCGCTCGTGACGGTGCTGGCCCACCGCGCCCGCTGGCATCCGCCGGGCGCCCTGTTCACGGTGTTCGCGGGCGGCGCGGCGGCCAGCATCCCCGCGACGTTCGCGACTCTCGCCGAGCCTGCGATCATCGGTGGCGCGGCCGTCGCCTGGACGCTGCTCGTGACCGGTGCCCTCGCGGCGTGGGGCACGCTGCGGCGCGGCGCCGCCCCGCGCTCCGCACGGCCCGCGCCGCCGTCCTACCGGTCCGCCTGGGAGCTCGGCGCCACGGCCGGCATCGGCACCCTGCTCGCCGGCCTCACGGGTCTCGCCCTCCTCGGCACCCACTGGTACTGGGCGATGGTCGCGGCGGTGGCCGCCCTCGGTGGCGCGCACCTGAACGCGCGGGTCGCCCGCGGCATCCAGCGACTCGTCGGCACCCTCATCGGCGTCGTGCTCGCCGCAGGACTGCTCGCATTGCACCTGCCACCGCTCGCCACGATCGCCGTCGCCGTCGTCTGCCAGGTCGGGGCCGAGCTGTTCGTCGGCCGCAACTACGGCATCACGATGGTGTTCGTCACCCCGCTCGCGCTGTCGATGGTCGAGCTGGCCGCCCCGACCTCGCCGCAGGAGCTGCTCGTCGACCGGGTGCTCGACACGCTCATCGGCGTGGTGATCGGCACGATCGTGGCCGTCGTGTGGGCGCAGCTGCGCTCGCGCCGGCCGGCGGGCTGAGGGTCTGTCCGCCCCGTGCGCTGACTGCGCCTGCGCAGGCGCGCGCTCACCGTGACCCCGCGGATGGCGCCCGGGCCCTGGGGTCTAGGCTGCCGACGTCTCCCGCGCGATCGCCGCGACGAACGCGTCGATGTCGTGCTCGCTGGTGTCGAAGGAGCACATCCAGCGCACCTCGCGGCGCGACGCATCCCAGTCGTAGAAACGGAACGACGTGCGCAGCCGGTCGGCGACGCCCTCGGGAAGCACCGCGAACAGGCCGTTGGCCTGCGTCGGCTGCGTGAACGAGACGCCCGAGATGGACCCGTCGGCAAGCCCCGCCTCGACCCCGGCGCGCAGGCGCTCGGCCATCGCGTTCGCGTGGCGGGCGTTGCGCTGCCACAGGTCGCCGTCGTAGAGGGCCAGCAGCTGCGCCGAGACGAAGCGCATCTTCGAGGCGAGCTGCATGTTGAGCTTGCGGAGGTACGGCAGACCCTCGGATGCCGCGGCATCCAGCACCACCACGGCCTCCGCCGCGAGCGCCCCGTTCTTGGTGCCGCCGAGGCTCAGCACGTCGACGCCGACGTCGCGGGTGAACGCGGCGAGCGGCAGGTCGAGGGCGGCGGCCGCGTTGGAGATGCGTGCGCCGTCGAGGTGCAGGCGCATGCCGTGGCCGTGCGTGTGGTCGGCGAGCGCCCGGATCTCGTCGGGCGTGTAGAGCGTGCCGAGTTCGGTCGACTGGGTGATCGAGACGACGAGCGGCTGCGCGCGGTGCTCGTCGCCCCAGCCCCAGGCCTCGCGGTCCACCAGCTCGGGGGTGAGCTTGCCGTCGTCGGTGGGCACGGAGAGGATCTTGATGCCGGCGACCTTCTCGGGCGCCCCGCCCTCGTCGACGTTGATGTGCGCTGTCGACGCCGCGATCACCGCGCCCCACCGCGGCAGCATCGACTGCAGGCCGGTCACGTTCGCGCCGGTGCCGTTGAACACCGGGAACGCCGCGGCATCCGCCCCGAAGTGCCCCCGCACGACGTGCTGGAGGCGCTCGGTGTAGGCGTCCTCGCCGTAGGAGATCTGATGCCCGCCGTTTGCCGCGGCGAGGGCGGCGAGCACCTCGGGGTGCACACCGGAGTAGTTGTCGGAGGCGAATCCGCGCACGGCGGCGTCATGCAGGG
>NZ_LMPK01000023.1:65182-65804 GCF_001423825.1 Microbacterium sp. Leaf351
CGACGCGATCACGGTGCGCATCTTCTTCTCGAGCGCCTCGTAGAACATCGACAACGGGAACTCGTCGTCGAGCACCGCGTCGGTGTAGCCCGAGGGCGCCCCGGCGAGCACGTCGCGATCGAGGCCTGCGGCCCAGCGCGATGCGGGGTGAGGGGTGACGACCGACGCGACGAGGTCGTAGGCGGCGAGCCAGTGCGCGACCTTCGGGCGGTCGATCGAGCGCCAGTAGAGCTCGTCGATCGCCTCGCCGAGGGCGACGACCGCGTCGGGCACGCCGTCCCAGTCGAAGGTCAGCGCGGTGTCGGTCCAGTGCAGCACGCCGCGCTGGTGCAGCCAGGCGAACAGCAGCTGGCCGCCGAGCCCGTCGTAGTTGCGTACGCGGGTGCCGGTGATCGCGAAGCGGAAGATGCGGTCGAAGATCACCGCGTACTGCACGAGCGGCGCGTGCTCGAGGATGGCGCGGGCCGCGGCATCCAGCTCGTCTCCGTCGTCGATGCGGGCCGACAGTGCGCGCTCGAGGGCGACCGCCTCACGGAAGGCGGTGAGGTCGCAGCGCAGCTCCTCGAGCGAGTAGAGGAAGTAGGGCATGCGCTGCTTGATCATGAACGGGTCGAACGGCAGG
>NZ_LMPK01000023.1:65841-68668 GCF_001423825.1 Microbacterium sp. Leaf351
CGGCGCCCGCGGGGAGGTCGAGCTTGGTGATCTCGGATGCCGCGGCCACCACCCGCCGGAAGCGGGCCGCCTCACGGTCCTGGAAGATCGCGCCCCACGTGAACGTCGGGATCTCCCGCATCGCGACCGTCTCGGGGAAGAGCACGGCCGAGTCGGTGTCGTAGCCGGGCGTGAAGTCGAGCAGCCGCAGCGACAGGAACAGTCGGTTCGTGTAGGTCTGCTCGAGGCGGTCGACGAACTCGGGCCAGATGACCTCGCACACGAGCGCCTCGAGGTGGCGGGCACGGGAGCCGTTCTGGGTGTACATCGGGAAGACGACGAGGTGACGCAGGCCATCGACCCGGTGCCGCTGCGGCTGGAACGCGACGAGCGCGTCGAGGAAGTCGGGCACGCCCAGGCCGTCGCCGCTCCAGCGGGCGAGGTCGACGACGAGCGCGTCGAGATAGGCGGCGTCGTGGGGGAAGCGCGGCGCGAGCGCGTGCACGGCGGCGATGACCTCGCGCACGTGCGCACGGGCCGTCTCGAGATCGGATGCCGCGGCCACCGCGCCGTCGGCGCCCTGCAGCTGCTGCAGCGCGGTCGCCGCGTCCTTCAGGGCGAGCCACGCCGGGTCGCGCTCGACGCCGTGGGCGAGAGCGGGATCGATCGCGATGTCGGGGGTGATCGCGGTGACGGACATGAGGCCTCCGATCGGCGCACGGGGGAGAAACAGGGATCTGATTCCATGCTAACGGAATACTTACGTCGATTCGCTCTTCATGCCGGAAATCCTCCGATGGACCAACATGCCGCTGGTAGTCTCGCGACATGGCCGACGCCGCGACATCCGCCCCCGACGACTCGCCCGTTCCCGTCGAGGACGCGACCGACCTCGAGATCGTGCGCGCCGTGCTCGCCGACGGACGCGTCACCCTCGCACAGCTCGGCGAGCGGGTGGGCCTGTCGGTCTCCGCCGTGCAGTCGCGGCTGCGCAAGCTCGAGACCCGCGGGGTCATCACCGGCTACCGCGCCGTCGTCGACCCCGAGGCCGTCGGCAAGCCGCTCGCCGCCCTCGTCGAGATCACCCCGCTCGACCCCGGACAGCCCGACGACGCCCCCGAGAGGCTCGCGCACATCGCCGAGATCGAGGCCTGCCACTCGATCGCCGGCGACGCGAGCTACATCCTCTTCGTGCGCGTCGCGACGCCCCGCGACCTCGAGACGCTGATCCGCGACATCCGTCAGACGGCCGGCGTCTCGACCCGCACGACCGTCGTGCTGCAGACGTTCTTCGAGAACCGCCCGCTCGCCGTCTGACGGCGGCGGGCTCTGCCGCGCCGCCGTGCGGGCTCGGCCCGCCGCCGCACAACGTCGGAACCTTCTGCGGACGCGCCGTGATGCGGCATCCACTCATGGTGTGTCGGTGAAACGTTCCGACATTGTGCGGGTGGAGGGCAGGCAGACGGGCCGAGTGGGTGGATGCCCCGGCACCCGGCACCCGGCACCCGGCACCTTTGCCGCGCAAAGTCGGAACTTTGTGCGGACGCGCCGTGCTGCGGCATCCACTCACGGTGTGTCGGCGAGAATCTCCGACATTGTGCGGGTGCGAGGGCGACCGGGGGTGCGTCGCGGATGCCGCGGCCCCCGGGCACCTGTCACGACACCAGCGTCAGCACCTCGTCGTAGGCGGCGAAGGCCTCGGCCACCTCGTCGTCGGTGACGATGCAGGGCGGCACCACGTGGATGCGGTTGTCCTGCACGAACGGCAGCAGCCCGCGGGCGAGCAGCTCCTTCTTGATCGCGCCCATCGTGGCCGCCGGCAGCGGCTCCCGGGTGGCGCGGTGGGCGACGAGCTCCATCGCCCAGAAGACGCCGGTGCCGCGCACCTCGCCGATCGCGGCGTGCTTCTCCGCGAGTTCCGCCAGGCGGGGTGCGATCGAGTCCTCCCCGATGCGGCGCGCATTCTCGACGATGCCCTCGGCCTTCATCGCATCGATCGTCGCGACCGCGGCCGCCGTCGCGAGCGGATGTCCCGAATAGGTGAGTCCGCCCGGGAAGACCCGCTCGTCGAACTGCGACGCGATCGCGTCGGAGATGATGACGCCGCCGAGCGGCACGTACCCCGAGTTCACGCCCTTCGCGAAGGTGATGAGGTCGGGGCGCACATCGAAGTCCTCGAAGGCGAACCAGCGCCCGGTGCGACCGAACCCGGCCATCACCTCGTCGAGGATCAGCACGATGTCGTAGCGGTCGCAGATCTCCCGCACCCCCGCGAGGTAGCCGGGCGGAGGCACCATGACGCCCGCGGTGCCCGGGATCGACTCCAGCAGGATCGCCGCGACCGTGGACGGGCCCTCCGCCTGGATGACGCGCTCGAGGTGGTGCAGCGCCCGGGCCGACTCCTCCTCGGGGGTCGTGGCCCAGAACTCGCTGCGGTAGAGATACGGGCCGAACACGTGCACGTGTCCGCGGGCGAACTCGTTCGGGATGCGGCGCCAGTCACCCGTCGCGACGATCGCCGCCCCGGTGTTGCCGTGATACGAGCGGTAGCGCGAGATGACCTTGTCGCGCCCGGTGACCAGCCGCGCCATGCGGATGGCGTTCTCGTTCGCGTCGGCGCCGCCGTTGGTGAAGAACACCTTCTCGAAGCCGTCGGGCGCGAGACCCGCGATGCGCTCGGCCGCCTGCCCGCGGGTGAGGTTCGCCGTCGACGGAGCGATGGTCGTCAGCAGCTCCGCCTGGGCGACGATGCCCGCGACGACGGCCGGATGCTGGTGGCCGATGTTCACGTTGACGAGTTGGCTCGAGAAGTCGAGGTAGGTGCGACCCGAGTGGTCCCACACGCGGG
>NZ_LMPK01000023.1:68685-69839 GCF_001423825.1 Microbacterium sp. Leaf351
GTGGGCACGGTCGAGTTCGCTCGTGAGGGTGTCGAGGGTGGGGTCGCTGCTCATGGGGTGCTTTCGTGTCTGGTTCGGTGATGCGGGGGCCCGGGCGGACAACGACCCGGGCCCCCGCGCGGCGGCTTAGTTGCCGCCCTCCTTGAGGGTGACCGTGAGGGGAGTGAAGCCACTGCCCGTCACGTCCACGCCCTCGGCCTTCAATTCGTCCAGCGCCTTCTGCACGTACTCGTTCGAGTACGCCGTCGACGGCGGATCCTTCGTGATGATCGTCGAGCCGGTCTCGTTCTTCGTGTTGAGGGCGATGCCGACCGTCTGGTCCCACTGGTTCTTGTTGATGATGCCGATTCCGCTCGTCGAGGGCCAGATCAGCTTGTTGACCTCGTTGGTCATCCACAGCTGGTGGCTGGTGCCGAGGGTGGACCCGGCCTGGGTCACGATGTCCGCCGCCTGCTGCGGGTTGTCGCGGGCGTAGATCCATCCCTCGATCGACGCCTTGATGAACTTCACCGCGGTGTCGGCGTACGCCGGGTCGCTCGAGAGCTTCGCGGTGTCGGCCCAGATGGCGTCCTGCAGCATCGCGGTGCCGTAGTCGTTCCAGTTGATGACGTTCAGGTCGCTCGGCTGGTACAGCTTGCCGGTGGCGGGGTTGATCGTCTCGAGCACCTGCGCGTACTCGTTGTACGTCATGGCCTGTGCCGCGTCGATGTCACCGGACAGGAATCCGTTCATGTCGAACGCCTGCTGCACGAGGGTGATGTCCTTCGTGGTGTCGATTCCGGCCTTCTGCATGCCGGCGAACAGCTCCCACTCGTTGCCGTAGCCCCAGCTGCCGACCTTCTTGCCCTTGAGGTCCGCGGGCGTGGTGATGCCCTTGTCCTTGAAGGAGATCTGCGTGGTGCCCGAGCGCTCGAAGATCTGCGCGATGTCGGTGACGTTCGTGCCCTTCTCGATCGAGCCGAGCACCTTCGGCACCCAGGAGATCGCGAAGTCGGCGTCGCCGGAGGCGAGCACGTCGATCGGCACCGTGTCGGTGCCGGCCTCCTTGATCGTGACGTCGAGGCCTTCCTTCTCGTAGAACCCCTGGGCGACGGCGGCGTAGTACCCCGCGAACTGCGCCTGCGGAACCCACTGCAGCTGCAGGGTCACGGGGG
>NZ_LMPK01000023.1:69856-74134 GCF_001423825.1 Microbacterium sp. Leaf351
CGCGACGACGCCGGCGGCGCCGAGCGCCAGCATCCTTCGTGTGCTGTGCTTCATGGTGCTTCTCCTCTCGGTGGTGCATCGGTGGTGCTTCGGGTGTCCGTCGCGTGCTGCACGACGAAGAGGGACGGATGCCGCGGCCCGGGGCCGCGTCATCCGGTGGGTCTCAGGCGCGCCAGCGCGAGGGTCTCGAGCAGGGCGGTGGCGCAGTAGAACACGAGTCCGGTGACGATCGCGCCGAGCACGAACGCCCACGCCAGCGCGTAGTTGCTCGACGAGACCGCCGAGGTGATCGCCTTGCCGAGCCCTGAGACGGGCCCGCCGAAGTACTCGGCGACGAGGGCCGAGATCACCGCGAGCGACGAGGCGATGCGCACACCCGTGAACAGGAACGGAACCGCACCCGGCACCGTCACGGTGCGTGCCGTCTGCCAGCGCCCCGCCGCGTAGGAGCGCAGCAGGTCACGGTGCAGCGGGTCGACGGTGCGCAGCCCCCGCAGGGTGTTGACGTAGACGGGCACGAGCACGGCGATCGCCGCGATCATCTGGCGGCCGGTCTCGACGCTCGCCCCGAACATCGCGTAGAACACCGGCGCGAGAGCGACGATCGGGATGACCGACAGCGCCGTCACGACCGGGGCGCTCAGCTCGTCGAGCGGGCGCCACGCCGCGGCGAGCACCGCCAGCACGACTGCGACGAGCGTGCCGACGACGAGGCCCACCAATGCGTTCGCGGCCGTGCCGAGACTCGCCTGCACGATGACGCCCGCGCTCGCCGCGAACTGGCCCGCGATCGTGAACGGTGCCGGCAGAGCCGAGCCTTTCGCAGGGAACGCCGTCACCAGCAGCTGCCAGACGAGCACCACGGCGATCCCGAAGACGATCGGGGCGAGCACGGTGCGCAGGCGCGGGGCGGTCATCGGTTCTCGACGCCCTTCGCCCCCGCCGAGGGGGACCCGTGCAGGGCCTCGCGCACCGCGCTGACGCGCTCGAAGAACGCCTCGTCCTCGCGCAGCTCCTCGGTGCGCTCACCGCGCAGATCCATCGTCAGGATCTCGCGGATGCGGCCTGGCCGCGGCGACATCACCACGACCCGGTCCGAGAGGAACACCGCCTCGGGGATCGAGTGGGTCACGAACACGACCGCGGCGCCCGTCTCCGCGCAGATGCGGGCGAGCTCGGTCTGCATGGTCTCGCGGGTCATCTCGTCGAGCGCACCGAACGGCTCGTCCATGAGCAGCAGCCGCGGCTTCTCGGCGAACGCGCGCGCGATCGCGACGCGCTGCTGCATCCCGCCCGAGAGCTGGTCGGGGTGCCGGTCGGCGAAGTCGCCGAGGCCCACCAGCTCGATCAGCTCGTCGGCGCGCGCGCGGCGCTCGGCGCGCGGCATCCCGTGCAGCTCCATCGGCAGCTCGATGTTGCCCCGCACCGTGCGCCACGGCAGCAGCGCGGCCTTCTGGAACGCGATGCCGTAGTCCTGGTCGAGGCGTGCCCGCGGCGCCGTCTTGCCGAACACCGTCAGCTCGCCCGCGGTCGGGGTGTCGAGGTCGGCGATCAGACGCATGAGCGTCGACTTGCCGCATCCGCTCGGACCGATCAGCGAGACGAACTCGCCGGCCGCCACCTCGAGGTCGATGCCCGAGAGGGCGTCGACCGTGCGTCCGCGTCCGGTGCGGAAGGTCTTGTCGACCCCGCGCACGTGCACCGCGATCTCGGTCATGCCGACACCTCGTTTCGTCGGTAGCGCCGCAGCGCCAGGGAGAGGAGGGCGACCAGGCCCGCGGCGGCGAGGCCCATCAGCACGGCGCCGAAGATCGGTGACCACTGCTTGGCCGGGTCGGCGCTGCCCGATGCCGCGAACTCGACGATCGCGCGGCCGATGCCGCCGCGCAGTCCGATCGACACCTCGGCGACGATGGTGCCCACCACCGCATTGACCGCGGCCAGACGCAGGGCCGGGAGGAGGAACGGGATGCTGGCGGGCACCCGCACCGCGAGGAACGTGCGCCACCACCCCACCCCGTAGGCGCGCATCAGGTCGAGGTGCTCGGCGGTCGGCGACCCGAAGCCGCGCAGCGCCCCGATCGACACGGGGAAGAAGGCGAGGTAGCTCGCGATGAGCGCGACCGACATCCAGTCCTGCCACTCGAATCCGCCGGTGGAGAGCTGCGTGCCGATGCGTCGCACGAGCGGTGCGAGCGCGATGAGCGGAACGGTCTGGCTGAGCACGACCCACGGCAGGAGCGCCGACTGCGCGGTGCGGAAGCGCTGCATGACGATCGCGATCGCGATGCCGACCACGACACCCACGAGCCATCCGACGACGGCGATGCCGAAGCTGAACGACGCCGCCTGCAGCGTCGCGAGCCACAGAGCGGGCGAACCGGCAGCCCGCGTGACCGGCGACAGGGCCCGGTCGAGCATCGCGCCCAGGTGAGGCATCGCCAGGTCGGAGGCGCGCGGCAGCACCGTGATCCCCGCGATCNCGGCGATGCCGAGGAGGATCGGGCGCAGGCGGCGCATCATCGCTTCGCGGTCACCTGGTCGGCGAGGGCGGGGATGACGGTCTCGCCGTACACCCGCATCGTCTCCTCCTTGTTGTCGTGCTGGAGGTAGCCCGCGAACTGCGTCACCCCGATGGCCCGCAGCTGCTCGAGCTTGGCGATGTGGTCCTCCGCGGTGCCGAGCAGGCAGAAACGGTCGACGATCTCGTCGGGCACGAAGTCGACGTGGTCGTTGTGCGCGCGGCCGTGCGAGTTGTAGTCGTACCCGGTGCGTCCGGCGATGTAGTCCGTGAGCGCCGCCGGAACGTCGCCCGCAGTGCCGTACTTCGAGACGATGTCGGCGACGTGGTTGCCCACCATTCCGCCGAACCAGCGGCACTGATCGCGCATGTGCTCCCAGTCGTCGCCGATGTACATCGGCGCCGCGACGCAGAAGGCGATCGACTCGGGGTCGCGGCCGGCGGCGGCCGCGGCATCCTTCACGACCTTGATCATCCAGGCCGCGATGTCGACGTCCGCCAGCTGCAGGATGAAGCCGTCGCCCACCTCGCCGGTGAGCTTCAGCGCCATCGGGCCGTAGGCCGCGACCCAGACGTCGAGCTCCGAGCCGCGACTCCAGGGGAACTGCAGGGTGGCGCCCCTGTACTCGACCGGGCGGGAGTTCGCGAGCTCGCGGATCACGTGGATCGACTCGCGCAGCTCCGACATGGTCACCGGCTTGCCGTTCGTGACCCGCACCGCCGAGTCGCCGCGGCCGATGCCGCAGATCGTGCGGTTGCCGTACATCTCGTTCAGGGTCGCGAACACGCTCGCGGTGACGGTCCAGTCGCGGGTGGCGGGGTTGGTGACGAACGGGCCGACGACGATGCGCTTGGTCGCGTTCAGGATCGCCGAGTGGATGACGTACGGCTCCTGCCAGAGCAGGTGCGAGTCGAAGGTCCACAGGTGGGAGAAGCCGTGCGCCTCGGCGAGCTGTGCGAGCTGCACCGTGCGGGCGGCGGGCGGGTTGGTCTGCAGGACGACGCCGAAATCCATGTGCCGCCCCCTCAGACCAGGTACTGGCTCAGGCCGCGCTTGATGTAGCGCCCGTCGCCCTTGCTGCCGAGGTAGGAGCCGCCGTCGACGACGACCTTGCCGCGGGAGACGACCGTGTCGACGTGTCCGTCGATCTCGAACCCCTCCCAGGCCGAGTAGTCCATGTTCATGTGGTGGGTCTTCCCCACCCCGATCGAGGTGTGGCCGTTCGGGTCGTAGACCACGACATCGCCGTCGGCGCCGGGCTGGATGACGCCCTTCTTGCCGTACATGCCGAACATGCGCGCCGGTGTGGTGCTGGTGAGCTCGACCCAGCGGGGGAGGGTGATCTGACCCGACACGACCCCCTGGTACATGAGGTCCATGCGGTGCTCGACCGATCCGATCCCGTTGGGGATCTTCGCGAAGTTGCCGATGCCCATGTCCTTCTGGTCCTTCATGCAGAACGGGCAGTGGTCGGTCGAGACCATCTGGATGTCGTTCGTGCGCAGGCTCTGCCACATGTGGTGCTGGTGACCCTCGTGCTTCGAGCGCAGCGGAGTCGAGCACACCCACTTCGCGCCCTCGAAGTCGCCCCACTCCTCGCTGACGGCGCCGAGCTGGTCCTCGAGCGAGAGGTAGAGGTACTGCGGGCAGGTCTCGCCGAACACGTTGAGGCCGCGGTCGCGGGCGGCGGCGATCTGCTCGACGGCCTGCTTGGCGCTCACGTGCACGACGTAGAGCGGCGCACCGGTCAGGTCGG
>NZ_LMPK01000023.1:74139-75139 GCF_001423825.1 Microbacterium sp. Leaf351
GTACGGGCTGGTCTTCCCGGCCTCGAGCGCCTGCTGCACGAGCACGTCGATGATCGCGCCGTTCTCGGCGTGCATCATCATCATCGCGCCGTTGTCGGCGCCCTTCTGGAACGCCCGCAGGATCTGCCCGTCGTCCGAGAGGAAGACGCCCTTGTAGGCCATGAAGAGCTTGAAGGATGTCACGCCCTCGGCGATCAGCTCGTCCATCGCGGTCAGCGACGAGTCCTGCACGTCGGAGAGGATCTGGTGGAACCCGTAGTCGATCGCGCAGTTGCCGGCGGCCTTCTCGTGCCACGCGTGGTACTGCTCGAGGATGTTCTGCTCGGGGTACTGCACGACGAAGTCGACGATGCTCGTCGTGCCGCCGATCGCGGCGGCACGGGTGCCGGTCTCGAAGGTGTCGCTGGCGAAGGTGCCGCCGAAGGGCATCTCCATGTGGGTGTGGGCGTCGATGCCGCCGGGGATGACGTACTTGCCGGTCGCGTCGACGACGGTGTCGACCGAGCGGGCGAGGTCGTGCCCGAGCAGTGTCGAGCCGGGCGCGAGCACCGCGACGATGGTCTCGCCGTCGATGAGCACGTCGGCGTCGCCCGTGCCGGTCGCGTTGACGACGGTGCCGCCGGTGATGAGGGTCGTGGCCATGGGTCGCTCCTGTCGAATCGGATGCCGCTGCGCGCCGGTCGGGCTCAGGGAGCCGTGATCTCGTCGTAGGTGTCGGGGCGGCGGTCGCGGAAGAACTGCCAGTCGTCGCGCATCTCCTGCACGAGGTCCATGTCGAGGTCGCGGATGAGGATCTCCTCGGACTCGCCCGAGCCGAGCGCGCCGACGTAGTTGCCGCGCGGGTCGACGATCTGGCTGGTGCCGTAGAAGGTGACCGCCTCGTCGCCGTACTCGTTGTCCTCGCGGCCGACGCGGTTGGGGGCGAGGACGAAGTAGCCGTTCGCGACCGCCGCGGCGGGCTGCTCGATCTCCCAGAGGCGGTTCGAGAGGCCTGGCTTGG
>NZ_LMPK01000023.1:75153-84461 GCF_001423825.1 Microbacterium sp. Leaf351
AGCAGATCACCACGCCGACCTTGCCGACGGCGGTGTCGAAGACCGGGTAGCCGAGGTTGCCCGGACGGAAGTAGAACTTCTCCCAGAACTTCTCGACGTGGGGGATGTGGTTCTTGCGGTACTTGCCGACGATGGTGCCGTCGGCGTCGACGACGACGGCGGTGTTGTAGTAGACGCCGGTCTGCTCCTCCTCGTAGATCGGGAGGATCATGACCATGCTCAGCTCCTTGGCGAGCGCGGCGAAGCGCTGCACGATGGGGCCGTCGGCGGGCTCCGCGTACCGGTAGTACTTCTTGTCCTGCGTGATGCCGAAGTAGGGGCCGTAGAAGAGCTCTTGGAAGCAGATGACCTGCGCTCCCTGGGCCGCGGCATCCCGGGCGAACTGCTCGTGCTTGTCGAGCATCGATGCCTTGTCGCCCGTCCAGGTGGTCTGCGTGATGGCCGCGCGTACCGTCGTCATGTTCGCCTCCGTCGACGTCTGTGCACCCGCGCAGCGATCACCGCTGACGGGGTGCGACGGACGCGCCGGCGGGGTCATCCCGTTCTGTTACTGTTCTGCTTGAACATTTCTCTTCGGTTTCCCGCTGTGACGCATCCGTAAATCTCGTGCGCCGGGAAGGACATCGGATGCCGCGCCTCGCCGCCCTCGCGAACCTCGCCGAGCGCACGCCGCGCGCGATCGCCGCAGAGATCGCCCGCCTGGTCACGGAGGGTGCTCTCGCCCCGGGCGAGCGGCTGCCGACGGTGCGCGAGGTGGCATCGGATCTCGGAGTGTCGGCCGGCACGGTGAGCGCCGCATGGCACGCGCTCTCGGGTGCCGGGGTCATCGTCTCGCGCGGGCGGGCGGGCTCGTTCGTGCGGGTCGATCGCGCCGGCTGGCTGAGCCCCCGGGTGCAGGATCTCGCCGCTGCGCCCCTCGAGACGCGGCTCGACCTCTCGCTCGGCACGCCCGATCCCGCCCTGCTGCCGCCGCTCGAGGCGGCGTTCTCGCGGGTGTCGCCCCGAGCCGACACCGGCCGCTACCACGACCTGCCGGTGCTGCCCGAGCTCGGTGCCCTCTTCGCCGAGACCTGGCCGTCGCCCGCCGAGACGATCACCGTCGTCGATGGGGCGCTGGACGGCATCGCCCGCACCCTCGAGCAGGTCGTGCGCTTCGGGGACCGGGTCGCCGTCGAGTCGCCCGGGTTCCCGTACTTCTTCGATCTGCTCGAGGCGCTGGGCGCCGAGGCGGTCCCTCTCGAGCTCGATGCCCTGGGCGTCGCGCCGGCGTCGCTGCAGCGCGCACTCGTGCGGCGACCGAGCGCGGTCATCCTGCAGCCACGGGCCCAGAACCCCACCGGCGCATCGATGGACGCCGAACGTGCCCGCGCGCTCGCGCGCGTGATGCGCGCCGCTCCCGGTGGCGACCGCGTCGTCGTGATCGAGGACGACCACTCCGGTCTCATCTGCTCGGCGCCCGATGTGACCCTCGCCCGGTGGATCCCGGGTCAGGTCGTGCACGTGCGCAGCTTCTCGAAGTCGCACGGGCCCGACCTGCGCATCGCCGCGCTCGGCGGGCCGGCGCACATCGTCGAGCGGGTGGTCTCGCGACGCATGCTCGGCCCGGGGTGGACGTCGCGGCTGCTGCAGACGGTGCTGCTCGGCCTCCTCACCGATGACGGCGCCGTCGCGCGGGTGCGCACCGCCCGTCTCGTCTACCGCGACCGGGTCGACCGCCTCGCGGTCGCGCTGCGCAAACGCGGCATCGACGTCGGCGACCCCGACGGAATCAACCTCTGGCTCCCCGTCGTCTCCGAGCGCGCGGCCCTCGTGAGGCTGGCCGCCGCGGGCATCGCGGTGGCGGCCGGGTCGCCGTTCGTGATGGGCGAGCCGCCCGAGGCGCACGTGCGGGTGACGGCCGGGCTCGCGGCATCCAATGTGCTCGGCATCGCCGACGCGCTCGCTGACGCGGCCGTCGCCCCGCCGCTCACCTGACCGGCGCGCGGCCCGGCGGCTCCCACCCCACCCGCCGCGCGCCCGTCGGTGGTTCCCATCCCACCCGCCGCGCGCACCGTCGGAACTTTTGGCCGCCACGCCGTGCTGTGGCATCCGCCTGCGGCGTGTCAGGCAGAAGTTCCGACCGTGCGCGGCGAGTCGGCGGGCGATGCGGAGGCGAGTGCGCTGCGACGAAAGTGGCCGCACCCGAATACACCCCGAGACGGATGCCGCGTCCGGCCGCCTCCCGTAGCGTGAGACGGTGTTCCGACCCCTGACCCGCCCGCAACTGGCGTTCGACCTCGTGCTCGCCGCGGGGTTCGTGCTGCTCCTGGTGCTGCCGGAGCTCACGCCGTACTGGTTCGGCACGGTCGGATTCGGGCCGGCGCAGCCCGTCGTCGGACTCGTCTTCGCTGCCGCCGTCGCCGCGCGCCGCTGGTCGCCGGCGCTCGCGCTGGGGCTCGCGTGGCTCGCCGCGATCGGACAGATGGTCGCCCTGCTGACCCCGCGCCCGAGCAATCTCGGCGCCCTGATCGTGCTGTATGCCGTCGCGGCGTACGGCTCCCGGCGGATGTCCCGTCTCGCCCTCGCCTCCGCCGTCGGCGGGGCGGCCATCGCGACCGCGTACCTGTCGATCTTCCAGGGCGTGTGGGGGCTGGCCGCCGCGACGAACCGCTTCTCGTTCCCGCTCGAGCGAGTCGTGATCGTCGGCTTCGTGTTCGCCTTGATCCTGTTCGCGCTGCTGCTGTCGTGGACGGCCGGAGCCCTCGTGCGCTCGATCCGGGTCTCCCGCGAGACCCGGGAGGCCCAGCGCCGCGCCGAGGCGGAGGCGGCGGCCGAGCAGGAGCGGGTGCGCATCGCCCGCGACATGCACGACATCGTCGGCCACTCGCTGGCGGTGGTGATCGCCCAGGCCGACGGGGCGCGGTACGCCGCGGCATCCGACCCCGAGGCGACGACCGCGGCCCTCGCGACGATCGCGTCGACGGCCCGCGCCGCGCTCACCGACGTGCGCCTGCTGCTCGAGCAGCTGCGGCACAGCCAAGGCGCCGGCCCGCAGCCCGGACTCGCCGACCTCGATGCGCTGTTCGCGCAGGTGCACGGGGCGGGCATCGACCTGCGGGTGGAGGTGCGTCCGCCGCTCGCCGATCCGCCGGCACCGCTGCAGCTGGCGGTCTACCGCATCGTGCAGGAGGCGCTCACGAACGCCCTGCGCCACGGCGACGGCGGCGCGGTGAGCGTGCGGGTCGCGTGGAGCGAGGAAGCCGTGTCGGTCGAGGTGCGCAACGGCGTGCGCCCGGGCGGTGAGCCGAGCGCCCCGGCGCCGGGCCACGGCATCATCGGCATGACCGAGCGTGCCCACCTCGTCGGCGGATCGCTCGGCGCGGCGCCCCGCGGCGACGAGTTCGTCGTCGTGGCGGTTCTCCCGCGGGGCCTCGCGTGATCCGGGTGGTGCTGGTCGACGACCAGGCGCTGTTCCGCGCGGGCATCCGCATGGTGCTCGACTCGCAGCCCGACATCGAGGTGGTCGGCGAGGCGGGCGACGGGCGCGAGGGCGTCGCAGTCGCGCGGGTGATGCGCCCCGACATCGTGCTGATGGACATCCGCATGCCCGTCCTCGACGGCATCGCCGCGACGGCGGAGCTACTGGGCGACGACGACCCGCCCCGCGTCGTCATGCTCACCACGTTCGACCTCGACGAGGCCGCCGCGCGCGCGATCCGGGAGGGCGCGAGCGGCTTCCTGCTGAAGGACGCCGAGCCCGAGTTCCTCCTCGCCGCGGTGCGCACGGTGCACGCGGGGTCTGCGGTGATCGCGGCATCCGCGACCCGCGAGCTGTTCGCATCGATGACGGATGCCGCACCCCGCCCCGCGCCCGCGGCCTTCGCCGCCCTCACCGAGCGCGAGCGGGAGATCTTCGCGCTCGCCGCGCGCGGGCTCTCCAACGCCGAGATCGCGACGGGAGAGTTCCTGTCGGAGGCCACGGTCAAGACCCACGTCAGCCGCATCCTCACGAAGCTCGGCCTGCGCGACCGCGTGCAGCTCGTCGTGTTCGCGTACGAGCACGGGCTCGCCTGACGCGCACCGGCACGCGGCGACGCGCGCCGCGCGAGGTCATCCTCCGGGATGACCCCGATGCGACCCGCGGGCGACGCGGCATCCGGGCGCGTCTTCGTAGCGTCGACGACATGGATGACTCGACCACCCCGCCCCCGCCCGCCGCGCGCGTCGCGCACCTCACCAAGACCTACGGCTCGACCGACAACCCGGTGCGCGCCCTCGACGACGTCTCGCTCTCGATCGGGCGCGGCGAGTTCACCGCGATCATGGGCCCGTCGGGGTCGGGAAAGTCCACGCTCATGCACGTGATGGCGGCGCTCGACGCTCCGACGTCGGGTCGGGTGTGGCTGGGGGAGACGGAGATCACCGGTCTCGGCGACACCGAGCTGACGCTGCTGCGCCGTCGTCGCATCGGCTTCGTCTTCCAGGCGTTCAACCTGGTGCCCACCCTCGACGTGCGCGGCAACATCGCCCTGCCGATCGAGCTCGACGGGCGTGCGCCGACCGCGCTCGAGCGGGCACGCATCGACGGGCTCGTCGAGTCGCTCGGTCTCGCGAACCGGCTCACCCATCGCCCGCACGAGCTCTCCGGCGGCCAGCAGCAGCGCGTCGCGATCGCCCGCGCCCTCGCCACCGCGCCCGACCTCGTGTTCGCGGACGAGCCGACCGGCAACCTCGACTCCCGTTCGGGCGCCGAGGTGCTGCGCCTGCTGCAGACCGCGTCGCGCGAGCACGGACAGTCGATCGCGATGGTCACCCACGACCCGATCGCCGCGAGTCACGCCGACCGCGTCGTACACCTCGCCGACGGTCGCGTCGTCGCCGACACCCGCGGCCAGAGCGCCGAGGAGATCTCGGCGTTCATGACGGCTCGCGAGCTGCGCGCCACTGAGGCCGCGTCATGACCGCGGTGACCGCCGTCGCCTCGCCGCCGCGCGTGCGGATCGGCGGGTTCTCGCTGCGCGAGCGCGGAACCGGCGCCACCGTGCTGATCGCCGCGGTCGCGACCGCGTTCGCCGTCGTGCTGCTGAGCGCGACCGCGTTCCTGTCGGCCTCGATCTCCGCCAACCCGCACGTCGGCGAGTCGCGCACGTTCGCGGTGGTCAGTGGCATCCTCACGAGCCTGCTCGTCGGGGTCGCCGTGTACGTCGCCTCGATCGTCACGGCGAACACGTTCGCGACGGTCGTCGCGGGCCGCGTACGCCAGATCGCCCTGTTGCGTCTGCTCGGCTCCACCGCCCGCTCCCAGCGCCGCGACGTCGCCCGCCTCGGACTCGTCGCGGGGATCGTCGGCGCCGTCGCGGGGCTCGTCGGCGGCACGGTGCTGTCGTTCGCCGGCGTGTGGGTGCTCGAGAATGCCTACGGCATCGCGGCGCCCGGGCTCGAACTGATCCGCCCGGTGCTCCTCGTGCCGGCGGCGGTGGTCGCGCTCACCACGTGGGCCGGCGCGTGGGCGGGCTCGCGTCGGGTGCTGCGGGTCACGCCGATGGCCGCGCTCGGACAGGCGGTCGAGGCATCCACTCAGGAGCTGTCGCGCTCGCACGGCCGCACGGTCGCCGCGCTCGTGCTCGGGGCGTCGGGTGTAGGCCTTCTCGCGCTCGGCGTCGTCGTAGGGCTCTCTTCGCCCTATGGCGTGCTCATCGCGTTCCCCGGCGGGCTCCTCTCATTCACCGCCCTCGCCCTGGGCGCGCACCTCGTGATGCCGCCGGTGCTGCGTCTGATCGGTCGCCTCTTCGGCCGGTCGGCCGTCGCCCGCCTCGCCGCAGAGAACGCGCTGCGGCATCCGGAGCGGTCCAGTCGTATGGCGATCGCGCTCGTGATGGGCGTCGCGCTCGTGATGATGTTCGCCGTCGCCGGCTCCAGCGCGATCGGCGTGCTCGTCGCCTCCGCCGGTGGTGAGGCGCCGCCGGAGATGACCGCGGGCTTCACCGGATTCACCACGGTCATGATGGCCCTCGTCGCCGTCTGCGGAGTGATCGCCGCGATCGGCGTCGTCGACCAGCTCGCGCTCGGTGTGCATCAGCGGCGCCGCGAGTTCGCGCTGCTGCGCGCCCTCGGGCTCTCGTCCCGGCAGGTGCGGCTGGTCGTGCTGCTCGAGGCGGTGCACCTCGTGCTCGCGTCGCTCGTCGTCGGCATCGTGCTCGGCACCGCGTACGGCTGGGCGGGGGCGCAGGCCGTGCTCGGGTCGGTGAAGCTGACGCCGGATGCCGCGGCCACCCTGGTCTGGCCGGTGATCCCGCCGATCCCGCTCATCGTGGTGATCGCGGCGACCGTGGTCGTCGCCCTGGTGGCGACGGTCGTGCCGACGCGCATCGCGACCCGCACGAGCCCGGTCGCCGCCCTCGCGCAGGACTGAGCGCGGCGCGCGCACGGCGCTCGGCGCGCGTCGAGTGGGGTCCTCCCCCGCCGCTCGGCGCCCCCACCTCGGCGCCCCCGCCTCGGGGACAGCTCCGCGACCCACTCCGCGCCCTCCGCGCGCCACTCCGCGCCCCCCGCGCGCATCGTCGGAACTTCTGGCCGCCACCCCGCGCCGCGGCATCCGTGCTCGGCGCGTCGGTCGGAAGTTCCGACGTTGTGCGGAGGGTGTGTTCGCCCGACGGGCGAACACCTCGGGGTCAGAGGGCGGGTCACACCCCGGGTCACACCCCGGGGTCGCACCGCGGGCTGATCCAGGGTCACACCGCGGGTCGGCGCGCGGTCAGGGCTGCGGGTCGTGCGCCCACGAGGGCGCGAGCGCACGGATGCGCGTCGCCCGCCACTGCCAGGTCGCCCACAGGCCGGGCCAGAGGGCGGGCGCCGCGCGTCCGCCGATGACGAGGCGCTCGCGCCAGAGCGTGCGGCGGGGATCCCCAGGTGCGGCCGAGATCGCCATCTGGTGGTCCCAGACATCGAGCGCCGCGAGCGGCCCGGTGAGCGGGGTGCCCGAGTCCCGCACGATGCGCACCTGACCGTCGGGGCCGTCGACGACGCGATCGGTGATCGCGATGAGCTGCCGCCCGATCGTGATGCCCGCGGCGACCAGGTCGACCGCGGCATCCGTCCCGGGCTCCCAGCGGGTCGGCAGCGGCTCGAGCGGCCGCATCTCGACGAGCGGTCCGTACAGCTCCGCCGCGGCGCGCGGCGAGTGCACGGCGCGCCAGGCGGCATCCGCATCGCAGTCGATCACGAACTTCAGCAGCACGCGCATGCGCCCAGTGTCACACGGGTGGCCGTCCGCGCGGGGCGGCATACGCTGGCAGGATGCCGTCCCCCGCCGATCAGTCCCGCTATCAGGTGCGTGTCGAGTGGGGGGTGGCGGGCCTCGCCCGCCTCGCGCCGGCCGATGTCGTGGTGGTGGTCGACGTACTGCGCCTGTCGACGACGGTGACGGATGCCGCGGCCCGCGGCGACTCCGCCGCGCTCACCGATCTCGCGGGGCAGTCGGGCGCACCGGTCGCGGTGGCTGCGGCGGCGAGCGGGGCGACGGTGTTCGCGGGGTCGCTGCGCAACCCCGGGGCGGTCGCACGCGCGGTGCTCCACGAGCAGCACCGTCGCGGGCAGCGCACCTCGATCGCGGTGATCGCCGCCGGAGAGCGCGACGGCGACGACGTGCGGTTCGCCGTGGAGGATCTCTTCGGCGCGGGGGCGGTTGTATCCGCTCTCGGCGATCTCGGTGTCGATCACACGTCGCCCGAGGCGGCCGCGGCGTGCGAGGCGTTCCGCGGGCTTCGACCGGCCCTGCGCCACCTGCTCACCGCGAGCGGCAGCGGCCAGGAGTTGATCGCGGGTGACGCGCGGGCCGACGTGCTCGCCGCCGCCGAGGTCGACGCGGTCGACGCGGTCGCGGTGCTGCGCGACGGCGTGTTCGTTCCGCGTGCCTGAGCGCGCGGCGACGTGTTCGTGCCGCTCGGCTGAGAGCGCGGCGACGTCAGCGACGCCCGCCCCGACCATCGGCGACGCCGCAGACTCCGCTCAGCGGGGCGTCATCGCGGCGCGCCGTTGTGCCGGCGTGATCTCACGCCGCGACCAGACCAGCACGAAGCGCGGGTCGAACCGGGGGGCGCATTTCGCGCACGACGTGGCGCGCACGGCGCGTCGGTGCCGGTAGACGGTGTGCCCGGCCGGGCAGACGCCGACCCACGGCGCGAGCTCTGTCGCGGTCTCGCCGCGGTGGGTCGTGCCGCCGACGTAGCCCAGGTCGTGCGCGATCGCCTTCCAGGCCGGCCCGTGCCCGGCGTCGACGCCCGCGAGGGCGTGCGCGACCTCGTGCAGCAGGGTCTGGTGGTTGGCGTCGTCGTCGAACCGTGCCGCGAGGTAGCGCGAGACGGTGATGCGCTTGCGCGTGTAGTCGCATTGGCCGGCCCGCAACTTCGCGGCATCGAACGCGAACGTCCATCCGTCGTCGAGGTGCAGCCGGATCAGGGCCTCGGCCCAGGTGCGCACGCGATGCAGTTCGGACATGATGGAAGACTAGAACAAAGGTACGACAGTCAGCCGGCGATGCTCGCGGCGGCGCCCGCGCGCATGCGGTCGAGCAGGTCGATGGCGAGCAGCGTCGAGGTGAGCTCCTCCTCGGATGCCCCGGCCTCCCGTCGCAGGAACAGGGTGGCTTTCACATCGGCGCGAGCCCCATCGAGCTCGCCGAGCTCGAGGCGCACCTTGGCGCGGTGCTGGTAGGCGAACGCGGCGATGCGGGCGAGGCCGAGCCCCTCCGCCTCCTCGGCGCACAGGGTGAGCTCCTGGTCGGCGGCGGCGAGCTGACCGCGGAACTGCTGCACCGTCGCGTGCAGGATGCGCGCCCGCAGCAGGTCGCGACGGGTGCCGGCCATGCGGGCCGTGCGCACCGCGACCTCCGCGACCTCACGAGCCTCGTCGAGCTGGTCGGTCACCTTCAGCAGCCAGACGCGCTCGAGCAGCGCGGGCAGGCTGCGCTGGCCGTCGATCTCCTCGAGGCGCTCGCGGCACGCGCGCGGGTCGACGATCTCCCGCAGGGTCTGGTGGTCGTATCCCTGGATGTAGCTCACGACATCGCCTCCCCGTCTTGCGCGGCCCCGCTCCAGTCTGCGGGCTCCCGCGCCCTCGGGAGCCGAGGGCGCGCCGCGACGGCGTGTCCTAGGCTCGCCGTGTGCCGACCTCCGCGCCCCGCGTCCGCGTGCTCGGCCCGGTCGAGGTCGACGCCGTCGACGGTGCGGTGTCGACTCTCGCGGGTCCGACGGCGCGCGCCCTCGTGGCCGCTCTCGCGCTGGCCTCGCCTCCCGGATCGTCGGTCGGCGTCGAGGCGCTCGCCGACGAGG
>NZ_LMPK01000023.1:84483-92049 GCF_001423825.1 Microbacterium sp. Leaf351
GCAGGTCGCGGGCGTCGAGATCATCCGCAGCGATGCCGCGGGCTACGCGATCGCGCCGGACGCCGTCGATCTGGTGTGCGCACAGGCGCGCCATGACGACGCCGTCGGGTTGCCGCTCACGGATGCCGCGCGCCTGACCGCGCTCGATGACGCTCTCGCGCTCTGGCGGGGCGAGGTGGGCGGGGATCTCGGCGACGCCCCGGCGGCGGACGCGCTGCGCGCGGCATCCGCTCGTCTGCGTGACGCCCTGCGGCGCGAGCGCGCCCGCACGCTCGATGCGACCGGACGCGCCGCCGACGCCGTTCCGGCCTGGCGGGCGCTGCACGACGCGCAGCCCTATGACGACGAGGCGGCGGCGGGGCTCCTCGCCTCGCTGCGGGCCGCCGGCCGCACGTCTGATGCGCTCGCGGTCTTCGCGGCGCACCGGGCGCGCCTGCGCGACGATCTCGGCTCCTCGCCCGGCCCCGCCCTCGTGGCGGCCCACGCGGCGCTGCTGCGCGAGGACGCCCCCGTCGCCGGGCGCGTGCGCATCGGTCTTCGCTCGGCGCCGACGCCGCTCATCGGACGTGACGGCGACCTCGCGGCGGTCGCCACCCTGCTCGCCGAGGCGCGCATCGTGACGATCCTCGGCGCCGGCGGGCTCGGCAAGACCCGGCTCGCGCAGGCGGCGGCCGCGGCATCCGATGCGGACCTCGTCGCCGTCGTGCCGCTCGCGGGCGTGCGCACCGACGAGGATGTGCCGTTCGCGATCGCCGCGGCCCTGGGCATCACCGAGGCGGCGACGAGCGGGCGGCTGTCGGACCAGGCGCCGCGCCCCGATCTGCGCGCCCGCGTGCTCGCGATGATCGGCGAGCGGCACACGCTGGTCGTGCTCGACAACTGCGAACAGATCGTGGCCGGGGCGGCGGCGTGGGTCGCCGATGTCGTGCGGGCGGCGCCGGGGCTGCGCGTGCTCACCACGAGCCGCACGCCGCTCGACGTGTCGGGCGAGGTCGTGCTCGCGCTCGACCCGCTGCCGATCGCCGACGACGTCGATGCCCCCGCGGTGCGTCTGTTCGTCGAGCGCGCTCGCGCGGTGCGTCCGGGTGCGCGGCTCGACCCGGTCGTCGTCGCGCGACTGTGCACCCACCTCGACGGCCTGCCGCTCGCGATCGAGCTCGCCGCGGCCCGCGTGCGCACGATGACCCCCGAGCAGATCGAGCAGCGCCTCGGCGACCGCTTCGCGATCCTCACCACCGGACCCCGCGACGCCCCCGAGCGCCACCGCACCCTCGAGGCCGTGATCGCGTGGAGCTGGGACCTGCTCGACGCCTCCGCCCAGCGGGCGTGGGAGCGCCTGGCCGTCTTCCCCGCCGGCTTCGCCGCGGAGGCCGCCGCGAGCGTGATCGGTGTGCCCGGCGCCGACGACGTGCTCGAGCGCCTCGTCTCGCACTCCCTCCTCATCGCCGCCGACGACCCGCAGACGGGTGCGGTGCGGTTCCGCATGCTCGAGACGGTGCGCGAGTTCGGGATGTCGCGCCTCGGCCCCGATGCGCACGACGACGCCCTCGACGCGGTCGCCCGATGGGCGGTCGCCTTCGCGGCCGAGCGTCTCGCGACCGCGTTCGACGAGCGGGTGCACGCCGAGATCTTCGCCGAGCACGACAACCTCGTGAGCGTGACGCGGCGGGCCGCGGCATCCGGCGACGACGCCACGGTCGTGACCGTCTACGCCCTGCTCGTGCAGACCTGGCTGGTGCGCGGGTCGATCACCGAGCTGACCTCCTTCGGCACGGTCGCGATCGAGGCGATGGGCCGGGTTCGCGACGATGCGGTGCCGCCGGATGCCGCGGCGGTGCTGCTCACCGGAACAGCGGCGTTCGCCCTGATCACCACTCGGGTGCCGGCCGCCCGGCCGCTCGCGCGCCTGGCCCTGTTCCGTCGGCGTCGCGCGCCCATCTCGCCGGTGTTCGCGGGGCTCGCCGACGTCATCCTCGCCACCCGCGATCGCGTCTCGTTCGATGCCGCGATCGGGCGCCTGCGGGCCTCGTCGGACCCGTCCGTCGCCGCTCTCGGAGAGCTCGTGCGGGCGCAGGCGACCGAGAACGACGGCGACCACGCCATCGCGCTCGCCGCGTCGCGGCGCGCATGGGACATCGCGACCGCCGGCGGTGTGCGGTGGCTCGCGACGGCGGCCGCGTCGTCGGTGTCGGAGCTGTCGAGCCAGGTCGGTGCCGCCGCCGACGCGCTCGAGTGGTTCGAGCGTGCCGCGGAGGGGTTCCGTGTGTTCGGCGCCGACGAGCAGGTGCGTCAGCAGGGGTGGGTGGTGGCGGGCAACCTCATCGGCCTGGGGCGGTTCGACGAGGCGCGTGCGCGGTTCGCCGCGCTCGTGGAGGCGGCCGAGGTTCCGGGCGCCGACCGCGAGATCGCCTCGATCGGCTGGTTCGGTCTCGCCGAGACCGATCGTGCGGAGGGGGACACCGACCGTTCCGCCGACGAGTTCGCGCGCGCGATCGACACCTTCGTGTCGGGCGATCAGCGCAACTCCCCCTGGTACCTCATCACCTTGGGCGCGGCCCTGTCGGCAGCGTCGATCGACGGCACCGGCACGCCCGAACGGCGGGCGCTGTGGGCGCGGCGGCTGCGGGTGCGCGCGATCGTCAACGCCCGGGTGCGCCCGCAGCTGACCGACCACCCGGTGCTGGGCACGGTGCTGCTGGGGTGGTCGGCGTGGGCGCTCGACCAGCCCGGGCTCGCCGAGGCCGCACTCGCCGCGCTCGCGCTCGCCGAGAGCTGCGGCGTGCGCCAGGACTTCCCGAGCCTGCGTCTCGACGCGCACCTCGCCCGCGCCGAGCGGATCGCGGGGGCCGATGCGGTCGCGCGTGCCCGGTCGGCCGAGCGCGAGCAGCCGCGGGAGGGTCGCGCAGAGCGGTCGTTCACGATCCTGCGCGGCTGAGCGCCGCGCTCTTCTCCCCCGGAGCCTGCGCGTCCGGGGACACGACGAGGGGGTGGATGCCGCGGCATCCACCCCCTCGCGCCGCCCGATCAGGCCTTGCGCATGTAGGCGCGCACCGTGAGCGGCGCGAACACCGCCACGATCACCGCGGCGCCGAGCAACGACACCCACAGGTCACCGCTGATGGTGCCCGTGTTGGCGAGGTCGCGCACCGCCGTGACGAGGTGCGAGATCGGGTTGATGTTCGCGAACCAGGCGAGCCAGTCGGGCAGGGTCGAGGTCGGGACGTACGCGTTCGAGAGGAACGTGAGCGGGAAGAGCACCAGCATCGAGATGCCCTGCACGCTCGACGCGGTGCGGGCGATGACGCCGAAGAACGCGAAGATCCAGCTGATCGCCCACGAGCAGACGATCACGAGGATGCCCGACACCACCACGGCGCCGAACCCGCCGCCCGGGCGGTAGCCCATGATGACGCCCATGACGAACACGAGAGTGGTCGCGATCGCGTAGCGCAGCGTGTCGGCCAGGAGCGCGCCCGACAGCGGCGCGATGCGCGCGATCGGCAGCGAGCGGAACCGGTCGAACACGCCCTTGTCCATGTCCTCGCGCAGCTGCGTGCCGGTGACGACCGAGGTCGTGATGACGGTCTGCACGAGGATGCCGGGGATCAGCTGCGGCAGATAGTTCTGCACGTCACCGGCGATCGCGCCGCCGAAGATGTACGCGAACATCAGCGTGAAGATGATCGGCTGGAACGTCACGTCGAACAGCTGCTCGGGCGTGCGGCGGATCTTCACGAGTCCGCGGTAGGCCATCGTGAACGTGTTCGCGAGGGTCTGGCGGAGGCTGGTGTGGTTCTTGAGGGTGCGCTCCGATGCGGGGACGATCGGGGCGGTGCCGAGGGCGGTCATGCGGACACCTCCTGCTTCTGGTCGGCACCGGCGTCGTCGGCATCGGATGCCCCGTGGCCGGTGATGGCGAGGAAGACCTCGTCGAGGGTGGGCTTCTGCACGCTGAGCTCGGCGAGGGCCACGCCGTGCTCGCGCAGGGTCACGAGGAGATCGGTGACTCGGTCGGCGTCGCCCATCGGTGCGGTGATGCGGGCGGACTCGGGCGAGAGCGTCCCGCGCACGCCGAGCACGCGCTCGATCACCTGCAGCGCCTCGCCGGTGTCGTTCGCGTCCGCGAGCCGCAGCTGCAGCGACGACGTGCCGACCGACGCCTTCAGGTCATCGCTCGTGCCTTCGGCGACGACGCGGCCGCGGTCGATCACCGCGATGCGGTCGGCGAGCTGGTCGGCCTCGTCAAGGTACTGGGTGGTCAGGAGCACCGTCGACCCGCTGGCGACCAGGTCGCGGATGGTGTCCCACATCTGGCCGCGCGTGCGCGGGTCGAGTCCGGTGGTGGGCTCGTCGAGGAAGATCAGCGGCGGCTGGGCGATGAGGGATGCCGCGAGGTCGAGCCGCCGGCGCATGCCGCCGGAGAACTTCTTCAGCGGGCGGCGGGCGGCGTCGGTGAGGGCGAAGCGCTCGAGGAGTTCCTCGGACTTGCGCTTCGCGTCGGCCCGGCTGAGGCCGAGGAGGCGCGCGAAGATCATGAGGTTCTCGGTGGCCGACAGGGTCTCGTCGACGGACGCGAACTGGCCCGTCACGCCGATCAGTTGGCGCACGACCTGGGGTTCACGCACGACGTCATGGCCGAAGATGCGGCCGCTGCCGCCGTCGGGGCGCATCAGGGTCGCGAGCATGTTGATGGTGGTGGTCTTGCCGGCGCCGTTGGGCCCGAGCACGCCGTAGACCGTCCCGGTGCGCACCCGCAGGTCGACGCCGTCGACGGCACGGTTCTGCCCGAAGACCTTCACGAGTCCATCGGCTTCGACCGCCCATTCGGTGGGGGAGGAGTTCGTCATGGCTCCACCCTCGACCTCGCCGCTGTCGCGGCGCTGTCTGGGCGCTGTCTCCCCCGGTCGGGCGGCGACAGCCGGGTGTGGTGGCGGGGCGCGGTTCGCGGGCGGGCGGGCTGCCGCGCGGGGGTGATGCGTGCGGCGGCGGCAGTCGCGGTTCGCGCACGGAATGCGGTGCGCACGTGATCGTGCGCTCGCGCCGGACGCCCTTCGCAGGCGGTGCCGCCGTGCGCGGGTGGTCAGCGTTCGAAGAGGGATGCCGCGGGCTTCGGTGACGGCGAGGCATCCGCGTCGGTGGCGGGCCGTGCGTCGCGCACGAACGCGCGCAGCTCATCGCCGTGCGCGACCTTCGCCGGATGCGGACCGGCAGCCATCAGCCGCGGCAGCCATTCGATCGGGAGCGGGGCGGCCGAGGCGGCCACGACGAGATTGCCGAACCGGCGGCCCTTCAGCACCTGCACCTCGGCGAGCACGATCACGTTCTCGAGCACAGCCTCGACCGTCGCGACCTGACGCCGGGCGTGGTGGAGCCCCGCACCGTCGGCGACGTTGACGAGGAGCACCCCGTCGGGGGCGAGCAGGGATGCCGCGGCCCGGTAGAACTCGACGGTGGTGAGGTGTGCGGGCGTCTGGGCGCCGGCGAACACGTCGGAGACGACCAGGTCGACCTGGCCGACGAGCCCGGCGGGGAGGCGCCCCAGCCCCTCGCGGGCATCGCCGATGCGGGTGCGGATCGACGCGTCGCGCGGAAACGGCAGGTTCTCGCGCACGAGGTCGACGAGTGCCGGCTCCAGCTCGATGACCTGCTGGCGCGACCCCGGCCGGGTGTGCGCGATGTAGCGCGGCAGGGTCAGCGCGCCGGCGCCGAGGTGCACCGCCGTGAGGGGCTGCCGCGGCATCCGCAATCTGTCGATCACCGCGCCCATACGGGCGACGTACTCGAAGTGCAGGTGCGAGGGATCCTCGAGGTCGACGTGCGACTGCGGTGTGCCGTCGACCTCGAGTTCATACCCCGAGACGTACGCGGACGGCACGATGCGGGCGATGGTGCCGTCGCTCAGCCGCGCCTGCGGAGGCAGTTCGACAGTCGCGCGGGCCATGGGTCGAGGCTACCCGGGCGGGGCGGGTGGTCTCGCGGTGAGGGCCGGCCGGACTGCCCGCTCGGCGCGCGCCTGCCCCGCTCGGCCCGCTGTGCCACCCCCGCCTCGCAACGTCGGAACCTTCGCCCGGCTCGCCGACGTGCGACATCCTGCCCCCGGGGTGTCGGCGAGAAGTTCCGACGTTGCGCAGCCATGACGGGGTCCCCGCCCGTCCCGGCTCCGTGCCACCGCAGTGCCGCCCCACCCCGCTGTGCCGCCCCGCCGCAACCCAACCACCTCGCCCCGCCCCGCAACCCACCCGCTACCGTGGGCGCATGCGCGCGATCGACCTCAACGCCGACCTCGGCGAGACGGTCGACGGGGTGCCGACCGCCGACGACGAGGCGATGTTCGCCGTGATCTCGTCGGCGAACGTCGCGTGCGGCGGGCACGCGGGGGATGCCGCGTCGATGGCGGCGTCCGTCGAGCGCGCGGCGCGGTTCGGGGTGGCGGTCGGGGCGCATCCGTCGTATCCGGATCGGCCGGGTTTCGGCCGGGTGCGGCTCGAGATGGCCCCCGCCGATCTGCGCGCCAGCGTCGCCGGTCAGCTGACGGCGCTGCGGGCCGCCGGCGCCGACCTCCGCTATGTCAAGCCGCACGGCGCGCTGTACCACGCGGCCGGATCCGACCCGCTCGTCGCGACCGCGGTCGTCGCCGCGGTCGCCGACCTCTCAGCGGAGCTCGGTCGCCCCCTTCCCGTGCTCGCGCTCGGCGACGCGCTCGCCGCCGCGAGTGCTGCTGCCGGCCTGCCCTTCGTGAGGGAGGCGTTCCTCGACCGCGGACACCTCCCCTCGGGCGACCTCGTTCCCCGCGGCGAGCCCGGCGATCTCCTGCATGATCCGGCCGAGGTCGCACGCCGCGCGGTGCGCCTCGTCGACGAGCGCCGGGTCGCCGCCGTCGACGGCACGACGGTGACGACGGATGCCGCATCCCTCTGCCTCCACGGCGACACCCCCGAGGCCGTGGACATGGCGCGGGCCGTGCGCGCCGCACTGTCGTCCGCGGGCATCGTCGTGCGCGCGGACTGGTGACGGCGATGCCGACGCTCCGGCCGATGGGCGAGGCGGCCGTGCTCGTCGAGGTCGACACGCTCGACGCCGCGCTGGCGCTGCACGCGTCGCTCGCGGCATCCGTCGTTCCGGGTGTGCACGAGCTGGTGCCGGCGGCGCGCACGGTGCTGGTGCGGTTCGATCCGCGCGCGACCACGCGTGCCGCGGTGGCCCGATGGGTGACGGATGCCGCGGCCTCCCCGCCGCGCGACGCCGCTCCCGCGGCGGTCACAGTGCTCGAGGTCGTCTACGACGGCGACGATCTCGATGAGACGGCGCGACTTCTCGGAGTCGATGCGCCCGCGCTCGTCGCCGCGCATACGGGAGCGGAGTGGATGGTCGCCTTCACCGGGTTCGCTCCCGGGTTCGGCTACCTGGTGCGTGCGGACTGGCCGTTCGACGTCCCGCGCCTCGACGCCCCCCGCACGCGGGTGCCGGTCGGGAGCGTCGGGCTCGCGGGGGCGTTCAGCGGCGCCTATCCGCGCGCGACGCCCGGCGGGTGGCGCCTCATCGGCCGCACCGATGCGCCGCTCTTCG
>NZ_LMPK01000023.1:92075-93105 GCF_001423825.1 Microbacterium sp. Leaf351
GGATGTCGTGCGGGGTGCTGTGCGGGCGGATGCCGCGGGTGGGACGGCGGCCGAACCCGGCCAGGCGCCGGGCGCGCCGAACGCCGAGCCCGCCATGCCCGGCCCCGCGCTCGATTCCGCGCGGGGTACGCCCGCCGCGGCGCCCGGCGCCCTCACGACGCCGAACGTCGAGCCCACCGAGCCCCGCCGAGCGTTCGAGGTTCTCCGTGTCGGAGTCTCGGCGACGCTCCAGGATCTGGGGCGCCCCCACCTCGCTCACCTCGGCATCGCCCGATCCGGCGCTCTCGATCGCGCCGCGCTGCGGGCGGCGAACCGACTCGTCGGCAACGTCGAGGGCGACGCGGGCATCGAGGTGGTCGGCGGGGGGACGGCGCTGCGCGCGACCTGCGATCTCTGGGTCGCGCTGGCCGGCGCGTGGAGTGACGTGACCGTCGATGGCGTGCCGATCGAGGCATATGTCGCGACGGCCTGGCCTGCCGGGTCGGTGCTGGAGATCGGATGGCCGCGCCGCGGCATCCGCACCATCGTCGCCGTGCGGGGCGGCGTCGACGTGCCGCTCGAGGCGGGTTCGTGCGCGACGGACACGCTCTCGGCACTCGGACCCGCACCACTCGGCGCCGGAGATCTGCTGTCGATCGGCGCGGATCCCGCGTCGCCGATCCCCGTGGTCGATGCGTTCCCGTGGACGGTGCCCGCCGAGACGCTCGAGCTCCCGGTTGCGCTCGGCCCGCGCGACGACTGGTTCACGCGCACCGCTGTCGACGCCCTGTTCGCGAGACCCTGGCGGGTGAGCACCGACAGTGATCGGGTCGGAATGCGTCTCGAGGGACCGCTGCTCGCCCGCACCCGCGACGGCGAACTGCCGAGCGAGGGCATGGTGCCGGGTGCACTTCAGGTGCCGCCGTCCGGCCGCCCGACGATCCTGCTCGCCGACGGCCCCGTGACGGGCGGATATCCGGTGATCGGTGTCATCCCGGATGCCGCGCTCGACCTGCTCGCGCAGGCCGCGCCCGGCACCGTGCTGCACTTC
>NZ_LMPK01000023.1:93173-93242 GCF_001423825.1 Microbacterium sp. Leaf351
CCTCCTCCCTCCTCCCTCCTCCCCCTACCCATCGCCCCGCGCCCACCCTGCACACTCCGAATCAACCTC
>NZ_LMPK01000023.1:93357-93472 GCF_001423825.1 Microbacterium sp. Leaf351
CGATGAGGGGCAACATCGAATGCACGCCCCGCCCGCGCTCGCACCTCCCGCCCGCCCACCTCCGCGCCGGTCAAGTCCCGTGGTGTGGTGTCACTTCGGTTGTTTCCGGTGGTGG
>NZ_LMPK01000024.1:0-836 GCF_001423825.1 Microbacterium sp. Leaf351
CCCGCCGATCGCCGGCAAGCGACCTGACCACTCCGTCCATTCGCTGCGCAGCAAACGACGCGAACTGCATACGCTCGCAATCGATACGTTCGAGGCCGTCAGCCTGCAGTTAGTCGGTCGCTACGAGCGGGCGATGAGCAGAAAGTTCGTCTCTCAACCGCGCGAATGGCACGCGGCGCTCCGCGTTGCTCTCGGGGTCAAACTGAACATTGCCGGTGTCGCCCCGGACTGGTTGAGCGAGGCCCTTGCAGCGTTCGAATCGGAGGCACCGGAACAAGGAGTCAACGGGGCCCTTGTCGACCTAGTCGCACTTGTAGACGCGTACTCCCTCCTTGGGAGGACGGAAGAAGCCCAGCGAGTCTGTTTGAATATTTGGCGAACCGCTTTCGGGTTGGGGTCGCGGAACGATTACCAGCTTGCGCGTTGGGTGCAGTGGCTCGGCAGCGCCGCACCTCGGCTGGATAATCTGGACGACGAGGCGGCATGGCTAACGCGCGTGCTCGTCGCTGCCCAACCACTCACCGACCAAGGCATCGGCGCCGAGCACTTGCCAGAAGTTTTGGCCGGCGCATCCCCCCGGACCGCTCTCAACACGTTCGAGTACTTGGTCGCCCACGGCACCGTTTCTCACACGATTGCCATGGGGAACTTGCTCGCTTCGCTTCTCCGCCACGGTAGTTCCGACCGCGAGACGATTGAGTTGGTATCGGAGGTTACGGGCTCGATCGTTGCCGCCGCCAGCAACTCGTTCCATCCCGAGTTGGCCGCAGCACTCGCAGAACGGGCATCCCCCCGCCTCCTCGGTACTCTCAAGGCGGGGCTCCTGAAAGTCGCCC
>NZ_LMPK01000024.1:863-3030 GCF_001423825.1 Microbacterium sp. Leaf351
CGGTCTTGAGTTGCGCAACGGGACCCGATTGCCTCGCTCCGAGGTGAGGAAAGTTTCCTCCGATCTCGATTCGCTTCGGGCCCTCATCGCTGAGGAGTCGACCTCGTCGTATTTCGACTGGATCCCTGTGCTGGACAGGAACTTCGCTGAGGCTCAAGCCCATGCCGTCGCGGAAGTCTTCATTGGAACACCGCATGAAGCGAAGGTCCTCGTGTGGGCCGCAGAAAGGGAATACCGCGAAGGACGTATTCAATCGTCCCAGGAGCTTGCCGGAACCGCTCTCGCCCTCGCTCCACTCGACGCTTGGTCCAGCGTCCGCGGAACCGTGCGACGCGACGCTATCCGGGTGCTGGTGACATGCGGAGCGATGACGCCCACCGGCGCCGCGCAGGACTTCGTCCGCTTCGTCACTGAGGAGCACTGGTACAGCAGCATGCTGAACACGGATGTGGACGAGATATTCGCGGCGTTCGGTGTGGACACTTCCGGCAGTGGATACTGGGAGACCGTCCGCGAGTACCTCGAGGCGCTATCGGAGAATCTTGAGCTTCCGCCGCCGCCCGAGGCTCCCATGCTCAAGTGGTGGCTTTCCGCGACCGTCCCGGGTCAGCGTTCCGCCTCGCCGTTGACGGCAGATCAGGCGATTGCAGAGTTGGCTGCAATGCACCTGACGCACCCAGCCTGGGCCGTTCGGGAGGGAACGGCAGAGGTTGTGGTCTCCGCGCTGAAGCGCGGTTCGAAGGCGGTCGTCGATGCACTAATACGGCTGTTTGATGCCGCCGCAACCGACGATGTGCTCGAGTCTGTTGCATCCTGCTTGGCCGCAGCCGGGCCCGTCAGGGATGCCGCACTGGATCCGTTGCGTGCTCGCATTGCGACTCACAGGAGCATGGTTATCCGACGACTCTCCGCGCCCGATGCGAGGACCCACGAGTTAAGAATTGCCCGCCCGTTACCCGCCGTCTACCGTCTGCAACTGTTGGATATCGACGGACCGGAGCCCGAAACCCGCTTTGGCGTCGACCCACCGTTTCTCGAACCTTTCCGAGACGGCTACCTCTTGCTGTCGAAGTATTGCGATCTCGACGTCAACACGCTCCTCGCGGTCGCTGGTCAGTACGCCACGAAGGCGCTGGCGTCTCTGCCTGAATCCAAGTCTGCGATGGGTGCCCTGCTCGATGCGAGCATGAAGCTGACACACCCCAGTTCAGTGGTCCTCGCATCGCGGAGCGCGTTCGGGTACGTCCTGGGTGATCTCGTCGATTCCGGGAGACTGGGCCCCCTTCCCCCTCATGCGGAGCGAGCATTGAGAACCGGAGATATCGCGATGGTCGGACGTGGGTGCGACCGGATGCCGAACATGCTTCCGGCCCACCCGCCGGCAGGTCATGACCAGACCCCGGAAGCGTGGGCTGCCGGAGCTGAAGCTCGGCTGGACGAGTACGTCCGATCGAGCCGGACCGGCCCCGATCAGATCGTCGGAGCGCGGAGCGACCTTGCGGTCCTGAATTGGCCGCACGTCGAGGAGCGCTTCGCATGCGATCTGGTCCGGCGCGGTGAAGCCAGCGCACGCACGGCAATCAGAATCAACACGCGAACCTCCGACCTCGCAGAACTTCCCCATCCACCCGCGGACACCGACACGGTCCCGTTCCTGCTTCGAAACCAAAGCAACGCATTCATGGAGCGACGCGCGAACTGGCTGGCAGTGCACCCCAGCCTGGCCAGCACGCTGAACTGGAACCCGGACCTTGAGTATCTCGGTGGTTGGCAGACGCGGATGGGCCGACCTGCCGCGTTGACGACGATCTGGACCAACGGCAGTTGGGGTCGTCAGGGCCAAATGTTTGATGACGCGGTTTCAGAGGGCTGCGCGGTGGTGCTCACGCCGGATGGCTTAGCTGAGGCCACGGCCCTACTTGGCCCGCTCGATCTGATTTTCAGGCTGTCGCGTTTTGACCACCACGGAGAAGGGCTTGAGACGACCGTTGCTCGTCGGGTTGAACTGTGAACGACGAGCCTCGCAGCTGCACGAAGTGGGCGAGTCCGTCAGCGTTGCGGACGTGTTTACCACTAAGTACCCAACGCTCGTGATCGGTGGCGGCGTCTCCTGGAGTCCCGCGGGGTGGTGGTCTTTCGGGCCCGCGGCGTCGTGACCGCGACGGGG
>NZ_LMPK01000025.1:0-981 GCF_001423825.1 Microbacterium sp. Leaf351
CCCCGTCGCGGTCACGACGCCGCGGGCCCGAAAGACCACCACCCCGCGGGACTCCAGGTCGAGAACACCTCGAACCGCGTTGAGCAGAGTTAGGTCCTGCGCATTGACGAGCAAGAGATGAGAGCGGTTGATGTCGGGGCTCTTTTGCCAGCTCACAACGGCGAGTTCGAAGATACTTCGGGTGAGTTCGCCGCCTACGTACCATTTCGGTTTCTCAGGCTCGGACGTGATTACGACCAACTGCGTGGCGTGTTCGTTGAGTCCTGCGTAGGCGATGTGCCGACCAGCAAGGCGTTGCCCCGCCCGCAACCCCTCGGGCACCCCGTCGGCGAAGCGCGGGTCGAACGTAGCCCCGGGCGGCACTTCTAGCAGGACTGCGCGCGTCAGCGGTTTGACGGCTGCCAAATTGAAGCTCTCCGGCGGGTCTTCGAACGCACTGAGATACTCCCGGTCACGCCGCTCTCGGTCGATCTCCTCATCGATCAGCGTCGGGAGTATGGTCGCCCAGTCCGCGTCTTCACGGTACAACTCGCGGAGCGCCCCCTGAAGCGCGGGGTAGACGTCCTCGTCGTGGACGGTGACAAGGACAGACTGCTGCGGGTACTCCTCGTTGGCGCGCGCGAGGCGCCCAATGAACTGCATTGTGGCCGGCGTCGACTTGTGTTTGTCGTGATAGCCGACGATCCGCAGGTTCGGTACGTTGATCCCCTCTCCCAGCATGTCCACTGCAATAACCGCTCGGATCGTGCCCGCTCGCCAGCCCGCGAGAATCGCACTGCGATCTTCGACCGATGTGGTCCCGATGAGAACCCGTGCATCGACGCCCTTGGCCGCATACATGGTCTGGACGCGCCCAGCTCGCGCGACGGTGTTCACTCGTATGAGTGCGACGCTCGTGGCATGCTCGGCCTGAGCCAATTGGCTGGCAACCTCCGCCGCGATTGCCTCATCCTTCGCCTCGTCCGTTACTGGCAGCCCGAG
>NZ_LMPK01000025.1:1017-2065 GCF_001423825.1 Microbacterium sp. Leaf351
GTTTGCCGTCAGCTCGGCGGGGTGTCGCCGTGAGCAGGACTGCGCGCGCAGACGGAAAATGATCCAGGATCGCGCGCCAAGTCTTCGCAGGCGCGTGATGGGCTTCGTCGATGATGAGGAGATCGAACAGCTCGGGGTCTGGAAGTTCTGCTTCCTCCATGTGTTCTGGGCTGATCGAGTTCGGAAGTGCCACCACAACGTCGATCTGCTGCAAGCGAGCCCAGTCGATGCGGCGTCCCGTCACTTCTTCCACAATGGGCCCTGGGCTCGCACGATTGAGCGCACCCACGTTTAGGAGATCCTGTTGGCTCCGAAAGGCAGCACTTAGCTGACTCCTGAGCTCTTTGCTGGGCACAACAACAAGCGTCCTCTTTGCCCGCGCCAGATACGGAAGCGCGGTTGCTATTGCGGTCTTTCCCGACCCAGTCGGGATCGAGACCAGCAATCGCTCTTCCGGTTCAAGAGTCCACTGACTGGAGATCGCCGATAGCGCACCAACCTGCGGGCGCCGCCAGCTAGGATCTCCCGGCCTTCGTAACAATGAGAAATCGACGTAGTCACTCTCGTAATGCGAGACCCGAAGCATGGGCACACCCTAGCGAGGGTGCCCACAAGGCGAGCGTCGGCGCACGCGAATGCCTCAAGTCTTGAGGGGTGCACCGCGATTCGAGAAGCCCCAATTCAACCCCTCCGCGATGACTTCGCGAACGGCCGGTTGAACTATGTGCCGCTTTCCACAAGGGCGCGTCGCATCCCTGGAATCCATCCATGCCACTCGTCACCACACGATGCATGACATCGCGGGTGCCTTCCGGGACGCGGCAGACGCCGCCGTGACAAGGGCGTGCTGCTGCACGGCGCCGCGACGGCGCGGGGCGCGATCACTGCAGGCTTGCTCGATCAGATCGAGATCCACCTCGTTCCCGTGCTTATCGGGGGCCGGGCGTCGATTGTACGAGAGCTCCCTTCCTCGCCGGAGCTCCAGTTGGGCTGACCCCGTTTCGTAGGTCCAGTCGTTATGAGAGTCGTCCTGTTGTCCGCGGTCGCG
>NZ_LMPK01000026.1:0-1185 GCF_001423825.1 Microbacterium sp. Leaf351
CCCCGTCGCGGTCACGACGCCGCGGGCCCGAAAGACCACCACCCCGCGGGACTCCAGGCACGAGAGCGTCACCTACCGTGCCGATGTTGGTGTGGATAGGGCGCTGGCGATCCTTGCGCACGCCCATCACGCTGTGCGCTGTGCTCGCGCGATTCTCGCACTCCACCCTGATTTCTCGGGCATAGAGACGTCGCCGCTATGCCGTCTGCTGGTCGAGTGCGCCGTCACAGCGGCATGGCTGCTGATCACCCCGGGATCCGGTGTGGCGATGGTGCGTGATGGAGCGAAGCAGCGGGTCAAGGCGCTGAGTGAACTCGCTCTAACGGGCCGCGACGTCAGTGAGTTGCTGGCGCAAGCCGACAACGTAATCAAGCAGCTATCTGCCAGCGAGGGGCCGCGAGCGTTTGTATTCGAGCAGCGCTGTCTGGCGTTGAAGGACGGCAGAAACTGGTACATCACGTACCGGGCACTGTCTGAGCAATCTCACAGTGGCATCACGATCTCTGACTTCTATTCCAGCGTGGACCCCTCCAGTCCGATCGGGGTCGCGTTCAATCCGTCCGCGAGCAACGAAACGCATGGCGCGAATCTAGGTCTAGCGGCATGCGCTCTCGTCCTGGCGATCGACTCGGAGGAGAAGGCGCGCGCCAAGCCGCGCCGATCGGCTGAACTTAAGCGGATTGTTCGAACGCTAGGTCTCGATGGCTCCTAATGAAGACCACTCGTGATCTGGATCACGTCGGCGGCTGCGCCAAGGGTGCCCGCGGCTAGTCGGGTACCGAATGATGCGTATGGGATCACCTTCCGGGCGACCGTGCGAATGCGTTCGGCGAGTTTCGCGCTCTCCTTGTCGTCTCCGAGCGAATCCGCCAGCATCGTGAGGACACCCAGTAGTTCGTGCACCCTACGAAGTAGATCGACACTGCCGAAGGCTTCAGATTCGCGGTACACCGCACGGCACGACGCGATGAGTTCGAAGATGTAGCGGCGTTCCGGTTCCCGCATCGAAATCTCGCCGGAGTTCAGAATCGAGTCGAGTTCGTCGAGCGCGTCCATGCTCGCGCTTCGCGTCGGCGCTGCGAGGGGGACTGCAAGCTCGGTCGAATCAATGAGGTCACCAGTCGCGTAGAGCATGTCGATCAGCTCTTGGCTGAAGAGCGGCAGTTCCGCCTGTCCGGCCATCTC
>NZ_LMPK01000026.1:1214-4275 GCF_001423825.1 Microbacterium sp. Leaf351
AAATCGGTCAACGTCTCCCAGCAGTGCGGCTGCGTGCGCTTGGGTTCGCCACGCGTCAAGATCGCCCGTGTGAGTGGTCCGCAGCATGTGGACGTTCTTTCCGGGGGGGATGTTCTTCCATCCCGTAAGCATGTCGGCGAGTTCTCGCGCCGGGTTTGTCATTGTGTACATCCAGCCTCTCGTTGATGGGAACCGGCCGACAGGCGGATTACTCGCGCTGCGCGTTTTTGAATGCCGAGTGGAGCATGTCGGTTGAAGCCGAATCTGCACTCAATGTATCCGTCGGCAATCATTGAGTGCGCGGCGGATCGGTGGCGAAGTGTCTGGTCATTGCTTGGTGGCCGGCGCATAGTCGGACGCCACACCGAATCGACTACCTCACCTCCTTGCGCCTCTGGGCTGAGACGCGATCTCGGGGGCCGCAGGGGGAGCGGCGCTCAGGTGTTGACGAGCTGCGCGGCGCGCTGGTGGGAGACGCCCATGATCGTGCCGATATCGCGGACGGGGATCTCGGCGGCGGCGAGGCGCTTCGCGAGGCTGACGGCACGGTCGGATGCTGCGCGCTCGAGGGCGGCGGCGTCCGATCGTGCTGCGCTGATCGCGTGCGTCTCGGCGAGCACGTCGAGTCCGTTCACGTCGGACACGGTCACGGTCACGGCGATGTCGTCGGGTGCGACGTCGAGTGTTGCGGCGATGTACTCGCGGGCGGTGCTCTCGGCGTCGCCGAGGCGGCGGGTCTGGGTGAGCCCGTCGAGGTCGGGGATGCGGATCATCCACCATTTCCCGTCGCGGCTCGCGGTGGCGGTGTAGTGCTTCATCGGGTGACTCCTTCCAGTGCGGCGGCTTCGCGCATGTCTGCGCCTAGTTCGATAGCTTCGGCGGCGGCTAGGTACTCGGCCGAGGTGATCTCGTCGGATTCGGTGGCTGCGCGGCGGAACCACGCGGCCCGCCCGCGGGAGCGGGCGATGTTCTCGGGGCTATATGTGTCGCTCATTCGCCTTCCTCCATTGCTTTGAGCAGGTTCCGGTACACGCCGGGGCTGATGGTGCGGTGCCCGTCGGGGAGCGTGAAGGTCGCTCCGGTCGGGGACTGCCAGACGGTGTGCGATCCGACGGTGCGGAGGGGGCTCCATCCGGCGTTGCGCATCATCTTGACGACCTTGCGTGTGGGTTGCTCGCTGATCATGAGAATAGTCTAGCCCGACTAGACACTACAAGTCAAGTCGGGCTAGACAAAGGCGGATCGACCTTACCGCTTGCGGTGTGTCGCGTGGTCTTGATAAGCTCAGCTTGCGCGATAAATGACGAAAGGCCCGGCGACTCTGCCGGGCCTTTCGCGTTCCCGCTGCCCTGGCCAAAGGGGGTGAGTCCGATGTGACACTCCCTGGGTCCATAGCTTCCCCAGCCGTGCCCGGCTTGGGGGCGCGCCCCGCCGCCGCTGACCCTCACCTTCTGCCCTCACGCACCCGTCGTCGAGTCGCCGCGCATTCTGCGGGCGCCGCGGGTCGATTCTTGGCGCACACGGTCGCGGGCGCTGTGGGGCGTTGCTCTACCTACCGATCGAGCGGAGGGAGTCTCACATGTCACTGAGTGACGACGTGAACGCGGGACCGCCGGAGGCGCCGCGTCGGCGAACGAAGATCGACGACTGGCTTGACCGGCTCGACGCCGCCGACCGCGAGGCGGCGATGCGCGCCCTGAGCGACCCCGCGTGGCGGCATGTCGACGTGCATGCGCTGCTCGCCCGGCACGGGCTCGACGTCTCTGACGTCCAGGTCGGGAAGTATCGGAGGGCGCTGAATGTCGCTGGCTGACGAGGTGCGCGCAACGGTGCCCGATGTCCCCGCGGAGTGGCGCGCGCGGCAAGTGGTCCGCGGTGACGAGGTCGAGATCGTGACGGGGCCTATCGAGCCGGTCGCGACCGACGCCGAGCTGCTCCGCTCGTTCGGGTACGACCCGGCCGAGATCGAGGTCGTCGGGACGATCAACCAATGGCGCAAGCAGCTCCCCGACGGGCAGTGGCGGGTGTCGTACTTCTTCCGCTCTCGGCCGCGTTCGGCGAAGCTCGATCTTCCCGCGCTCGCCGCCGCCGCCCGCCGCAAGCCGCGGCCCGCGTTGCGGCCGGTCGAGTCGGGTCCGGTCACCGTCGCCGTGCTCTCTGACCCGCAGATCGGCAAGACGGGTTCGCGGGGCGGCACGCCTGAGCTGCTCGAGCGCCTCGAGGTCAAGAAGGCCGCTCTCGCACGTCACCTCCGCGACCGGAAGCCGGCGCGCACGGTGCTCGCGGAGGCCGGCGACCTGTTCGAGGGGTTCGAGTCGGGCGGCAATCCGGCGTTCACGAACGATCTCTCGCTCGCGCAGCAGATGGACATGGCCGGCCTGATCCTGTTCGACTTCGTGTCGATCCTTCGCCGGCATGGGCATGTCGACGTGCTCGGCGTGCCGTCCAATCACACCGCGTGGCGGTCGGGGAAGCGGCAGCTCGGTCGACCGGGCGATGACTTCGGCCTTCACGTGCACCGGCACGTCGAGCGCCTCGCGCGTGCGCACGGGTTCGACGTCGACTGGCATCTGCCGGGGCAGCACGACGAGGCGGTCACGCTCGATGTCCTGGGGACCGTGCTGGGCGTCGTGCACGGCAACCAGTACCGGGCGGGCCGGGCGGTCGAGTGGTGGCGGGGGCAGCAGCACGGCGGGCAGCCAGTGGGCGCCGCCGACGTTCTCGTGACCGGCCACTTCCACTCACTGTCGGTCATGCCGACCGGACGCAATCCGTACACGGGACGGGCGAAGTGGTGGCTTCAGGCGCCGACGCTCGACAACGGGTCCGACTGGTTCCGCAACCTCACCGGGGACGACTCCGATCCGGGGCTCCTCGTGTTCGACATCACCGAGCGTGGGTTCGACCTTCAGTCGCTCACGGTCCTATAACCGCCGGGCTGATATTCGCCCGACATAAGCCGACCGCACGAGTCGCCCGCAGGGCGCGCGGTCGAGGGGGCGCCATGCGCGCCCTGTAACCGCGGACGCAGAGACAACGCGCGGCACGTCGGCCCGGCGTG
>NZ_LMPK01000026.1:4300-6256 GCF_001423825.1 Microbacterium sp. Leaf351
CGACGCCGGGGGCTCTCGTCATTCAAGGAGGGCACACCGATGAGTGATCCGACCGTGTCGGCTTCGGAGCCGGCAGAGATCGCACCCGACGACGCCGAATGGCAGCTCGAGGGCGACGAGAGTCTCGGCGACGCCGACGACCAGGCCCGTAACGGCGAGGTGACCGCGTGAGCGCCGCCTCGGACTACTACTCGAACGGCATCAACCTCAACGGGGGCCAGTTCGGCGCCCCGCGCGAGAACGGCCGCAAGCATCGCGGCCAGGACATCTCGCACTCGGTGACGCCTGGCGCGGTCGCTGTCCCCGCGCTGCACGCGGGCGTGGTCGTGTCCAAGACGGTCCCGAGCAGCGATCACGGCTTCGGCTACTCGACGGTGGTCCGCAGCGTGCTCGACGGCATGCTGTTCGACTTCCGGTATGCGCACGGCGCGTGGGCGTCGCAGCAGCCCGTCGGTGCGCAGATCGCGCAGGGAGGGATCATCCTGTGGGAGGGCAACTCGGGCGCGACGGTCGGCTCGTGCGTGCACCTCGAGCAGCAGCGTGTCGGCGGCGGGTTCCTCGACCCGCTGCCCGAGATTCGCCGTGTCGCGGCCGGTCGCCTGACGTCGGCCGCGCCCGTCCCGGTGCCGGGCCGTCCCGTGATCCGCAAGGGCTCGAAGGGTCCCGCGGTCGGTGACCTTCAGCGCCGCCTGAACCGCGACTACCCGCTGTACTCGCACCTGGACGTCGATGAGGACTTCGGCAACGCGACCGACCGCACGCTGATCGAGTTCCAGACGCGCGCCGGGCTCGAGCCCGACGGCGTCGCCGGCCCCAAGACGTGGGCCGCGCTGGGGTTCTGATCAGCGGCCTACCCGCCGACATCGACCCGCCCGACCTTGAGCCGGTGCCAACCCTCGCGGACCTTCACCGCGACGGGTTGGCGCTGGCGGTCGGGTGGGGCGCGGACGGTCGGCCTACACACTTCACGCCCTCACGGGAGGGCCACGCGAGGCTCGGCGCGGTAATGCGCCGCAACGCCGACCGCTGCAAGGCATGGCGCGAGAGGGGGACGCGATGACGCTCACACGCACGACGGCGGCAGCGCTCGCCGGGGTCGTCGGGTTCGCGGTGATACCGGACCAACCGCGGATGAGCCCGAGCCCGGAGGCGCTGGTGTCGCAGCAGGCGGACCCGCCAGAGTTCGCAGTGTCGGCCGCTGATCGCGCCAGTCCGCCGCGACACCGCCACCAACGTCCCTAGGGGTGAGGAGGTGGGGCGGTGTCCGAACGTGGGGACCGTTCGACCGGCGATTCGGTGTGCCGATGCTACTGCGGCCCGGTCTACACCGCCAGGGGTAGGAGTGTGTTGCGTGCGGCCCGCTCGACGAGCACCGGGATGAAGTCGCGTATGCGTGCCCCGTCGAACCGGTAGTAAGCGGCCATGACGGCGTCCGCAACCCGCTCGGTCGGGATCGCGGGGAATCGCTGGTGGAGACGGCGCACCACGTCGGCGAGCGGCTCTGTCTCGTCAACAACGTTCGACATGAATCGAGGCTACGCCCGGGGGTGGTCCGGGGGGAAGGGTCGGTGAGTCGCGATGCCGCACTATGCGCCCAAGCTGTCAGAGTCGGAACGCAAGCGGCTGACCGCGATCGTGTGCCCGCCCGGTGCGAAGTGCCACATGTGCGGGAAGGTGCTTCGTCGAGGGTTGCGGCGGGGGCATCCTGACGGGCCGAGCCTTGACCACAAGATCCCGGCGAAGCAAGGCGGGACATGGGATCTGTGGAACCTGCTCCCAGCGTGTTACGGATGCAACAGTGGGCGGCGTGACCGCCCCATCCCGGCACGGCGCGGCATGAGGTCACGCAACTGGGGCGGACGCGGCGATACCTGACCCGCCCGCGACCGCACCGACTGCCCGCGACCGCGCACCAGCCCGGGTGAGTCTCTTAGCGTGGTGTCACTTCCCGCGGGG
>NZ_LMPK01000027.1:0-3688 GCF_001423825.1 Microbacterium sp. Leaf351
CCGGAAACAACCGAAGTGACACCACACCACGGGACTTGACCCAGACCGCTGCACGTCGAGGTCCTGAGCTCCTACGGCCTAAGCGGCGGTGAGAGAACACGCCCCGCTCAGGGGCGCCATCCGAGGGGTGCGATGTGCGCAAGCGACCTCGCATCCTGAAAAGGCGGGGTCGTTCCGACTCGCGCGGGAGCTCATATTCCCGCGAACCCGACGGAGACGAGAAAGGCGCAAAGCGTCGAACTCAGCACCCCGAAACCTATGCCGAGAGAAGTCCTCGTCCCCACGGTCGCGGTGCGCATGAGCCATGGAGACGCAATCAACAGCCCCGTGGAGCCGAGTAGCGCAACGTAGGACAGAATGAGAACTCCGGGCGCCGCGGCGCCCTGGACGATGCCCCCGCTCGCCCCTGCCATAACGACGTTGACCAAGCCGATGAGCACGAAACCAGCGCTGGTCGGAATCAGCTGGTTCGGCTTCGGACCCCTGAAGAAGCGAGACGACTCATCCCCGCCGAACGTTCGCATCGCGCGGCTGATCTCGATTCGCCACACGAAAAGGAGAGTCCCACCGAGCACAGCCGTCGTGCCTATCAGCGCGTGAAGGAACACCTCACCCTGGTTCACCGCTCCCCCGTCCCGCAGAGTGCCCGGAGAACTCCCCCTGCTCGTCACGCCCGACCGCGGCATCCGTTCGTCACACACTATTCCGCCGGGCACGCACCGGGACGAAAAGCACTCACGAGCGTCGACTCGATTCGCGCGCCATCCGGGTATATGGCGGTCTCACTCGGAGCGTCCGGGCGACGTGCACCGACACTCACATGTCGGATGCTGCGGCGCGCCGCGCCGCGCGTACGATCGTCGGGCGCAGGGAGTGACACGTGCGTCTCAACGCACGTAGCAAGCACTCGGGGCGTGACCCGCCTGTCCGGACACCTTTAGTCTTGCCTCGGCTTCCCGGAACGGTGGTTGAGAGGATGTCGCAGCTTCTGAGAGGAGAAGTGGTCGTATGCCGAGACCGTATCCGTCCGAGCTCCGAAGCCTGACTCGAGCCGTCCGCCGCCTTCACCACCCTAATTCGACCCCCCACCGGCCCCACCGAACCCCTCAACGAATGCTTCGAACATATGCTCGGCTCCACCCTCTGCGTCAGCAACCTCACCAACCACATCGCCCCCAGCCTGCTCTAAACCGGGAGCTTCCGAACCCGATTACGCGCCTGGGCGCGAGCACTCCGCGAGCCACCTGAACCTCCCAGCCGGACAGGATCAGACGCGAAACCAGGAGGCGGTGTCGGTCGGACAGTCGGGGGCGGAGCTGCTGGAGAGGACCCGCGAGCCCCAGCCGACGGGCGCCTTGAACGGCTCCCCTCCGAAGACCACGACACACGTTAAGGCGCCGCGCCTGTAAGCGAGCACGTCATCTCGCTCCGTGGCGATCCACTCAAGGGGCGCGGCGGGATCGATCGTCCGTCGCGTGGCGATCGCCTCACGGTAGAAGCTCAGGACACTCTCGTCGTGCTCCTCGCGGGCAACCGTGAAGTCGCGGAACCAATCGGGTAGCGGAAGCCATGAGATGCCCTCCGTGAATCCGAAGGGCGGCGCATCGCCCGACCACGGCAGCGGCACGCGGCATCCGTCACGCCCGTGCTCCTCGCCGCCGGAGCGCTCCCAGATCGGGTCGCGCCGCGCGCTATCGGGAAGGTCCTGCACCTCGGGGAGACCGAGCTCCTCGCCCTGGAAGAGGAACACGGACCCAGGAAGGCCGAGCACAAACATCAGTGCGGCCGTGGCCCGCGACGTGCCGAGAGCGACGTCGACGCGCCCCCGCGCACGCGTGCGCAGCGCGTTGGGGTCGGCGCTGCGCACCGGCTCGGGTTCGACGAGTCCGTAGCGCGAGACCGAGCGGTGCACGTCGTGGCTGTTGAGCGCCCATGCGGGGCCACCGCCGGCCGGGTCGAGGGCCGCGAAGGTCTCCCGGACGGAACGCTCGAACGCGGCGGCCTCGAAGGGCTGCTGCATGAGATCGAAGTAGAACGCCTGGTGCAGCTCTCCGGGCCGCACGTAGTCAGCGATCGCCGCGGGAGGAAGCCACACCTCGCCGAGGAGCGTGCGCGGAGGCGTGTAGCTGTCCGCGATGCGGCGCCATCGCTCAAAGATCGCGTGCACGCCGGGCTGGTTCCACAGGTACGGGTTGTCACCCTCGGGGTCGTCGAGGTCGGGCAGCCCCGGCGCCTTCACCATCGCGTAGGCGACATCGATCCGGAAGCCGTCCACGCCGCGATCGAACCAGGTGCGCAAGACACCGTCGAACATCTCCGCGACCTCGGAGTGCTCCCAGTTGAAGTCGGGCTGCGAGGTGTCGAAGGCGTGCAGGTACCACTGTCCGTCGGGTACCCGCGTCCACGCGGGGCCGCCGAACGTCGAGCGCCAGTTGTTCGGAGGCTCCTCTCCCCCCGACCCCCGGCCCTCGCGGAAGTGGAACCGGGCGCGCTCCGGCGACCCCGCGCCCGCGCGCAGCGCCGCTTGAAACCAGGGATGCTGATCCGAGCAGTGGTTCGGAACGAGGTCCATCATGAGTCGGATGCCCCGCGCCCGGCACGCGTCCCGCAGTCGCTCGAACGCCGGCATCCCCCCGTAGAGCGGATCGACGACCGTGTAGTCGGCGACGTCGTACCCGCCGTCCCGGTTCGGCGACGGGTAGCAGGGGTTGAGCCAGATCGCGTCGACGCCGAGTCGCGCGATGTGGTCGAGCCGCGCCGTCACGCCGCCGAGATCGCCGATCCCGTCGCCGTCGCTGTCGGCGAAGGAGCGGAGATAGAGCTGATAGACGACACTGCTGCGCCACCAGTCGGTGTCGGGGAGGGGAGATTCTGTCACCGGGTCAGGGTCCTACCGTGAGATTGTCGAGGTTGATCGCGCCGACGCTGCCCGTGCACCAGACGACGACGGTGTGCAGGCCCGCGGTGAGCGTCACGGGTACGGAGAGCGTCGTCCACGAGTCCCACGTCCCCTGCGCGGGGAAGGTGGGGGTGGCGACTTGCTGGCCGTCGACCGCGACGACCCGCGTCGCGGTGGATCCGCCGTTTCCGTAACGCAGCGTCAGGTGGTAGTTGCCCGCGGTGGCCGCGTTGATCGTGAACGAGACGCCGCTGCCGGCCTGATAGAAGTTGTCGACGAAACCGGTGCCGGTGTAGCCGGCGTGGTCGGTGTTCGTGCCGACGTTCGTACGGATCGCGTTCTCTGCTTCATAGCGGTTCGCGCTCGGGGTCGTGAAGCCGCGGTCGACGTAGATCATGTCCCACGCTTTGAGCTGCGGCACCGTGAAGCTGAGGTAGCGCCCGGAGGAGTCCGTGCCGACGGTGTAGCTGAGGCTCGTGCTCGCGTCGTTCCCGGCATCGGGCGTGGCCACGCGCACCGCGGTGGGGTTCTCGTCGGGCCCGATGTAGTACTTCACCGCGAGGTTGGTCAGCACGGGCGTCGTCGTCTTGCCCGCGTCGCGCCACGTGTTGTCGTTGCCGATGAGGTTGATGAGGTGGATGACGTCGTCGTTCGCCGTCTTCTTCACGTTCGTCCAGATCGTGTTCGCGGAGGCGTCGCCCGACGTGGACTGACCCGCGATCGAGACGAACTGCGAGCCGGAGTCGACGGAGTGCACGTCGGGTCCGTAGAGGAGGTTCTCGTAGGCGG
>NZ_LMPK01000027.1:3706-7637 GCF_001423825.1 Microbacterium sp. Leaf351
GGGGAAGTAGGGCGCCGAGAGCATCGAGTCGCCCTGAGACATCTCGATGTGGGTTGCCCCCGCCGCGGCGATCGCCGCGTTCTCGAGCTCGACGGAGTTCGTGTCGAGGGTGCCGAGCACGAGGTTGTCGAGGTTGACGAAGCCGCTGTTGCCGGTGCCGACCGAGATCGTCACGGTGTGCGTCCCGGCCGTGAGGCTCGGGGTCACGATGTCGGCGTCGAAGTGCCAGTTGTTCCAGTTGCCGTCGGTGGGCATCGTGACGGTGCCCACCGTCGTGCCGTCGACCGCGACGGTGCGCGTCGCGTCGCCGGCGGCACCGTTCGCGTACCGGAAGACGAGACTGTAGCGCCGCGCCTCGGGTGCCGTGATCGTGAAGGTCACGGCGTCGCCCGCGTTGCCGTAGTTGGCGACGAAGCCCGTCCCGGTGTACCCGGGGTGGTCGCTCATGACGGTCAGCCCGCTCGTGCGGGACGCGTTCTCCGCCTCGTACGTCGGGCCTGCGTCATCCTTCGTGTTGGGGTAGGCGGCGATGATCGACGGGATGACGCCGCCTGATTCCTGCTTCTGCGTATCGAGGTACGACTTCATCGCAAGGTAGGTTTCGTGGTTGTCCCACAGCTCGCTGTAGAGGTAGTTGGTGTTGCCGCCCGTCGCGACGTTGTCGCCGCCGAAGCCGTCGACCGCGTTGAAGCCGAGCACCTTGCTGCTGCCCAGAGCCGTCCGCGAGGCAGCGACGAGGGAGGCGAGGCCCGCGGGCAGGTCGACGGGATTGCCCGAGGTGTCGGTCATCGCGCCCCAGTTGCCGAGCTGGTCGAGGTGCACGCCGTCGAAGCCCATCGTGTTCACCTCATCGAGGTACTTGGCCGTGATGAAGCTCTGCCAGTTCGTGTTGGCCGGATTGAAGATGTAGAGGTTCGTGTTGGGCTGGTTCGGCTTCATCTCGAACGCCCAAGGCTGGCCGGAGGAGGCGTACTTCAGCGCCCAGCTCGGGTCGACGCCCGAGACGCTCTGGTAGTTCTGCAGCCCGGCGTACGACATCGAGTACGGCAGGGCCAGCGCACCATCCGCGTGGACGGCCGCGATGTCGTTCTGCACGGTCGTCGGCGAGATGACGTCGCCGTTCCAGGCCGTCCATGTGGTGGGCAAGGCGCCACCGCTCGTGCGCTGCACGGGGTTCTCGTGCCGCCACATCCAGTCATAGAACTGGAACGCGTTGATGTGGTAGTTCTGCACGAGCTGGTCGACGTCGGCCTGCGCCTGCGCCGTGGTCGTCCCGGACGGGTATCCCGTGAGCGCCGCGGGACGCGGGAAATGGGTCGCATCGCTCGAGACGTCGATCGCCGTCTGCGTCGTCGACGACCCCGCGGTGACCGTCACGAGGTACCCGGTGAAGTCGGTCGCGGGAGCCGTCGTGGTCCAGGTGACGGACTGAGATCCGCTTGCGGCAACCGTCACGGTCGTGGAACCGGTCGCAACCGTCGCGCCCAGATGGCTGACGGTGAAGCCGACCGTGCCGCTCCAGGAGCCGGCGCCGCTCGTCTCGGCGACGACGGCCGTCACCGTAACGGAGTCGCCCGGGTTGTAACGCGCCTGGCCGACGTAGGCGCGCGTGAGCGAGGGGGTTCCGCCACTCGCATACGCGGCGGAACCCGTGAGGACGGTGGCCGCCGTCACGACCGCGGCGAGACTTGCGGCCAGCAGAATGCGACCGAGGGAAGGCAACGTGCGAGACATCTTTGTACTCCTCACGAGGGGGTGGGTGTGGGATCGATCAGGACGAGCTGCCACCGCAGAGGCGAGGGCAGCTGCGCGATGACGTCGTCGCCGTCGACCGTGAGGGCGACATCGACGAGCTCGGGGTGGAGGTCGGGGTCCGCCCAGCGGATGCGGGGCAGGGAGGTGCCCATGCGCCGCATCCGCAGTGTCGCGACGCCAGGGTCTCCGTGGGGGGCCCGGGGGGCATCCCACAGCGTGTCGGTCTGCCCCGTGAGATTGATCGCGTGGAGGACGTAGCGTCCCCCCGCGACCTGGGTAATCCGCCGCCAGACGGTACCGGCGACCGCGGCCTCGTGCACCGCGACCTCGGCGTACGAGATGTCGAGGTCACCGTTGTAGTCGGCGGCGAAGCTGCCGGTGACCTCGACGACATCGGGCGGGAAGAGCAGATCGTGATGCGCGACGGCGAAGTCGTAGTAGCGCTGCAGGAGGCCCGCCGTGCTCGCCTCGGTGCGGTGGTTGCGGACGTAGTACGGGTCGACGAGGATGCGATCAGCCTCGCCCGCGAGCAGGTGCGTCGCACCGTGCGAGAAGAGCGTCGCCATCGTCAGCGCCGTGGCGCGATCCGCCTCCTCGGCACCCGCGCTGTCGTAGACGTGCTGATAGGCGGCGATGACGACCGGCTTTCCGCACACGACCGCACGGGCGCGGTCCACGGTCCGCGCGAGGTGACCGAGTTCGAGCTGGGGCTTCCAGACCTCGATGTAGACGGCGTCCTGGCGCGTGCCCGCGGTCGCCCACGTGGGGAAGTCGTTGACGTTGTTGAAGACGAGACGACCCTCGGGGAGCTCCTCGCGGACGCCCTCGATGAGGTGGCAGAAGCTCGCGGCGACGTCGATGATCGCGCCGTCCGGCCGGTGCGCCCGCTTGGGATAGCCGTACTGGTCGAGGTGGAAGCCGTCGAAGCCGACCGAGGCGGCGGTGGCCGCCAGGTCGGCCCGGAAGTGGGCGAGCCAGTCGGGCGCAGCGGGATCGAGTACGAAGAGGAAGTCGCCGAGCGAGTAGGGCGCACCCGACGCGGTCAGCAATGCGTCGTGCTGCCACCGCGGCCATTCCCGCGGTCCCGCCGCGTAGACGGCCGCATACCCGAGGGCGTCCGCGCCGACGGAATGGCACGCCTCGATGAGGCGGCGTACGGTCTCGAGCGACACGGGCTGCCCCAGGGCGTCATCGTAGGTCTCACCGCCGCCGAGGAGGTCGGCGTGGCGATAGGCCCAGTCGTAGAACTGCACGCCCGTGAGATGCAGGCGCCTCAGGTTGTCGGTCACGGCGCCCAGATCGCGTCCCGGGGCGTAGTCGACGACGAAGCCGTAGCGCAACGTCGCACGGGGGTCGTCGGTCACCTGCACCGCGGTCCGGGCGTCGCCGAGGCGCACGCCGTAGCCGCCGGCCGGGAGTGCGCCGAGCGACACGATGCCGTCGGCGTCGACCTCGCGGCGGGCGGCGGGATCGCCGAGGCGGAAGACCTCGAGCGGTGCGGGGCTCTCGAGGCCCCGCACCTCGATCTCGACGAGTTCGCCAGGGGCAAAGATGACACGGGTGGGCAGTAGCTCGAGCATGCGGTTCATCCCTTGACCGCACCGCTGGTGAGGCCCTGTACGAAGTAGCGCTGGAAGACGAGGAAGATCACGATGACGGGGACGACGGCGATGACCGACGCAGCGAAGACGAGCCCCCAGAGCGTCGAGTTCTGTCCCTGGAGGAGCGCGATCGCGATGGGGAGCGTGCGCTTGTTGGGGTCGTTGATCGTCGTGAGGGCCCACGTGAACTCGTCCCACGAAGCGAGGAACGTGAAGATCGTGCACGTCGCGAGGACGGGTCGCGAGAGCGGGAGGATGAGTCGCGCGTAGCGCGTGAACGCGCCCGCTCCGTCGATCTGCATCGCCTCCTCGAGCTCCATCGGGATCGCCTCGAAGAAGCCGCGCAGCAGGAACGTGTTCAGGGCCAGGGTCGAGCCGGCGTAGAAGATGACGAGACCGAGGAGCGAGTCGATGAGCCCGAGCGATTTGGCGAGCGTGAATTGCGGGATGACGAGCATGATCGCCGGGATCATCAGCCCGAGCAGCAGGAGGCGGAAGAGCACCTCGCGCCCGCGGAACCGGAATCGGGCGAACCCGTAAGCCATCATCGAGCTGAACAGGAGCGAAAGGGCCGT
>NZ_LMPK01000027.1:7690-16037 GCF_001423825.1 Microbacterium sp. Leaf351
GGGATCGTCAGCACGTAGATCTGGCTCTTGAACGACGTCGAGAGCATGTACACGAACGGCAGGATCATGATCGCCGCGCCGACCGTCAGGACGAGGTAGTAGCCCAGCCCTCCCGCGACGCGGGACGCGCGCACCCGGCTCACGAGAGCTCTCCCGCGTCGCCGCGGAATAAGCGCAGCTGGATGCCGGAGAGGATGAAGACCCCGATCGTGAGGAGGACCGCGATCGCCGATCCGTAGCCGAAGTCGAGGTTCGAGAAGGCCTGCTTGTACATGTAGGTCAGAAGCACCTGTGTCGAGTCGGCCGGGCCGCCGCCGGTCATGAGGAGGACGGAGACGAAGACGTTGAGCCCGCCGATGACGAGCATCACGGTCACGAACAGGAGGGCGGGCCGGATGGCGGGGAGGATCGCGGCCCGGAACGTGTTCCAGCGACCTGCGCCGTCGAGCTCCGCGGCCTCGAGGAGGTCTTTCGAGACGCCCTGGAGCGCGGCGAGGAAGATCATCATCGACCAGCCCACACCCTTCCAGACCCCGAGCGCGGAGATCGCGATCATCGCGGTCCAGCGCCCCGATAGCCACGAGATGTTCTCACTCGTGGCGTGCGTGACGTCTGTGAGGAACCAGTTGACGATGCCCTTGTCGGCGAAGAGGTATTGGAACAGCAGGGTCACGACGACCCAGCTCGTGACGACGGGCAGGTAGAACAGCACGCGGTAGAGCGCGCGCCCCGGCGCCCTGCGGTTGAGGAGGATCGCGACGAGGAGGCCGAGGATGATCTGCGGCGGCACCGTGAGCAGCATGTACAGGCCGCTGTTAACGGTGCTCTGCCAGAAGAGCGGATCGTGGAAGGCGCGGGTGTAGTTGTCGAAGCCAATGAAGGTGCTCACGGAGCCCGCCACGACGTTCCAGTCGTAGAGGCTCATCTGGAATGCCTTGACCATCGGGTAGGCGATGAGCAGGATGAACATCGCCATGCCGGGGGCCAGGAAGACGTAGGGCGTCAGCGGGAAGCGGCGACGCCGGCGCGGCTCTGCCGTGGTGGAGCGGGGCCGACCGACCCGACGGCTCAGGGGGGCGACCTCGGCCGTTCCTGTTCCGGTCATCGGGTTCTCCCTTCGTTCGTCGAGTCGGTCGGCACGAGTTCAGCTGGTCTTCGTCAGCAGCGGATCGATCGCGGCAGCGGCGTTGTCGAGCGCCTGCTGCACGGTCTCCGTGCCCTGGAAGGCCTTGGTCAGCTCGTCCTGCAGCGCGCTGTCGATCGCGGAGGCCTGCGGCACCGAGGGACGCGGCTTGGCGGTCGCCAGCTGGGTAATGAAGGGCGCGAAGGCCGGAACGGCCGCCTGTTCCTGCGCGTCGAGCGACTTCACGACCGACATCTGGCCGGTCTTGGCCATGTTGATCTGGTAGTCCGCCGTCTGCGTGAAGGCGATGAACTTCGCCGCGGCGTCCTGGTTCTTCGACGCCGTCGTCATGACGATGTCCTCACCGCCGACGACGGAGATGGATCCCCCGGGACCGGCCGGGACCGCGCTGTAGACGGGCTTGAAGTTGGGGTACTGGCCCTGCCAGATCGCCGCCATCCACGGACCGTCGAGGATGCTCGCGTAGGCGCCGCCGGGCAGGCCGTCCTGGGTCGAGGTCGCACCCTTGTTGCCGATGATCAGGTTAGGGATGTAGCCGGCCTTGTACAGGTCGACGAGCATCTGTACCGCGGCGACGCTCTTCGGGCCGTTGAGGTAGCCCGTCGCCTTCGTCTGGTCGGGGTTGGTGATCTCGCCACCGCCGGACCAGATCCAGGGGTAGACGTTCCACCCCTGGAGGCCGCCGTCGGCGAAGACCTGGACGCCCGCCTTCGCGAGCGCCGGCGCGTTGGCCTGGAACTGGTCGAATGTCGCAGGCGGGGCCGTGATACCAGCCTTCGCGAGCGCGTCGGGGTTCGAGATCAGCACGCGGGTGTTCGTGTCGAGCGGGAGACCGTAGTAGTGGTCGCCGAACTTGTTAGTCGCGAGGCTGCCGGGGTAGGTGTCGTCGGCGAGCTTCTGAAAGTTGGGCATGACCTGGTCGAGCGGGGCGAAGACCTTGAGCGAGCCGAACTTGGGAACCCAGCCGATGTCGGCGCGGACGAGGTCGGGCAGGTCGCCCGCCGCGGCGCCGGTCGTGAGCTTCTGCTGCAGCGAGTCGTACGGCATGTCGACGTAGTTGATCGTGATGCCCGGGTTCGCCTTCTCGAAGGCCGGGATGATCGTGTTCTGCAGCATGTCGGTCTGGGCGGAATTGCCGCCGTTGCCGTAGGTCCCCCAGAACGTGAGGGTGACCGGTCCGGAGCTCTGGGAGCTGCCTGAGCCGCCGGAGCAGCCGGTCAGGGTCAGGGCGGCCGCCGCTGCGACGGCGACCAGGACAGGGATGGGACGTACCATGTGACTCTCCTTTGAGTGCTGCTCGTGGAACTTCCCACGAGGTCGGTGGTGCGTGAGGGGTACTGCGGTCGGTGCTGGAGGGACGGGGCGATCCTGCGCGGGGGTTCAGTCCACGAGGGTCTCGGTGAGCTGGCTGAGGTTGCGCAGCACACCCTGTCGGAGCATGGTCGCGGCGGCTCCCCGCGCCCATGTCTCGTCGGGCAGAGGGCGGACCAGGAGCGTGCAGTCCTGTGCCGCGGTGGAGAACGCGTCTCGGGCGAGCTCGGCCCGCAAGGCGTCGATGAAGAAGTCGGATGCCGCCAGGCCCTCCCCCGAGAGGACGACGAGCGGGGGGTTGAGGAGGTTGAGCACCGTCGCGATCGCGCGCCCCACGGAGGTGCCGGCTTCGGCGAAGACGGCGCGGGCGTCGTCGTCGCCCGAGTGCGCGGCCGCGATGAGCTGCGCGAGCGTCGTGAGGCGCCGGTCGCTGCGCCGCGACATCGCCGCGAGGAGGCCCTCGTCGCCGACCGCGGCCTCGAGGCATCCGCGCTTGCCGCAATGGCACTGCGGGCCGTCGGCCGCTACGACCATGTGCCCCAGCTCGCCCGCGGAGCCGCTCACGCCTCGCCAGAGCTTGCCGTCGATCACGAGGGCACAGCCGACGCCGACGCCGAGCGTGACGACGGCGAAGCTGTCGAATGCGGAGCCGGGACCGAACCACTGCTCGGCGACGGCCAGGGCGTTGACGTCGTTCTCGAGCGCGACCTCCACGCGGAGCCGCTCGGCGACCATCTGTTCGAGGGGTACGTTGTACCAGCCGAGGAAGGGCGCTTGCACGATGACCCCGCGGGCGGCATCAACATGGCCGCCGAGGGCGATGCCCACTCCGAGGAGCCGGTCGTGGGCGGCCGGCGAGTTCGCGAGGAGCACGGCCGCCAGGTCGGCGATCAGCTCGACGACGTGGGTCGGGCTCACATCGTCGAACTTGATGCGGCGGGAGGACTGGACCTCGGCGTGCAGGTCGGCCATGACGCCGACGAGCTCTCCCCGCATCAGCTTGATCCCGATCGCGTAGTGCCGCTGAGCGTCGACCTGCAGCGGGATCTGCGGACGACCCGGAACACCGGCCTCGCGATCGCGCTCGACGAGGTACCCGTGCGTGAGCATGGGCCGGACGAGCTTCGTGACGGCGGCTGCGGACAGACCCGTGATCCGGGCGGTGTCGCGCCGGGAGAGGGGGCCGCGCGTGAGGACCGTCTCGAACACAGCACCGAGGTGGTGCTCACGCGAGCCGAAGCGCGTCACGACGTCGGTCGGCGTCTCTTCCGGCATCCGTCCAGGCTCCTTCGGCTCGCGGTGTGGGACTCCCCATCCTGACACGGATTAATTACTGTCGTCAAGTAACCGGCGGAAAGGGGATGTTCCTTCGGGATGACAGATCTGCAATTACGCAGATTCAGATCTTGTTTGCTTGACAGCAGCAACCAAACGGGTCGAGACTCCCGCCTGGGTTCGACGGGAGCCCATCCCAGCTCGACACAAGGAGGCGTCGATGCATCGTTCACTCACCTCACGGCTCGCACCAGCCGTCGTCCTCGCTCTCGTGGGCTCCGCCGCGCTCGTCGCGGTCGCGGTGCCCGCGAGCGCGACGACTCCACCGACCTCACCATCGACGGAGACCGCCCGCAGCCTCTACATGAACAACTGGACCGATACGACGGGCATCTGGATGGCACCGCAGCTGGCCCAGACCGACTCGAACACGCAGTACGGACCGCGCCTCGGGGAACTGCACTACTCCCCGTCCGGCGCGACGTCGGCCTCGGCGGTCAACCAGATCGTCGACTACACGGGCTTCTTCCGCGACGAGACGCACAGCACCAAGTACGACCAGGTGCACGGCTTCTCGGCCGCGACGGGCTACCTCGACTCGGGCGGTGTGCTGCGCAGCGACTACGGCGCCTACAACGGCACCGCGACCTCGGTCTCGATCGGCCGCGACTACGCGTTCGTCCCCAATCAGCACTTCATGGTCGTGCAGTACCGTCTGCACAACCCGGGAACAAGCGCAGTGACGCTGAATGTGCTGGATGCCGTGCACCTGAACAACACGGGCTCGTCGGGGCAGAACGTGACGGCAACGTGGGATGCGACGCGCACCGCTGCCACGGCGGACATGTCGGCCAGCGGCCAGTACCACGTGGTGCTCGGCGCCCTCGACGGAGCCGACGGCTACCAGGTCGGCGACGACACCAACTCGACGCTCACGAGCTCGACGGTCGCGCCCTGGTATGCATTCGACAACAACGGCACACTGCCGAACAACACCGCCGTGACCGCAATGAACGTCGACCTCGCGATCAACAAGCGGGTGAGCGTGCCCGCGGGCGGAGACGCGACGGCATCCTTCTACCTCGCGATCGGCGACACGACCGCCCACGCGAACGCGGCGGCAGACACCGCACGCGCCCAGACGGGCTCGACGTGGTTGTCCACGACGACGAGCGCCTACTCGAGCTGGCTGGCCGCCGGCGCGCAAACGACGAGCAACTTCACGGACGCGGGCCTCTCGACGGCCTACGACCGCGCGCTCGTCGCGATGAAGGAGTCGCAGAGCCCCGTGCTCGGCGTCTGGCCGGCCGCGACCAACCCGATCGCCTACGGCTACAAGAGCTGGGTGCGCGACTCCGCCGTCACGGCGCTCGCTCTCGACTCCGCCGGGCACCACGCGGAGGCAGACAAGTACTTCCGCTGGCTCGCGGGCGTGCAGTACACCGACGGGTCGTTCGGAACGACCTACGACACCTGGACGGGACAGCACGTGAGCTTCGTCGAGCCCGAGCTCGACAGCGTCGGGATCTTCCTGATCGGCTCCTATCGGCACTGGCTGCAAACGGGCGACAACGGCTTCCGCGACGCGGTCTGGCCCGCGCTGCAGAAGGCGGCGAACTTCGTCTCGAACAACATCGCGAGCAACGGGTTCGGCCCGAAGGACGCATCCATCTGGGAGGAGACGCAGGAGTACAACGCCTTCACGCAGGCCCTCTACGTGAGCGGTCTGTGGGCCGCGGAGGCGGTCGCGCAGAGCAAGTCCGACACGAGCGATGCCGACACGTGGAGCCACGCGGCCGGCTCGATCGCGACGGCGCTGCAGGCGAGCTCACTCAACTCGCCGGCCGGCATGTGGAACTCGCCTGACAACTACTTCAACCGGGCCGTCAACGCCGACAACACGGGCCGCACGACGGTGGACTCGTCCTCCGACATGCTCATGGTCTCCGGCGTGGTCGACCCGGCGAGCAGCCGGGCGGTCTCGCACCTGTCGAAGATCATCTCGACGCTGACGCACGACACGTACGGGATCGCACGCTACCAGGGCGACAACTTCTACTACACGTCGCCCTACAGCCCGGCCGGCAACGAGGCGCTCGCCGCCGAGCCGTCGTGGCCGCAGATGTCGATGTACGCCGCGATCGACGACGTCTACACGGGCAACACGAGCGACGCTCTGAACCGCCTCACGTGGTACGTGACGCGGACCGCGGTCGGGTACATGCCCCCGGGAGAGGCGGTATCCAACGTCAGCCAGAAGCCGATCATCTCGACGATGGTCGAGCCGGTGACTGGCGCCTGGTACGTCCTGGCGGCGCTCGCGTACACGAACCAGACGGACACGCGCACCTACGCGCCCATCAGCGATGCCGGCGCGAATGCGAGCCTCACGGTGAGCTCGGGCACGACGGGCGACTGGCCGCAGTGGAACCCGATCCCCTACTTCGTCTCGAAGCAGGGCAGCGAGGCGAGCGGCGACGCGAACACCGACATCAAGAACGTCGCTGTGGCCAACGATGCGAACAACATCTACATCCGCATCGACAACGCGTCGGGAACGCTGCCCGGCTACAACACGGCGCCGAAGTTCGGTGTCAACGTCTACGCGGGCGACTACTCGGGCAACACCTCGACCGCGACTTCGACGACGGCGCTCTACGGGGCGACGCTCCCGCGGCCGGCGGCATTCATGGTGGGCCGCTGGTCTGACTCGAACAACTACGCTCACTTCTCGCGCAGTGGCGGATCGTGGACGGCGGACTCGTCGATAACGTCGGTCATCGCGCCGCAGTGGGATCCGTCCACGGGTCGCATCGAGGTCGTCATCCCGCGCAGCGCGTTGACGAGCGGTTCGGCGAGCGACTGGTCGGTGCAGCCGATCACGATTGCCCTCGTCCGCCAGAACCCGTCGACGGGATCCTGGTCGGAGGACGACCAGATCACGCTGCGCTACCGGCTGACGCCGACGAGCACCGCCTGGATCTACGGCAACGTCCGCTGATGTTCACGGCCAGTGAAGTAGCAACGGTATCTGATTGACCGTGCGGCGGGCCGGGCAATTGCTCCCGGCCCGCCGCACCCGATCGCGTGGACAACCGAGACGGGTCGCGGTTAACGTCACTTGGCTGCGGCGAACACTTCGCAGAGATCTGCGCGAAATTCTCAATCAGAAACGACGGCGATTCATGTGACAGCGCTCGTCGAAACGGTGAACGGGTGCCACATGGCCGACGCGCCCGCGGACCCTCGCGAGCGAGACCGAGGAAGGTGGCGGAGGTCCCCGCTCGGCCGGCTGCGCTGACGCAGCGCATAGCGCCTCCACGGCACCCCGGTGATGTCGCGCCCGCCGAGTTCATGCCCGCGGTCCGCGCTGTCCGAAACGACCGCAATCTGCTGGTCGAAACTGAAAGTGCGAACCTCCGTGAAACCCAAAGTGATTCGCCCTGAGTTTCGTTCCTATCGTGACGTGCCCTGAGTTTCGTTCCGTCGTCTTGTGAGAATCAGGCGGGGATGGAATCGGTTTGCCGGCGGTCTTCGAAGGCCACCGGGCTGTCCCAGGATAGGGCGGAGTGGCGGCGGTTCCGGTTGTAGTAGATCTCGATGTACTCGAAGATCGCGTTGGCCAGTTCGAGCCGGGTGCGCCATTTCTTCCGGTTGAGGAGCTCGACTTGCATGGTGCCCCAGAAGGATTCGATCATCGCGTTGTCGTACCCGTCTCCGATCGTTCCCATTGATCCGACGAGCCCGGCGTCCCGGATTCGTGTAGTGAAGGCCCAGGATGTGAACTGCGTCCCGTGGTCGGAATGAATCACGGTCTGGCTGGGATTGCGTGCTTCAACGGCCATGTCGAGTGCATTGAGGACGAGGTTCGTCGTCTGGCGCATATCGATGGCCCAGCCGACGATCTTGCGCGAGTAGACGTCGATAACGCAGCAGCAGTAGATCTTCCCTTCGCGGGTGGGGTGCTCGGTGATGTCGGTGCACCACAGCTGGTCCGGAGCGGTCGCGGTGAAGTTCCGGTTGACCAGATCCTCGGTCGTCACGAGATGTTCGCGATTCACGTAGCGTCTACGGGTGCCGGCCAGTCCTCGCAGACCAATGCGTGCCATTACTCGGGCGACTTGATCCCGGCCGACGCGGATGCCCAGTCCGTGCACGAGCTCGGCGTGCACACGACGGGCTCCGTAGCAGCCCCGAGAGGCACGGTGAATGTTCGCGATCGTCTCTACGAGCATCTCGTGTCGAATCGCACGCTGGCTCATCGGCCTGTCGCGCCACGCTCGATATCCGCGGTCCGTGACGCGCAGCACCCGGCACGCGGTTGCGATGCTGATGCCCTGCCCGGTCAGGGCCGCGACGACCGGGAACCGCCTTTTGGGCGGATCCCCTCGTCGTTCAGCATCGACGCGGCAAGACGAGCGGCGGAGAGCTCTTCTTCCAGCTCCCGGATTCGACGGCGCGCATCGGCAAGCTCCGCGGCCAGCGTGCTGTCGATGCCAGGGATCTCGCCAGCATCGATGCGCTCCTGGCGGCGCCATCGGTAGATCGTCGCTGACGCGATTCCCAGCTCGGACGCCAACTCTCCAGCGTCGCGGCCGTCGTGAACAAGCGCGAGGG
>NZ_LMPK01000028.1:0-1348 GCF_001423825.1 Microbacterium sp. Leaf351
CTCTACGTCAACGACGGCGAAAACCCCGCGGGAAGTGACACCACGCTAAGAGACTCACCCGGCACGAGGCCGCAGAGAGCCAACAGATCCTCTCGGTCCCCTGCGACGAGGGTGAGACGCGGCGACTCCATGCCAGTCAGACGGCGTCCTATTCGGTTCCACAGTTCCCGGTCTGTGAGGTGGCGGCGGCTCTTGGCCGCTTGTTGCGTGACGACCTCCATGTCCTTGACCCGGGCGCCAGGGCGCACGTTCGCCGACGGTTTCGAGTGCCAGAGTTCGACAGACAGCCTGCCGCCGAGAGTTCGCTGGATGACGACGTGGTCAGCGATCTCACCGCCTCCGTCATTGTGCAGTACCCACCTCGATGCCCCCGGCTCCGGTACGGCCTCGCTGAGGGCCTTCTCGACCCATTCGTGGATGGAGTCGGTGCGATTCGGTCGCGGAGTTTCTCTGGTGATGTCGACCCCACCCCAATCGCTGGGAATAAGGACGACATCGGGCAGGAATGATTCAGTACGAGGCGGCTGAAAAGTCACGGGACCCATAGTGCTTCGCCCATCGCCGAAGTAGATGAGCGGTGGATGGGCCTCGAACAATTCATTGAACGTGGTTGGGTTACCCATGCCTCGGTGAAGCTCCTCCGAGCCTGCCAACGTGGTGAATTGGCCGGTCACGGTCATTTCGGCAACCCAGATATCGACATTCTCGTTCCGTGGGTCATACATGCGGAGGAAGACCTGGGCTTCTGTGGCGTCTCGATCATCCGTGGGCGCGATCTCCAGCTGTTCGAGCGGGCGACCGTCCGGAAGGGCGAAGGAGGCCCCCAGCAGCGCAGGGTTAAGCTCCACTGCAATGACCGGGGGATGGAACTCATCGGTTCTCTCTCCCTTCGAGATGTTGGGCAGCAGTGGGCCCGATTCGGTGGGCCTCGGAAACCAGTACCGACGTGCGAGGTCGACGGCGAATGCTTCGTACTCGCGCAAACCTAGATATCGGGTCTCCCAGTACTTTGATTTGTTGACAGCGAGCCCGGCCGTTGTTGCCTGGCCCGAGTCGACTCGAACCTGCGCCATGGCGTGGCCAAGTCCTCGGCCGTTTGTGTCCGCTTCGCGAAGTCCGCGGTCGATCCCGCTTCCAGCGAAGGTGGCGTAGGCCGGCGTGCCGGGTACAGCCGCGAAAGTATTCCTCACGCCTACTGAGGAGACTGACAGTCGTTCGACGCTGTCGAACGCCTCCTGCAGGAACGCCGGATTTCCGTTCCTGAGGATGTTCGACGGATCGAGAACGGCCGCGTCCGTTTGAGTGGTGGTCTTTCGCTTCGTTGCGATGATCAGCTGTCGTTAGTTTA
>NZ_LMPK01000029.1:0-1422 GCF_001423825.1 Microbacterium sp. Leaf351
ACTTTATTCAACAAATCATAAAGATATTGGAACATTATATTTTATTTTTGGAATTTGAGCTGGAATAGTTGGAACTTCTTTAAGTTTATTAATTCGAGCAGAATTAGGTAATCCCGGTTCTTTAATTGGAGATGATCAAATCTATAATACTATTGTTACAGCTCATGCTTTTATTATAATTTTTTTCATAGTTATACCAATTATAATTGGTGGATTTGGAAATTGACTTGTACCTTTAATATTAGGGGCCCCTGATATAGCTTTTCCTCGTATAAATAATATAAGATTTTGATTATTACCCCCATCATTAACTTTATTAATTTCAAGAAGAATTGTAGAAAATGGAGCAGGAACAGGATGAACAGTTTATCCCCCACTTTCATCTAATATTGCCCATGGAGGAAGATCAGTAGATTTAGCTATCTTTTCTCTTCACTTAGCAGGAATTTCCTCTATCTTAGGAGCTATTAATTTTATTACCACTATTATTAATATAAAATTAAATAATTTATCTTTTGATCAAATACCTCTATTCATTTGAGCTGTAGGAATTACAGCATTTTTATTATTACTATCTTTACCAGTGTTAGCAGGTGCTATTACTATACTTTTAACAGATCGAAATTTAAATACATCCTTTTTTGACCCTGCTGGAGGAGGAGATCCTATTTTATACCAACATTTATTTTGATTTTTTGGGCACCCAGAAGTTTATATTTTAATTTTACCAGGATTCGGTATAATTTCCCATATTATTTCACAAGAAAGAGGAAAAAAAGAAACATTTGGTTGTTTAGGAATAATTTATGCAATATTAGCTATTGGATTATTAGGATTTATTGTTTGAGCTCACCATATATTTACAGTAGGTATGGATATTGATACTCGAGCTTATTTTACATCAGCTACTATAATTATTGCCGTACCAACTGGAATTAAAATTTTTAGATGATTAGCTACTTTCCATGGAACTCAAATTAATTATTCCCCATCTATTTTATGAAGATTAGGATTTGTATTTTTATTTACTGTAGGAGGATTAACAGGTGTAATTTTATCTAATTCTTCTATTGATATTACTTTACATGATACTTATTATGTAGTAGCTCATTTTCATTATGTTTTATCGATAGGAGCAGTATTTGCTATTTTAGGAGGATTTATTCATTGATATCCTTTATTTACTGGGTTATCTCTCAATCCTTATTTATTAAAAATTCAATTTTTTACAATATTTATTGGAGTAAATTTAACTTTCTTCCCCCAACATTTTTTAGGATTAGCAGGTATACCTCGACGATACTCAGATTACCCAGATTCTTATATTTCTTGAAATATTATTTCATCTTTAGGATCTTATATTTCATTAGTAGCTATTATAATAATATTAATTATTATTTGAGAATCATTAATTAATCAACG
>NZ_LMPK01000030.1:0-1953 GCF_001423825.1 Microbacterium sp. Leaf351
CGAACACGAACGCCCGCCACGACTCCGACATCGACTTCGCCGCCGACTCATAGAACGCGAAGTCACCGCCGCGGCCGAGGTTCCACACCATCAACACCGCCGACGCCGCCGTCAGTGCGACTATCGATCCCCAGATTGGCCACGGTTCCCGCAGAACACGTCTTAAGAGCACGTCTATCCCTTTCGAGACGGTGTTGACGACCATCGGTGGTGCTGCTGCAATCGTGCGGCAGGGTTTCTATGACCCTGCTGCGACTTCTTCCCGTCCGCGAGCGGAACGATTCCCGGTCATGGTCGGCACTGCCACAGCGTGAACGAACGGTCGGGGCGCGTCGTCGCGGACGCGGACGACGCGGCGGACGCGGCATCCGCTTCTGCTGTCAGCCCGTTCAGCACCGGAGACAGACTCTCGGCGACCGACGACCGGGTGTCGGCGAGAAGCCCGAGGGCTCCCGCCGAGACGGACGCATCGGTGCCCCACGTGCGCACCACGGTGCAGCGCTGCTGCGCGACGAACTGGGCGACCGGGTCCTTCGCGCCGGCACCGGCCTTCACGACGAACCAGCGCACCGAGCCGTTGTCGACGAGATCCTTCAACTGCGCGGTCGTGAAGACCGGCACCGCGCCGGAGTATCCGCCGTCGGTGAGCACCGCCTGCCCCGTGGTGTCGATGACGTCCGCCGAGATCGCCCAGGAGTCCGTCACGATCGGAGCCCCCGTGCCGGCGGCGGGAGCGGGTGCACCACTCGCATCGGCAGCGATCACCCGCAGCAGGTCGTCGACCGGCGTGGAAGCCGTGGGGGCACCACCCCAGAGGTTCGGCGTCGAGACGTGGAACGACTCGGTCGCACCGGGGTCGACAACCGATGAGTCGGATGCCGCCGCCACCGGGAACCCGTAGACATCAACCGTCCGCGCGGGGCGCGGTGAGGCAACCCCGGCCACCGCGGCGGGGGGTCGCCAACCGAGGTACGCGTCGATTCCCGAGCCGTCACGACCGGCATCCAGGGCCTGCACGCTCCACAGCGCCGGACCTGCCAGCAGCGCCAGACCGGCGACCGTGGCGACAGCGGTGGAGGCTGCGCGCGGCGACAACACCGCCCCCGACCGCACCTCGCGGGTGAGGACGACCGCGGCGCCACAGATGCTCACCGCCCCCATCGGCACGGCGAGCACCGCCGGCATCGCTCCCCACGACGCCAGCGCGACCGCCCAGACCGTCTGGCCGGCGAGCAATGCGGGAAGCACGAGACGGTCCCTGCGGCGACCTGAGCGCTGCAGCGTCCACGCGCGGGAGAACGCGATCGCGGCAAAGAGGGCCAACTGCACCCCGAGCGCGGCGAGGTACGCCGTGTGCGGCATGACGCTCGCCGTCAGCACTGCCGCCGCGACGGCAAGCCAGAGCGTGACCGCAACCGTCGTGGCGAAAGCTGCCCTTTCGGCCGCGGACCGATGGTCACGACGCGGCCACCACCGGGCGAAGGCGAGCACGATGCCTGCCGCCGCCGCCGGGTAGAGCCACCCGATCTGAGTGAGGTTCTCGGGGGCGAACAGCTTGGGATGGAGGGCGAAGCCACCGGTGCTCCGGAGCATCGAGGAGATCGCGGCCGTCGCACCCCCCGACTGCTCTCCCGGCCCGACCGCCCCGGGCACAAGTCCCGGGAACACCCGGTCGATGCCGTTGTAGCCGAACACCATCGCAAACAGGTTGTCGTTCGTCGAGCCGTCGACGAACGGACGGACACCCGACGGCACCACCTGCACGATCGCCATCCACCCCACCGACGCCGCAACCGCGACCGCAGCGAAGGTGCCCGCGCGCGCGAGGCGGCGGACACGGGACATCCCCCCGAGCACGAGCAGCGCGATCACGAAGCCCGGCAGCACGAACCACGCCTGCATCATCTTGGCTTGGAACCCCACGCCGACGGCGATGCCCGACCACGCCAACGC
>NZ_LMPK01000031.1:0-3804 GCF_001423825.1 Microbacterium sp. Leaf351
CCGGAATAGTCGTTCCCTCCACCGGTGTAGCCACTCTAAAAAATCTTTTTTTTTTATTAAAAAATAAGATGTTGAGTGCACTCTTTTTGCTCGCCGCCTTTTTGGTAGCGGTATACAAAATTTATTTCTCAAACACCATAACTTACAAAAAGTTCAATAAATATGGTGAAAATAAGACTTTGGTTCTAAAAGAGGCGCCGGGACCTACACCTTTGCCAATAATAGGTAATATGCACCTTTTGGGCAAGCACGAATCGCCATTCCAGTCTTTCACGGACTTGGCGAAAACTTATGGAGACATTTTTACGCTGCAATTGGGAACGTCGAAATGCCTAGTGGTTAATAATTTGGACCTCATCCGGGAGGTCTTGAATCAAAATGGAAAATTCTTCGGCGGACGGCCTGACTTTATCCGATTTCATCAACTTTTTGCTGGCGATAGGAATAATTCCTTAGCACTATGCGATTGGTCAAACCTTCAACTAAGAAGAAGAAATCTCGCCCGCCGCCATTGTGGACCCAAACAACACACCGACAACTTCGCGCGCATCGGAGACGTCGCTACATTCGAATCCATAGAACTGCTACAAACACTTAAAAACATAACCCGTACTTTAGACTCCAGCATCAACCTAAAACCGATCTTAATGACTACAGCAATGAATATGTTTTCGCACTACATGTGCAACGTGAGATTTGACGCCGAAAACGACGAAGATTTCAAGCGCATCGTCGACCATTTTGACGAAATTTTCTGGGAGATTAACCAAGGTTATGCCTTAGATTTTCTGCCGTGGCTCCAACCTTTTTACAAGAAGCATTTAGATAAACTGTCTAACTGGTCTTCAGATATTCGCTCGTTCATTCTTTCAAGGATCGTAGAACAGAGGGAATTGGATCTGGACATAGAAGGGCCTGAAAAGGACTTTCTAGATGGGTTGCTAAAAGTTTTACATGAAGACCCGACGGTTGATAGAAATACTATAATCTTCATGCTTGAAGATTTTCTAGGCGGTCATTCTTCGGTGGGTAATCTTGTCATGTTATGTTTGACAGCTGTGGCGAGAGACCCTGAAGTCGGCAGGAAGATTAGGGCAGAATTAGACGGTTTGACTAAAGGCAAAAGGCCTGTTACATTACTCGACCGTCATAGTTTGCCATACACAGAAGCAACTGTCTTAGAATGTCTAAGATACGCCTCATCCCCTATCGTTCCTCATGTAGCTACGGAGAACGCAGCAATCTCAGGATATGGCGTAGAAAAAGGAACGATAGTCTTCATAAACAACTATGAACTAAACACTTCAGAGGAATACTGGAATGAGCCGGAGAAATTTGACCCATCAAGGTTTCTAGAAAAGACCAAAGTTAGGGTTCGAAGGAATTCTTTCTGTGATTCCGGCATGGAATCTGATGGGGAAAGGCCGAGCAAGCCAGCGGAGACGGAAAAAGAAGTCTGGTCTGTTAAGAGGAACATCCCACATTTCCTGCCTTTTAGTATAGGTAAGCGAACGTGCATTGGTCAAACTTTAGTAACTACGATGAGTTTCGTCATGTTTGCCAGTATAATGCAGGAGTTTGAAATTGGGGCTGAAAATTTGGAAGATCTAAGACAGAAACCGGCGTGTGTGGCTTTGCCTAAAGATACGTATAACCTATTTTTGATCCCGAGAAAACATTGATCTTTTTGATTTTTTTGAAAGTACGTAAATTATTTGCGCTTGGTTCTTTTATTTGTAGTTTTGTGTTGACGCTGTTTTTTTTTTGAAAAAATTGCAGGTTTTTTTGTAGTTACCTTTTTAGCGAAAATTTTATAACTTTTTAATTTGAATGGTTTGCGATAATAGATATTTCTATGTACTACATCCTAAATTGTTTAGTAAAACTTATTTTATTTTTCTATTTGAATATATTTATTGCGATGACAGACATTTTTTTAGCAAACTTAAAAGGTTGTTTTCGTATTCAGTTGAAAATACATCAAATAATTAAAGTCGGTAAATACTTTAATTTACGCCCAAAATTAGAGCTTGAGTAATTATGTTATATTTTTTTAACCAAGATAAAATATTTTGTAGATATAGAGCCAATTAGGTTTTTCAATAACATTAAATTAAAGTAGATAGCATATTATTTTTTAACCGACTTCCCAAAAAGGAGGAGGTTCTCAATTCGACCGTACTTTTTTTTTATGTATGTTAATCCATATCTCCGGCATTTTGGTGGCTCTAGAAGTCGGTGGCAAAATAAACACAGTCAACAGACCTGCAGACACCGACTTCAAAGTCGGTTTTGTTTTTTTGTAAAAAGTTTTTTTTATTTGGTGATATTTTTAACTTCACTGCCTTCTATTTTTTTAGCTAGAGAACTGAGTAGTTCTAAAATTATATTTAAACAAAACAGCGTCTCATTAAATATACAAATAAAAAAACAAGGTTATATCGCTCAAAACTATTTATTTCTTGAAATAATTGTTTTTTTAAGTATTTCTTTTTATATTTTCGGTAAACCATACTGACGTAAATTCTTTGAAGAAAAGGCGGGAAAAATGTTTGTTGTCTATGGAAAAGAAGATGGCTGACGTGTACTGATAAAAAAATACGATTTTTCTGTTTCATATTTGTCAATGTTTTCAATATTTTTACGACAAAATTACTGTTTTTTATCTAATAAAAGATAGTGTTGAATATTTTAGTATATTTATGGCTAGATTCACAGCTTCCAGCTAATGTTCAAAATAGTTATCTAATAGATAATGCCAAAGAAATGTTTTTACTTTTGACTACTTATATGGCAGTATCTGTCAGTTAACGTATCTAGAACTCTATCTGGAACCTTTTGTAACTAATTAATAGTTTGTTTGTAATGACTTTTTACTACAATTATATTGAGCGTTGATAATTTTGAATTAGAAAACCAAAAACGACTGTATCTTGCCTGTTGGATTTCGCTTGCGCTAGTAAAATATATTTCGTGACTTTTTCGTTATTTTTCACAAATAGATGACGTAGTGACAATAGTGTTAGATTTTAAATAGTTATTTCACGTCACGAGTATATTTTTGCTATAGAAACGTGTAGATTTTTTAGAAAAGTAGTCAATCAAGTGTCTTAAAGTTCCTTTTTTATTAATTTTATAGAAATTTCTCGTCAAAATCGGCTGTTTATACTTAATTTGACCGAAGAAACGTAGTTTTTTAGTAGGTTAGAAATTGTGTTTAGCGTCATCTAGTGGTGAGTAGTTGAAACTCTTTGATTACACTTCTTCGGTTATATTTGTGTTGCAAGTGTGTTTGATGTTGTATTTTACATGTAGTACTGTTTACATTAGAAATAGATGTAGAATATAGACTTAATAGGGGAAATATTGTAAAAAACTCTTATAATCATGTAGAAACATTATTTAAATAATTAAAATAACTAGATTCTTGCTAAAAGACGACTTTAATTTAAGTTTCAATGTTTTTTTTAATAAACCTATGGCGGGTTTCCAAAGAATAAGAACTTGTATGTAGTTTGTAGATTAGAATTCCAAATTTAAATGTCAGAATGTAAAAACGCCATGTTGTATTTTTGAATCAATATTAATAGATATTTTGAAATCAGCAAAAATCACTGCAATCTGTTGTAACTTAGATACAGTTAAATTAAAATTAATGTATTTGATATGAATACGAGTGAATGTTAATATTATTTTCGAACTTTATGAACCAAATTGTAAAATGGCTGACTTGATATGACGTAGTTTGTAGAAAGAATTGTGATCAATAGTTGAATTAGAAATGAAATTATAGATACATTTGCA
>NZ_LMPK01000032.1:0-6097 GCF_001423825.1 Microbacterium sp. Leaf351
CACGCCGCCATCGCGGCATAATTCAACACACAACCCGTGTCCACAGAACCGGGTTCAGCTCCGTCGTTTGTCGTGACGGTTCAGCTCCACTCAGGTCGATTCGCGATGTACTCGGCGACCCGGCAGTGGAACCCCGGCGACGAGTTCATCCTCGCCGGGACGCGACGCATCATCGACGCGGCATTCGGCCCGCTGGATCCGGTGCTCTACGACCGCAACCCGGACGTGCGACCGGCGGATGGAACGACGATCGGCGCCCGAAACCTCCGGCGTCCGCTCGATGAGACCGCGGGGGCGCTCTACGAGCGGCTCTCCGCGCACCTGCGGCTGGGCTTCTCGAGCAACTCCGTCAAGTTCGATTCCGACCTCTCCTCCGTGAGTCTCGCCCTCATGGCGGGCAGCCCGGAATGGGCGTCGGATCGGTGCTGGAGCTTCTACGACCATGTCTTCCGCCACCGCATCCCCGTGATCGGCCTCGGGCTCGGTTCCATGCCGGAGGAGCGGCCCGAGTTCGTGGATGTCGCCCTCGGCAAGGCTGTGGCGCTCACCACACGCAGCCGGAGCCTCGCCCGGACCCCGCTTGCGCGTCGGTTCGACATCGAGTACCTGCCCTGCCCCGCGCTGCTGTCGGCGCCGACGACGCGCGAGGTCACCTCGGTGACACGCGTCGGCATCGCGATCGGCGTGCCCTACGAGGACGCCGTGTGGGCGAACGGACTCGATACGGCGTTCTACGAGCAGGTGTGCGCCGCGATCGACGATCTGATCGCCGCCTACGGCTCCGAGGTCGCCATCGAGTTCGTCGCCCATTACATCGATGAGATCCCGGTGCTCCGTGAGCGCTTCCCGGACCACGTCGTGCGCTATTCGTTCGACTCCGCGGACTACGCCGATCTGTTCGGCGCCTACGATCTCGTCATCTCCACGCGTGTCCATGGATGCGGCATCTCTGCGTCGCAGGGAATTCCGACCATCAGTCTCGGCCACGACTTCCGATCAGACACGACCGACGGCTTCCTCAGTGTGAGCGTCGACCTCGCTGGCGGCGCGTCGCTCTCCGATGCATTCAGCGAACTCGCGGGCGCTGCGTCGTCGAGGAACACCGAGTTGATCGCGCATCGCGCCGCCACGTTCGAGGCCTACCTGGATCTGCTGCGGACCCGCGTGCCCGACGGCCTGACAGCCGTGGACTACGGCGAGGGCGGACGCGTCGTATTCCGCGAGGGAGCTCCGCCCGAGGTCGTGTCGCCGCAGGTGGTCTCGTCACTCATCCACGACGCTGCGTCCTTCGCTGCCGAGTTGACCGCCGCACGTTCGTCGAATGACGAGCTCCGACGCGTGCTCGACGAGGTCGAGGCCTCGAAGGCGGAGATGGCTGTCGAGCTCGACGCCGCCCGACAAGCGGTCTCGAGCATGGAGGCGACACGCGCCGCTCGCCGGTCCTGGGGGCAGCGGATCCGCAGCCGTCTGGGCGGAAGCTGACGCCACCGCCTCGTCAGTCGGTCGTGAGAGGGGTGATGTCGGCGAGCGGCGGGTGCCCGCGGTCCTTGTCGGAGAGCTCGGCCTGGTCGAGCGAGATGGGCCAGGAGATCGCTAGTGCGCGGTCCGCGAGGTTGACGAATGCGTACTCGTCCATGCGGTCCGCACTCCAGTGCGCGTTCACGAGGTATGTGTAAGCCGTGTTGGTTTCGAGCGTCTGGTAGGAGTTGCCCACCCCGCTCGGAACGAAGATCGCCGTGGACGGGTCCAACTCGGTGGTGAAGACCGTCCCGAACGACGCGCCGGCTCTCAGGTCCACCCACGCGCCGAACACAGAGCCGGTCGCGGTCGAGATGAACTTGTCCCACGGTTCGGCGTGGATCCCCCGCGTCGTTCCGATCGCGTCGTTGAACGAGATGTTGTTCTGCACGGGCTGAAAGTCGGGAAGCCCCAGCGCCGTCATCTTCTCGCGTTGCCAGTTCTCCTTGAACCACCCGCGATTGTCCCCATGCACGGGGAGATCGACCACCAACAGACCGGGGATCGGGGTCGTGCGAACGGCGAGTTCTTTCCCGTATTCGAGCGCCATCATGTCTCCTTCGCGAACGGCGACGCGGCGATCAGAGCCTTTATCCGGGACGCATCGCCCCAGACACCGGGGGAATCATACGGCCGATCCGGAAACGCGCCGTACTGCAGCGAGATGTCCACGCCGTTCTCGACGATGAATCGCTCGACACGATCGGCGAGAGACTCCGGAACACCGCTCGACGTGTTGATCACTCCGACCAACCCGTCCGCCGTCGAGGCCAGCGCGATCTGCCGACCGAGCTCGTCGACGTCGATGAAGTCGTACAGCGTCCGTCCGGTGGTGAATGGGAAGCTCCGATCGCCCCGATCAGACGCATCGAGGATCTTCCCGAAGATCGACCTGCTTCGCCGGTCATCACCGACGATGTAGAAGGCCCTCATCCAGAGCAGCTCCGCGCGATCCTCGAGTGCGGCGAAGAGCGAGCGTCGCAGAGCATCCTTCGCGATCCCGTAGAGCGTCACGGGATTGGTCGGAGTGGTGGAGGTGATCGCTCCCTCCCAGTAGCCCACCTCGTGCATCGTTCCCAGCGCGGCGATCCTCACGATGCCGGCGTCCACGAGCCCGGCGAGGAACCGGAAATGTGCCGAGACGGACTCGATGTGCGATCGCGCATTGTGGACGAAGCCGTCCTGCCACGCGAGGTGGATGACAGCGGCGACCTCTGAGGGTGATGCGATCGCGGTGATGTCGAACTCGGGCGACAGCACGTCCGCCTGCAGGATGGTCGCGCGGGGGTCGACGTCATCCGCACGGGCGGTTCGGACGACCGCCCGCACGTCGTAGCCGAGGTCGATCGCCGCAGCGACGACGTGGCGGCCCACGTATCCGCCGGCGCCCGTGACGACCACGGTACGCCGCGGGGATTCGCCGGACGTCATACGCCGTTCCGAGCCACGCCGACCACGACCAGTGCAGCGGTGGCCACGATCAGAAGAGTCAGCGGGACGAACCTCACCCGGCGCAGGCCGGCGACGCCCCCTGCCTTCGGCGGCACCGATTGCCGGCCGCCGATGCGCGCCACGATGCGCGGCCGCCAGTTCTTCAGATCGAGTGCCGGCTTCTCGATGAGCGTCCAGCTCACGTAGGCGTAGACATGCACCGCGACGATCACGACCGCGAGGTAGACAGCGCTGCTGATCCCCTGGAGATTGAGACTCGCGGCGAGGAACATCACGGGCCACCCGGCGATGTAGATCCCGTACGAGAGGTCCGCACGACGATCCCATCCGGACAACGCGGTCACACGGGTGCCGAACCAGATGAGGCCATAGGCGAACGCGTACTGTCCGAAGAGGAACCACCCGCCCTTCCACCAGCTCACTGCGGCGATGATGAGCATCCCCATGCCGAGCGCATCGCTGAACGGCACTTTCTCGATGAATAGCTGAACCAGCGTGCCGAACGCGAACGGTGCGGCGAGCTGAAGAACCTGATGGTTCGCAAGGATGCCGCTGACCGACGCCAGATCTCCCACGTGCAGCGCTTGGAACGTCGACAGCATGAGCACGCCGGCCGCGATCGCGCCGCCCACGATCCTCCCTGCGAGAGCCCCGATGAGACCGAGCACGAGCACTGCGAGATAGCAGGCGAACTCGTACATGAGGGTCCAGGCGGATCCGTTCCAGGTGTTGTACCCGTGCGCGACGGCGGGCGTGCTGGCGCCGGTGCCCGAGATCGCCCACTGGTTGAGCATGAGGGTGAAGTTCTTCGCGACGTAGTCCCAGGGCGAGTCGACCGCGACCGAGAAGAACCCCCGGATCGTCCCCCTCTCACCGATCCATGCCAGCGGCGCAAGCGCGAACGCCGTGACGATGAGGATCAGAAACCAGGCGGGGAAGATCCTGACGACGCGATGCCACAGGAACCTCACGGGAGAGCTCGAATTGGTCATGCTCCGCGTGATGAGCATGCCCGACAGAAAGAAGAACCCTGTGACGGCCACACCACCCAGGGAGGTCTCCGCGTGCCACTGCTCGCCGATGTCCACTCCACCGAACAGCCCCGCGACCGGGCCGGCGTGCGAGAAGATCACCATGAATGCCATGAGCCACCGGAGGAATCCGATGGAGTTCTTTCGCGGGTTGAAAGCTGCGTGAAGCGTCGTCATCCGAACCTCAGATCGAGCGGGGGTACGCGGCGCCGGCCACGTCCCAGACTGGCGGTCTGATATTGCTGTACACCGGATTCCGTCCACCGAAGTAGCGTCGGATGTCGCCTTCGACGTCGGCGGAGACGGTGTCGATCTCTGCCACGAATCCGTACCAGTGCGCGGTGCAGATCTCGCTCACCTCAGAACGGATGGCAACCGACACGATCTCGGGGCTCTGATCGACCCAGTCGCGCGCAGCGGTGATCAGGGAATACCCGGACTCGTCCGCGGCGGATCGGACGAGGGCAGTCACCGCGCGGGACTGGGCGACTTCCACCGCTCCGGACGCAAGGAACCCGTCCACATTCCATCGGAACATCGGCGACCGATGGTTGACGATGCGCTGATTCGCCCAGTTGGCGATTTCGTCGCCACTCACTACCCCGGCAGCGAGAGTGGAGCCTCGACCGGCGTGATAGACGAACGCGCCGGTCGCAAGGACATGACGGAAGCCCGCGCTTGTCGCCCGCGCCGACCAGTCCGACTCCTCGCCGTAGCCGCGACCGAAGATGGGGTCCATCAGCCCGACCGCCGACAGCACTCGGGTGGGGATGATCATGGCGAACGAGATTCCCGCCGGGATATCAAGCGTCTCCGTGCCGAATGTCTGCTCGAGGACACGCCCGATCCGATCCGAGACCTCCTGCGTCTCGGCGAAGAGCTCTGTCGCGTTCGGGAGCGAGTACGGGTCGACATTCGTCGACCACGCCGTCACTGACGCGAGGTCGTCGCCCGCGACGGCCACCTTCATCATCACCTCGAGAGAGTTCGCCGCGTAGATGACGTCCGAGTTGGAGATCACGACGTAGTCGTATTCGAGACGGAGGGCGGTCGCGAGACCGAGATTGACATTGCGCGGGATACCGAGGTTTCGCGGCGACCGATAGTACGTCGCTCCGACGTCGGCGCTCAGAGACGCGAGATAGTCACTGAATCCCGGTTCCGGGCTCGCATCGTCGAGGACGAGGACATCGAGGTCGAATCCGTCGTGTGCCAGGGAGGCGATCGACGACAACGTGCGCTCAGCGAATGAGCGCCCGTTGTAGAACGTGACGGCGAGGAGGACCCTCGGCGTGTGCGCGGCCGTCACCGCCCCAGAATCCGCTTCGCTCGCTGCGCCGTTACGTGCAGGGAGTGGTTCTGACGGATGAGGTGTTCCAGCTTGCGGCGCGGATCGAGGAGTCGCTTCAGGTCCGCGACCTCCGCACTCAGCGCGGCCACGCGCTCTTCACTGGTCAGGAGCTTCTGCGCCAGCTCGATCGCGCGTTGATTGGCGATCGCCGCGTCTTCGAGCGCCCGCTCCAGGGACACCGCGCCGACGAGCGCGGGCGAGAGTTCATCCTCACCGGACATCGCGCTGCACCTCCTTCTTTCCGCCGACCCGATCAGCCGGCTCTGTAGCGACGGGCGCGCAGCAACGAGACTCCGTCGTGGCACCATCGCCGCCGTGATCTCGCACCCGCCTCGCGAGCACGCTCGAAGATCGATGTTCCCGACCGACCGCGGCGCCCCGCCACGCTATCACCTCGGCACTGCGTGTCCCTTTGAGACGACTGACGCTCACCCGTTCACCGAGATCACGCCGAACTGGAACCGTTGCGAGACTTTCCCGTTAGACGTCGTCGCCGCCGCGATCGGCAGACCGTACGTACCCGCCGCGCCGCCCGCGCCGACCCACGCGATGTTGACCGCCCCCGAAACCGCGTAGGCGCCCGTCGCCGGAGACCACAGGATGCTCCCCCCGGCGAAGGGCGCAGCGCACCAACGCCCGTTGCACTGGGTCACGCCGGTCGGCAGCCCCAGTGCGCCGGTCACGCCACCTGATGCGACCCAGATGTCGCGGTACGCCCCCAGCACCGGCACGATTCCCGCCGAGG
>NZ_LMPK01000033.1:0-2993 GCF_001423825.1 Microbacterium sp. Leaf351
GCCATCTGCCTCTCCTCGACCCTCATCTGGATCAAGACCGACTTAATCAACACGGCCTAGGGGTGAACTTCCAGATGCTGGCCGCGATGATCGCGAGGATCACTGTGGTGAAGACGCCGAGCACGATCCAGCCCGCGGTCTGCCAGCCGGGGAATTGCAGAGCGAACGCCCAGCGGATGCCGTCGTTGGCAAGGACGGCGGCGGGGAACGTGAACACCCAGTACTGCATCGTGAACGGTGCCCGCAGATACCCGGGCAGGAGAGCGAGCTGAACGAGGAACATGAACAGCACGATCCCGCCCAGGATCTCCTGGATCACGTCGACGCTCCCGCCGGTGGCGGCGAACCACGCCACGCTCGCTGTCCCCGGTGGGGTGACCAGGATCGCCAGGGCGGGTCGCGACGCGGGCGGCAGCGGTGCCCCGGTAACGAGGCGGGCCATCACGATGGTGCCGATCACGAGCCAGAAGAACACCCCGATGCCGATCGCGGCGATGGCCGCTTCGTGCTGGGCGACGCTCGTGAAGCCGATGCTGGCGATAAAGGACCCGGCGACAACCGGCAGGAAATAGCCTGGATGGAGTGCGTCGCGTTCGATCGACGCTGTGAGCCAATGGGCGACCAGTTGCGCGGCGATCACGGCCAGGACTGTTGTCGCCGCCAGGATCAGCCACACGGCCGCGTCCCCGAGGTAGGGCGCGTAGTGGGCGATCAACAGGATCGCGACGACGGGGATATAGGCCGTGAACGGGCCCGTCAGCGGATGCCGCAGGTCGGCGGTGAAGGACGCGATACGACGCAGCCCGCCGGTGAGGTAGACGACGGTGAAACCAGCCCAGATCAACGTGGCGATGGCGAAGGAGACCTCGGCCGGGATCGGACTCGCGCCCAGCTGTGTCGATGCCGCCGACCAGGCGCCGCCGAGACCGGCCAGACCGAGCGGGATCGCGAACAGGTTCAACGGCAGCCACGGCGCGTCCGGCTCGGCCCGGGTCGTGCCGGCCCGGGATAGTGCGGGACTCGCCGAGGCGCTCACGCGGCCAGGTCCCTGAGGGTCAGCAGTTCGCGGTAGCGGGCGGCCCGGGCGGCGAGCTGCTCGTCGGTGAGGTCCCAGGTGCCGTGGATGATCTGCGGCTCGAGCCAGATAACGCCGAGGCGCTTGGCGAGGGCCTCCATCGGGATCAGCACCTGCCGGATCGGCCAACCGTGGAATCCCTCGGGCTGGTAGGCGTCCTGGACGCCGCCGTTGGAAATCGCGACCCGCAGGGTCTTGCCTTTCAGCACGCCGGGCTTGCCCGTGCCGTAGGCCCAGCCGCGCGTCATGATCTCGTCCAGCCACTGCTTGAGCAGGCCCGGTGTCGAGTACCAGTACAGCGGGTACTGCAGCACGATGTTCTGCGCGCTCTCCAGCGCGGTGCGCTCGGCATCGAAGTCGATCTGCCCATCCGGGTACAGCTCGTGCAGGGTGCGCACCTGCACCGCGGGAAGCCCTTCGAGTTCGTGGACGAGGGCGGCGTTGATCCGTGACTCGCTCAGGTCGGGATGCCCCACGACAACAATGATCTCTGCGATCTGCTGCTCAGTCATTGTGTTCGGTCTCCGTGACGTTGGTGGATGTGATGAGGGGGGCATCCGTCGAGGTGCACTGGGCGGCTACGGCGTCGTGCGCGGCGTCTCTGCCGTCAGATGCTTCGAAGGAGAACGGCTGATCCTTGACCGCCGCCGCCGCAGATGGCTGCGGCCCCGAGCAGTCCGGCTCCTTGTTCGGCGAGCTGTCGGGCGAGGGTCCCGACGATGCGAGCACCAGACGCGCCGACCGGGTGGCCGATCGCGATCGCACCGCCGTGCCGATTCACGCGCTCAGGTCCGATGCCGAGCAGCTGGGCGGAGTGGACGATCACGGAGGCGAAGGCCTCGTTGATCTCGATCCTGACGAGGTCATCCGGGGTCGCGTCGATGTGGGCGAGGGCGGCGCGGATGGCGTCCGCTGGCCGCGCGTGCAGGCGCACGTCCGGGCCGGCGACGAACGCCGTGGCTTCGACCGTCGCGATCGCCGACAGTCCGTGCTGTTCAGCGTATGCGGCCGAGACGAGCACGAGCGCGGCCGCGCCGTCGTTGATCGACGAGGAGTTGCCGGCGGTGATGGTGCCTCCGGGTGAGAAGGCTGGGCGGAGGCCGGCGAGCACCTCGACGGTCGTGTTGGCGCGAACCCCGTCATCGGCCGTCACGGCGATGTCTCCTCGCTTCGAGGGGACGAGGACGGGTTCGATCTCTGCGGCGAGCCAGTCGGCCGACGCGGCGGCATGGATGTGGGAGCGCGCTGCGACCTCGTCCTGCGCAGTCCGGAGGATGGCGTAGTCCTCGTTGCCCTCCTCAGTGGACAAGCCCATCGAGCGTTGTTCGAAGGCATCGACGAGGGCGTCGTGCTCGAGGAGGTCGAGCAGTTCGATCGATCCGTACTTCGTTCCGGCTCTCGCAGGGAGGGCGTGCGGTGCGAGCGACATCGACTCCATGCCGAAGGCGACCGCGACGTCGATCCGTCCTGCTTCGATCGCGGCCGCTGCGGTGGCGACCGCCTCTGCGCCGGAGAGGCATACCGCGTTGATCGTCACCGACGGCACTGTGAGCGGGATCCCGGCGCCCACCGCAGCCTGGCGTGCCGGGTTCTGCCCTGCCCCGGCCTGCAACACCTGGCCGCCGACCACACGTTGTACCGCGTCGGGCGCGACACCGGCTCGATGCAGCGCGGCCTTGATCGCATGTGCGCCGAGCCGTGTGGCGGGGATCGCGGCGAACTGACCGTTGAATTTCACGAATGGAGTTCGGGCGTAGCCGACGATGAGGGCGTTCATCTGAACCTTTCTTTAGGGGAGGCGCCGGGGATCGCCCGGAGTTCCTCGAGGGTGATGCCGGGGGCGATCTCGCGGAGGAGCATCTCGACGGTTCCGTTCCATCACTTGTCGCTCATTGCGGCTCGTGTCCGGGTTCCGGGG
>NZ_LMPK01000033.1:3021-13141 GCF_001423825.1 Microbacterium sp. Leaf351
CGACGAACACGTTCTCCGGGTCGATTCGCGCCCGCGCCGCGATCTCTGCGACGAGTTTCCGGTAGAGGGCCTGCTTGGTCTCGACCGGGCGCTCCCTGCCGACGACGATCCGGACAAGGACGAAATCGGCGGTACGGGGGCCGCCGAGGAAGCCGGTGTCGAAGATCAGCTCGTCCGGCTCGCGCTGATGGATGACCTGGAACCGGTCATCGACAGGGATACCGAACTCGGCCACGAGGGCGTCGTGCACGGCGTCCGCGATCGTACGGAGCGACTCCCGGCTTCGCCCGCGAAGCAGCGTGATGTCGACGACGGGAATCGGACTCACCCCTCCTGGTAGACGGGCTCTACGGAGACGAGGATCCCGGTGCGGGTGAGCTCGGCGATCTCGTCTGCGCTCAGACCGAGTTCGGCGAGGACCTCGGCGTTGTGTTCGCCGCGATAGGCGGCGAGGCCCGCGTCATCGAGGACGATGTGGTCGTCGAATCGCCACGGGCGTCCGGGGATCGCGTATGCCTCGCCGTCCCGGTCGACGGCGTTCCGCGTTGCCGGCCAGGACTGAGCCCATTCCGTCTCGACGAACTCCTGGATCGTGCGTACCCGGCCGATGGCGATCCGTGCTTCGTCGAATTGCACGTCGAGGGACTCCATGTCGGCGAAGGTGGTGATCCAGTCCTGCACGATCCGGTGCAGCTCCGGGAGGTGCTGTTCGCGGAGCTCGGGGGTGAGGAATCTCGGGTCTTCGGCGAGATCCGGTCGGCGCATCGCGGCGACGTAGAACGGGAAGGTCAGGCTTCCGACGAGGCTCATCGGGCTCGCGAACCGCTCGCCGCCAGGGCCGGTGAAGAACGGACCGTCGGTGGCGCCGAGCACGGGCCGCTCGGCGCCGAGGTCGATGCCGGAGAGGTCGACGTGGACGCGCTCGTTCATCGACAGCATGACCGCGGCCATCGCGACGTCGATGTAGCGACCGCGACCGGTCCGCTCCCGGTCCGCGAGTGCCGCGAGGATCGCGATCGTCGCGTGCAGCCCGGCGTACACATCGGCGTGGGACAAGGAATCGCTCCTCGGCCGTTCATCGCGGTCGAAGTGCGCGAGGGTGTTCGCCGTGATGCCGGTCTCGGCCTGGACGGTCGGCGCGTAGGCCGACCGACTCCGCCAGGCCCCGTGCTGGCCGTAGCCGCTGATCGAGGCGTAGACGACGGCGGGATTCGTCCTCGCGATGGTGTCGTAGTCGAGGTCGAACGCGGCGAGGGCGCCGGGGCGGAAGTTCTCGACGATCACATCCGCTTTGTCGCAGAGGCGCGCCACGACTTCTCGGGCACCGGGGACGTTCAGGTCGATGCTGACGTTACGTTTACCGGCATTCTGCTGGGCGTAGTAGCCGGACATCTCCCCGTTGCCGGGAAAGGCGCGCCGCGAGAGGTCGCCGCTGGGCGGTTCGATCTTGATGACATCGGCACCCAGATCGAGGAGGGTCTTCGCGCAATGGGGGCCGGCGAGCACCCGCGAGAAGTCGACGACGCGGAATCCTTCCAGCGGCAGGGCGTCGGTCATCGTGCTCATCGCCCCTCGAAGAACGCCTGGCCGATGCCGTTGTCCCGGTATGACGTGACCCCTGTCACAAAGTCCTCGGACCGGAAGACTGGGCGCTGCAATTCGGCCATCGCCTCGTCGGCGGCGGCGGTTCCGCGGTTCACGGCGACGGAGACGAGTTGCTTCGTCGCGATGTTCGCAAGCGTCGGCCCGTGGGCGAGCTCCTGGGCGAGCACCATCGTCGCGGTGTCGAGGTCTTCGTCGGGGACGACCCGGTTGATGATGTTCCACCGCTCCAGCGTCGCGGCGTCGTAGCGTCGCCCGAGGAGCGCGATCTCCTTGGCTCTGGCCGCCCCGGCCCGCTGAGCTATCCGTTGCACGCCGCCCATCAGCGGCTGCAGGCCGACGGTCACCTCGACGGATCCGAACTTGGTGGACGCGGCCGCCACGACCAGGTCGCAGGCGAGGGCGAGCTCGAAGCCACCGCCGACGCAGGTGCCGTGCACGGCCGCGACGATAGGCGCCGGATGCGCGTCGAAGGCGTCGAGAAGATCGACGAGGTGCCAATCGAGGACATCACTGTCCCTGGTCTCCGCAAGCATCGAGTCGAGCTCTGCTCCGGCCGAGAAGTGCCGAAGCCCGCTGCGGAGGATCACCGCTCGCGCCTGCTGTTCCTCTGTCCAGCGAAGTGCATCGATCAGGGCGAGAACGAACGCCTTGTCGAGCAGGTTGTACGGCCGGTGCTCCATCGTCAGGATCGCAACGGCGCCGTCGAGGGCCCTGCCGATGGTCAGGGTGGAGGCTGGTGTGGTTCCCATGTGCATGTGGTCCTTGATTGTGTCGTTCGCGCGATGTTTGTCGGTCGGGCGGTCAGCGCGGTGGCAGGTTGAGCAGGGATTCCGTTTCTGCGACCGACGCGAGCTCGTGATCGAATGCGGCCGCCATTCGCGCCGCACGCTCAACCAGTGGGTCGTTGCCTTGGCTCAGTTCGCCCTTGCGCAGATAGAGCGTGTCCTCCAGTCCGGCGCGGACATTCCCGCCGAGCCCGAGGGCGATGCCAGTGAGCTCTTGACTGGCGCGCCCGATGGCGATGACCTGCCACACGGCGCCCTCGGGCAGGCGCCGGACCATGGTCAGAAGGTTGTCCGCGGTTGCGGCCATGCCGCCTTGCACCCCGAGAACGATCGAGAACTGCATCGGCTCGTCGTCGAGCAGCCCCTTGTCGCGCAGCCGCAGGCAGGCCTCGAGGTGACCGGTGTCATAGATCTCGAGCTCCGGCTTGACGCCGAGTTCATGCATCCGGGCGGCGAGGCGAGCCACGTCGGCCGGCGGGTTGCGGAACTCGAAGGCGCCGAAGCTCATGGAGCACGGGTTGAGGGTCGCCATGCGCGGGCGCAGTTCGACAAGAGCCTCGCGTTCTTCGAACGGCACGGACAGGCCGACCCCGGTCGAGAGCTGGATGTGTATGGGGCAGCGCTCTGCGATGAGGTCGACGGTGCGTCTGGCGATGTCGAGGTCAGCAGTCGGCCGGCCGTCGGCATCTCGGAAGTGCAGGTGCGCGACGGACGCGCCCAGGCGATAAGCATCCAGGACGGCGTCGGCGATCTCTTCCGGCTGGGTGGGCAGGGTCGGATTGTCCTGCGTGGTCGCGATCGGCCCGGTAGGGGCCACAGTGAGTACGACGGTCATGTTCGATCTCCTCGTCTTGAGAGTGTGCGCGGAGTCGGATGGCCGGACCGGTGTAGGCCTGGCCACCCGACTTCGGCGATCACTCGGGCGACGGCCCCCACGGGCCGGAGCCGACCTTGGCCACGTTCACCAGCTTGCGATTCACGAACTCCCCGAAGCCGAGCTCGCCAAGCTCCCGCCCGAAGCCGGAGCTCTTGGTGCCGCCGAAGGGGACTTCCGCGGCGGTCCAGGCGGGCTGGTTGATAAACACCATGCCGCTGTCGATGTGCGACGCGACCGCCCTGCCGTGCTTGGTATCCCCGGTGAACACCGAGGCCCCGAGACCCCAGGGGGTGTCGTTCGCGAGAGCGATGGCCTCCTCTTCGGTGTCGACGACATAGGCGGCGAGCACCGGGCCGAAGAACTCCTCGGTATAGGCCGGGTTGCTCTTGGTGATGCCCGTGAGGACGGTGGGTTCGAGGTAGAAGCCCGGCCGGTCGATGCGCTTGCCACCGGTCCGTACCTGGGCGCCGTTCTGCTTCGCGGTCTCGATCTGCTCCAGGAGCAGGTCAAGTGCGCGCTCGGAGGAGAGCGGGCCGAGGTTGGTCAACGGTCCGGCCGGCTCCGCCGGGTCTGCCGGCTTGAGGGCGGCGAGTGCCTCCACGACCCCGGCGATGACCTGTTCGGCGCGGTCCTTGCCGACGACGATGAGCCGCTTCGAGCCGACGCAGCACTGCCCGTTGTTGAACATCCGGCCGAAGACGGCCCCGAACACCGCACCCGGGATGTCTGCGTCATCGAGAACGATCAGCGGGTCGCTGCCGCCCGACTCCGCTACGACCTTCTTCAGGTTCTGCCCGGCCTGTGCGGCCACGGTGGCGGCAGCTCGGGGGCTGCCCGTGATGGTGACGCCGGCGACCCTCGGGTCCGCGATGATCGTCGCCGCCTGCTCGTGGGTGACGAACAGGTTCGTGTAGACCCCCTCGGGCGCCCCGGCCTGCTCGAACGCGCGGGCGAAGGCCAGTGCGCACTGCGGGACGCTCTGGGCGTGCTTGAGCAGGACGACGTTCCCGGCGGCGAGCTGCGGGCCGGCGACTCGGGCGAGCTGGTAGTAGGGGAAGTTCCATGGCTCGATCGCGAAGATCGCGCCGATGGGCGCCGTCTCGAGATACGCCCCGGGCGACTCCGGGAGCGGCTCGGGCTCCAGGAACTGCTCCACCCGGTCCGCGTAATAGTCAAGGATCGACGCCGCCAGGCCCACCTCCGCGTCGGACTCCCAGGCGAGCTTGCCCATCTCCAGCGTGATGAGGCCTGAATACTCCGCTTGGTTGTCGCGGAGGTACGCCGCCGCCTTCTTGATGATCGCGGCGCGCTCCGCGGCCGGACGCTCACGCCAGTCCGCGTACGCCCGGTCCGCGGTCGCAAGCGCAACCTCGAGCTCGGCGTCGGAGATCGTCTCGAATGTTGCCAGCTGCTCCCCGGTCGCCGGGTTGATGGTCGTGAACGCCCGGTTGATGGTTGTGAGCGTCATGATCAGAAGCTTTCCCGGGTGCCGGCCGTGAGCCGGACGTTGATGGGCAGCTGCTCGGCCTGCGAGTACTCGGAGGCCTTGTTCTCCTTGACCCAGCGGGCCTCGCCGACGGACTCGAAGGGCGGCGGCACGAATCCCTGCAGCGACCACAGGTCCGCCGGCGGTTCGGTGATGGTGAACTCCCAGTCGAAGCCCTTGTCGGCCACCCAGGGCTTGATGACCTCGTCGAGATGGTGCACCCACCACTCGCGCAGGACACGACCGGGAAGGGTGCGGGCCATCTGGTCGATGTTGAGACGCACGAACTTGTCGTGCGGCCGGCCGCTGACCCACAGGTCACCAGACTCGACCTCCTTGAAGATCACGACGACATAGAAGGCGGGAATGCCGACGATGTCCGTGTAGATGGCCGTGATCGCGTTGACGAACTCCTGCTTCTCCGACTCATTCCAGGCGTTCTCCGGGTGATGTATCTGCCACAGCGGCATTGCCGGGCCCCTCTCGTTGCGGTTGACCGTGACCCGCGTCATCGCGGAGCCAGGGCGCCAGGTCTCTTGTGATCGAGCAGCGAGGCGCATCCACAGTTGACCACAGACTGCGTTGCATTTCGAGAGTGAGTCTGGTTTCTGAACTCACTAGGTGAAATCTCGAGTCAGAATGCCTTCCGCCGGCCCTGAGGCTCGCCACCCTCGCCGCCGGGGACCAAAGCCAGGCGATCGCGGAAGTCACCGCCCTCGGTCACGACATCCGGATAGCCGCTCCCCTTGACGAACTGGACGTCGTCATCCGCAAGACTCTGACGGCAGTGCCCGCAGACCACATCGACTTGCGCGTCATGACCGCAAGGCCGGTGATACAGACCGACCGGCGGACCATCGCCATTCCCGAGCCAGCGGTCACCCCACGCCAGCAGCGCCGCAATCGCCGGGAACAGGTCATGACCCATATCCGTCAAGAGGTACTCGTACCGCGGCGGATTGTCCTGGTAGAACTCCTTCGTCAAGACCCCCGCCTCAACGAGATTCGTCAACCGGTCGGACAGCGTATTCCGCGCAATCCCGAGTGACTTGTGGAAGTCGTCAAACTTCGTCACCCCGTGAAAGCTGTCGCGAAGGATCACCAGTGTCCAGGCGTCACCGAGCACGTCTGCAGCGCGCGCCACTGAACACGGCCAGGCTGACAAGTTGCGTCGCATGCGTCCAGACTAGCAACTCAGTTGCAAAATGGAGCAATCTGGTGCAGAGTGCGTAGTATTACGCAACTGACTCTCAGTTCTGTATTCACGCCCACTTCAATGGCGATGGGGATAGAGACATGTCGATTACGACCACCCGCCCGCTTGACACCGCCCCGCTGGCGGCCGCACTCGAGACTGTCGGCGATCGCTGGAGTCTCGCCATCCTCCACGCGATCGCCGCAGGCGCCACCCGCTTCACCGAACTCCAGATCACCACCGCCGCGCCACGCGCAAGTCTGACCTCGCACCTTAGGCACCTCGAGCACCGCGGACTGATCCGACGAGCGCCGTATCAACTCGCACCCAGCCGCTGGGAATACCGGCTGACGGACTGCGGGGCCGCCATCATCCCGCATGCGACCGCCCTTGCGGATTGGGCCGCAGAGCATCTCTGTCGCCCGGCTCAGGGTATGGACGGCCGCAGAGGCGCGGAGTTGCTTTGACGATGGGTTTCGTCTAGCAGTGAGTCGACGCAACCAACGACGGGGGCCCGGCCGATGACCGAGCGCCTCACAGATGTTCCGCGCATAACCGAAACACGCGAGCGCCGACTATGACGCCCGGCACGAATAGCAGCATCTCGCCACCCAGCACCGTTACCGAGGCCGTGGTCCGGAGGGTTCCGCACCGACTGGAGCAGCCGTTCCACGACCCGCGCGGAACTGCCCTGGGCTGCCCGCCAACGGCCGCGAGACTACGCCATGTCGACAAGATCGACCGGGCCACGGCCCGATCTGACCCACGTGACGTTCGACGTGACCAAGGGCGCCCCGCACGAGCTGCATCTCTCGCCCGTGGTGCTCTGTTCCCCGCACGACCGGCAGATGATCTCAATGCCTCCACCGGCGCCGGCCTCTGTGTGCCGTTCGCCCCATTTCGCAAGAGCATGCAGGATCGGGAGCGCGTCAGCGGCGGCTTGGGTGGGGAGGTAGTCGTGGCGCGGACGAGCGCCTTCCGTGTAGGGCCGCTTCTCGAGCAGTCCGGCCTCGACCATCCGCTTCAGGCGGTTCGCGAGGATGTTGTCCGCCGGACCCAACACATCCTTGAACTCATCGAAGCGGCGTGCGCCCCCCAGCGATTCACGCAGGATCAGGAGCGTCCATGGGTCGCCTAGCACGTCGATCCCGCGCGCGATCGGGCAACTCTGCCCGGACCAGTCAGACCTCAACGCCACTCCGAGACCTCCATACTTGTTTCAAGCAAGCCGTGTCCTCTAGTGTAGCCCCCGTGTCCAACTCTCTTGGGGAAAGTCTGACCGTCGTGGTCCCGGCCCCGGCTCGGGTCCGGACGGTGACCGTGGTGGTGGCGGCGAGCGTGCTCGCATCTCTGGACCTGTTCATCGTGAACCTGTCGTTCTCGTCGATCAGCGCGAGCTTCCCCGGCGCGACGCCGCAGGCGCTGTCCTGGGTCCTCAACGCATACGCCGTCGCCTTCGCCGCGCTCCTGATCCCCTCGGGCCGCCTCGCGGACCGTCTTGGGCGCAAGCGCCTCTTCCGCGTGGGAATGCTCGCCTTCGCCATCGGTTCGGCCGGGTCCGCGGCAGCGCCCGAGGTTGTGACGCTGATCGTCGCCCGCGGAGTCCAGGGCGCTGGCGCGGCGCTGATGGTGCCCACGAGCCTCGCTCTCCTGCTCGCGGCGTTCCCGAAGTCCCGGCACAAGCAGATGGTCAGCATCTGGGCCGCGACCGGCTCGGTCGCGGCGACCGCCGGGCCCGTGCTCGGCGGACTGCTGACTCAGCTCGACTGGCGGCTGATCTTCCTCATCAATCTCCCCATCGCGATCCCCGCCCTGATCCTCGCCGCGAGGCTCACCGAGACACCGAGAAGCAAGACCCCTTACCCCGACCTGTTCGGATCGGCTCTGCTCGCACTCGGGGTGGGAGCGCTGGTGACCGCGATCTCGTACGTGACGGACTGGGGGCCGGCCAGCCCCTGGTTCTGGGGCCTCATCCTCCTGAGCGCCTGTGCGCTGGCATGGTTCGCGCGCCGCTGCCTGACCCGCGCGGCACCGGCGGTGGACCTCGGCATCTTCCGATTCGCCAGCCTCCGCATGGCGACCATCGGGATGGCAAGCTTCTACATCGCCTTCGCGATCATGCTCCTGGGCAGCAGTATCTTCCTCCAGGATGTCTGGCAGTGGACACCCGCGGCTGCGGGCCTGGCCCTCGCCGCCGGACCCGCCACCGCGATCATCGCATCCCTCCTCGCCGGCAAGCTCCCCCTCGTCCCTCGGACTCTCGTGAGCGTCGGCGGGTTCCTCTACATCGCGACCTGCGTGCTCTGGGCTCTCCTCCTGACGGACGCCGAGGCCTACGCGGCCGTGTTCCTGCCCGGAATGATCCTGACCGGAGCAGGTGCCGGCTTCGCCCAGACCGGGTTCCTTACCGCGGCAACCGCCGACATCCCCGACACCGCTCACGCGACCGGAACCGGGATCGTCAACACGTCCAGACAGATCGGCGGAGCCATCGGCGTCGCCCTCCTCATCGCCCTCACCCAGACCGGAACCGACGCCGAGGACTACACGATCGCGTGGATCGTGATGGGCGCGGCCGGCCTGCTCGCAACCCTGACTGGTGTGACCATGCGCTCCGCGAAGCACGCTCCGGACACCGGCGACGCACACTGGCCGAGCCGGACACCATGAGAGATCGAAGGACCCCCATGAGCCGCATCCTCATAGTCGGAGCCGGGGCTGTCGGCGGCTACTTCGGCGCCCGCCTCGCCCAGGCGGGTCGTGACGTCACATTCTTGGTGCGGCACCCGCGGGCCGCGATACTGCGCGAGCACGGTCTGCGCATCCACACGCCGGACGGCACCATAGAACGTATCGATGCGAAAACCGTCACCGCCGATGCTGTCGACGCCGCCTACGACCTCGTTCTCCTCGCGGTCAAGGGCTACGCGCTCGACGCCGCCATCCGGGACATCACTCCGGCGATCGGGCCGGCCACGATCATCGTGCCCGTCCTCAACGGCATCACCCACATCGCTGCACTTGCCGACCAATTCGGCGCGGACCATGTCTATGGCGGGGTGTGCATCGTCGCGACCGCCCTCGACGCGCAGGGCGACATCGTCCAGCTCAACCAGCTGCAGAAGCTGAGCTGGGGTCCGCTCGACGGCCGATCCGCCGACCGGCTCGACGACGTGTCCGCCCTCCTCACCTGGGCCGGCTTCGACGCTGAACCGTCGACCACGATCCTCCACGACATGTGGGAGAAGTGGGTCTTCCTGGCCTCCCTCGGCGCGATCACCTGTCTCATGCGCGGCACGATCGGTGACGTCAATGCCGCCCCTCGCGGCCGCGACTTCGCGCTCGACATCCTCGGGGAGGCTGCCGATGTCGCGGCAGCCGCAGGCTTCGCCCCCCGCGAGCCCTTCCTGAGCGACATTCGGCGAACCGTGACAGAACCCCGTTCGGCTCTGACCTCGTCGATGTACCGCGACCTCATCGCAAGCAGGCCCGTCGAGGGTGACCACATCCTCGGCGCCCTCGTCGACGAAGGAGCCAGACACCGCGTGCCGACCCCCCTCCTGGCACTGGCTCACACCAGCCTGTCCGTGTACACGGCGCAGCGCGACAGTCGTCGACCGATGGGGTGACGCCATTGTCTTGGGACGCGAGGCGTTCGCGGCGCGGCAGCGGCCGACACACCGTGGGTGCGCGGCGTGTGACGCCATTGTCTTGGGACGCGAGGCGTTCGCGGCAGTGTCCGGTCACTCCGATCGAACGAACCCGAACAGTCGCGCTGGGTTCTTCACCGTGATCGTCTCGATGTCCTCGCGGCTCACGCCGCGGGACGCCAGGAATGGGACGACATCGGTCAAGACGAAGTCATACCCGGCTCCCTCTTGAGACGAGCCGTCAAAGGACGGGTCTCGAGGGCTTTCGACCTCGCGTCCGGTTGCCCCCCGGACATGTGACAGTGCGGCGAAGCAACGACCGCCGAGAACCAAGCTTCCCCGTGCAGAGAAAACGAGCTGCGGCCGGCGATCGAGGAGCTTCTCGGCGCGCTGGGTGTTTCGATCGACGAGGATCCGGGGGACCCTGCAGGCGACGATGACCGGGCGGGGCGCCAGAACCCGCCATAAGGCGCTGCGAGCCGGGTGATCGTGTCTGGGCCGTAGAACCTCTCGGTCGGCGGG
>NZ_LMPK01000033.1:13185-17065 GCF_001423825.1 Microbacterium sp. Leaf351
CTGCCCGCGTGGCTGGAGGCGCTGCTGCCGCCGCACCGCGCACCGGCAGTGCTGGCGCTGGCGCCCGACCGCGTGGGGCTGGAGCTGCGGTTCCCGGACGGCGCCGTGGAGCGTTTCGCGTCGCTGCGGGATCGTTGATCGCCATCCGGCGTTCTGGACGGCCCCGGACCTTCAGGTGCGGCCCTGGCATTGGGAGCAGGACGGGTATTGCAGCAGAATCCGGCAGTACGTGTGGCGCGAGGACGAGGAGCTCGACGCTCCGGCACGGCCCGTCCGTGTCACGCTGGAGGCCCGGTGCGCATGTCCCGGAGGACCGCCACCGGGCCACCCGGCACGGGGACCACCACGCGGATTGGCGGCTCGAGGTCACCTCAGTCAGCTTGAAGGGGGCGTTCCTGATCCTCGCCGACCGCGTCCAGCGCTGCTTCACCCCCGCCGGGGACGCCCGGCCGGACGCCGAGATCGGCCTGCAGGAGCCGGCCTGGATCGCAGAGGTCCGGCGGCGGCTGGCGGACATCGACTCCCCGGGAGATCGGTGAGGCCGCTGCCCCCTTGTCCTGTTCCGGCCGGGGTGTCGTTCACGGGCGGGGAGGGAGGCGGGCGATCTGGGCGCGGTCTTCCATCTGCGCGCGGAGGGTGTGGTTTTCGAGGGTGAGGCGTTGGATGTGCGCGACGGCCAGGTCGATCTGGTCACGCAGCGTCGCGTTCTCCGCCCGCAGCGCTCGTTCGCTGTCGGCCCGCCGCGCGGTCTCCGAGGGCTCGGCGCGCTTGGCGCGGGCTATTGTGCGTCGCTGGTCGGCGATGTCCTGGGCGATGGCCGGGAACCAGCGCCAGAATGTCGAGTTCGTCAGTCCCAGATGCTCGGCCAGACCCCGCACCGTCACCGGTCGGGTGCTGTCTTTGCGCAGTTCCGCGAGGGCGTGGAGGACTTCGGCGTTGGTGGGAAGGGGAACACGGCGGGTCATGGCTGCTCCTGGTGCCGGTTGAGGAAGCCGACGATCTGCTCTCGCCGCTGCTGAAGGCGCGACTTCAGCGCAGGCGGCAACGGCGGGTCGGCGGCGAGGTCTCGGTCCAGCGTGTCCAGCTCGTCCCGCCAGGCGTGCACGTTCGCGTCGGTGAGGGCGACGTTGCGGCAAGTGAGCGGCTTGCAGTTGGACAGATCGGGCGCGGCGGCTTGGCCGGTGCGGGGCCGGCACAGTGCTTTGTCGTGCGTGTACACGCAGGTGACGTACTTCCCCGGGTACACGGCAGGCCCGTGCAAGGTGATCAGCCGCAGGAACCGGCGCCGGTCGGTGGTCACGGTGCCGGCGAACGCGGACCGCTGGCTCATCTGCTCCATCCGCCGTTCGGCTTCGCCGCCGGCGGGCCCGGTGAGGCGGGTGTGCTCGTTGTGGTCGATCATGGCCAGCAAGTGCTCGCCGCGGGAGAGCGCCTCTTCGGCTTCGACCTCGGCGCGGAACCCGGAGTCGCTGGTGCCGGCATAGCCCTCGAACATCTGCACGCTGTGGTGCCGGTAGGCGATCGCGCCGGCGATCGAGCCGCCGGGACGGCGGGCGATGTACCAGGCCAGGGTGCGGCGGAACTGGCGGGTGCTGACCCGCCACGGGCGCCCGTCGACGTCGGGGATGGAGTCGTCGCGGCCGCGGGCGCGGCAGTAGTCGTTGACCCAGCTCACGAACCGGTTCAGCTGCCGGTTGGTTCCCGCGACGGTCATCGCGACGTTCCCGCCGCGCCCGGCCGACCCGGCGCCGGGGCCGGACTTGATCGGCGCGAACAGCCAGTCGGTGCGGTCCCGGGCCCGGTCGCGGTGGATCCGCTCCAGCACGTCGATCGCGGTCGCGGCGGACTCGCCGACCACCCAGGTCGCGGGAACCCCGGTGGGGGTGCCTTCGCCTTTGAACGCGACGCTGGTCACCCGCCACCGGTACGGGTGCCCGTTGCCATCTTTCTCGGCGGTGCAGCAGCCGCGGCGCAGGTGCTTGACCTCGCTGTCCCGCATCCCGGACAGGAAGGCGACGAGGATGTAGCAGGCTGCTTGCAGCATCTGGGTGAGGACGGTGAGCGAGTCGTCGCGGATCGGGTCCAGGGAGACGCCCTTGAGCCACGGGGCGCCGTCGATGCGCCCCCGGATCGGCACGCCCAGGTAGGCGAAGTCGGACACGCCGAGCGTGGCGACGGCGTCGGCGATGGCAGCGTGGTGGTCGTCGAGGGCGCGGCGGTCGCAGCCGATCGTGCGGGCGATCGCGGCGTGATTGACCTGTCCGTTGAAGCCCGGCAGCGGGCGCCCCTCCTGGTGGGCGTCCTCCAGGTACCGGGTGATGCTGATCAGGTTCGAGCCGCGGGGAGAGTGGCGGCGGGGGCGGCTGACTCGCAACTGCGCCCACCGGGTGACGGCGTCCAGGATGTCATCGGCGAAGTCGTTGACGAACCGCATCGCCCACACCAGCAGCCGGCTGTGGACATCCTCGGGGATCCTCGCGGTGGTGTTCTCGGTGCGGGGGCTGTGCTGCTCCTTCCAGCCGGGGATGGTGCGCGGGTCCACGCGGAGCGCTTCGCCGCCGAGGCCCTGCCGGTACCGCCACAGGAACACCGTCGCGGCGCGCAGTGCGTGCCGACGGGTCGCGGTGCGGTACTCGGTGATCAGGAACCGCTGGAACTGCAGCAGCGTGTCAGTGGTGGCCAGCGAGACGGGGCGGCCGCCGTGGTGCCCGTCCAGCCAGCGCAGGAACACGCCGATGTTGTAGAACATGGACACGACGGTGCTGATCGTCGGCCGCGGCTCGTCGGGCGGCAGCGGCCCGGACAGGGCGAGGTAGGCCAGCGACTTGAGGGTGTGCCGGTAGCCGGGTGGCACGATCCGGAACCGGAGGGTGAGCCCGCGTTCCTGCCCTTGTAGCGCGGCGGGCGCCACCGGCCACTCGTCGTCCCCGAACCGGGCCGTGTCGGCGATGCCGACCCCGGGCCGCAGCGCACGGCCGTGCAGCACGAACGTACCCGGCAGCGGCCCGGGAACGGTGGCGTCGGGGCGGGGGAGCGTGCTCATGGCTGCTCCCAGGAGGGTTCGACGAGGTCGAGGAGGCTGTCGTCGGGCTTGACCTGCTCGGCGCTGCTCACCTCCGCTTCGCTGAACTTGGGCAGCACTTCGTAGCGGATCGCCGCCCACGCGGGCCCGTATCGTGTCCACCAAGCGCTCTCGCCCAGCTGGGTTCGGCGCGCCTCGAGCGCGTCCAGCAGGCTGAGCAGCCGCGGCAGGTGGTCGCCGGTGATCATGCAGTTGCCGCAATGGAAGCAGTCCAGGAAGCTCGCCGCGCATCGTCGTCCCGTCAGCGGATGGTGGTCGTGGTCGGCGCATCTCGCCCACGCGGTCTCGGTGCCCTCGCCCCGGTCGTGTTCGGTTCCCGCCGCGGGACGGATCTCCAACGCGGTCCGTCCCTGGGTGGCCAGTGCGCGTCGGTGCGCGGCCCACGCGGCCTGCTCGACCTCGGCGACCGTGTCGGCGATCAGCCGGTGCGCCCAGTCGATCGTGGCGTGGTCCCCGGAGAGGTAGTTGCGGAACAGCACCGCGGTGGTGTTGCTGCGTGCCGCGGTGGGAAGGTGCCCGCCCATCTGGCGGGTGCGGCGCACGTCGACGCTTGTCTTGAGCCGGTTGAAGTTCAGCCGCAGCAGCACCGGGTCGCCGTTCTCATCGGGTTCGTCGGCGACGATCCCGCGGGCTCGCACCCAGTTCTGGTGGCGCAGGCTCGCGTCCAGGGCGGCGGCGAACGGATCGCGGCATCCGTCCGCGCCACTGCGCCGCCCGGTGTGGTGATACACCGCCCAGAACGCCGGCGCGTCCAGCAGCTGGCGGCCCGCGGACATCAGCTCGTGCAGCAGCAGATAC
>NZ_LMPK01000033.1:17127-33348 GCF_001423825.1 Microbacterium sp. Leaf351
CCTCGATGACCCGGTGCTCGGCGCGCAGTTCCTTGACGACCTCGACGTTCCATCCGGTCGTCGCAACCAGCAGCACCAGCATCGGGGTCAGGTCGTTGCGGGTGACGAACAGCTGCTCCGCGACCCGCCGCCGCGCCGCCGCGGCATGGGTCGCGGGCACGCCTCGCAGTGGCACGTGCCCGGTGGATCGTGCGACCTCGATGCGCTGCTGCTCCGATGCGGTGCGCTCCGCGGGCACGGTCAGCCGGTCCCGCAGCGCGGCGACGTCTGTGCGGGCTGCGGCCACCAGCCGGCTCAGCTCGCCATCGGAGTATCCCGATACCGGTGAGTTCCGATTCGTCTGATGCGGACGCATCCTGTCGCGGACCTCCGCGGGCACCAGGCCGGCCAGCGGCTGAGTCTCGAACGTCCGCGCCGCTGACCTCAGCTCGAGCCGTGCGGCCCGCTCGCCGACCGCGTCGGCGCGGAATCGGCGGTATGCGTCGACATGCTCGACACGCAGCTCGCTCGGGTGCTGGGGCGGGCGCAGCTGCTGTCCGTAGAACCGGATCATCCGTGTCAGCATGCCCCACGCCGTCTGCGCCGACGCGCGGGTGCGCAACGAACCGGCAGGACCGGTCCTGGCCGCCCAGCTCGCCGCGAGGCTCTGATGCCATCCCGGCAACGGCAGCGCGCCGACATCGAAGGTGAAGGACCGGTCGTCCTCACCGTGGAACTCGATGACCAGCCCCGCCGCCACCGGCCGGGGCGTGTAGTGACCTGTCGGCGCCAGGGTCGGCCTCCCCGTCCTGGTGCTGCCGCGCCCGCTCATGACCGGTCCCGCCTATCCAGGTTCACGACCAGCCGCGCGTCGCGGGAGTCTTCCCACGGATCGGACACCAGCGTCATCCGCGTCTGCATCTCCAGCTCCTCCAACGCATGCAAGTACACCTGCGTCGTGGTCACGCTCTTGTGTCCCAGCCGCCGCCGCACCCAATCGAGCGGATCGCCGAAGATCCGCGTGTAATGCTGCCGCTGGTCGGGGCTCATTCCGGCCAGCGCGGCGATGTGCCCGCGCTGCAGCTGCTCCAACGTCAGCACCGCGAACGTGTGACGCAGCATGTGCGCGTGCGCGCGGACGGACAGCCCGTGCTTGTGGCACCGGGCGTTCGCCTGACGGAAGATGTCCTTCCAGCTCGCCGTCGACATCGGAGCGCCGTCCTCGTTCAACCACAGCGCCGCCGGCTCCCACCCATCCCGGCCCCGCACCAGCAGCAGCCGCCGCTCCTCCGGGGTCAGCAGCGACAGCTTCACCGCCCCCGAGTCCTCGGAGACCGGGCGCGCCAGGAGACGATCATCCAGAAGCAGAAAGCCCCCGCCCGGATCGTCATACAAGCCGCGGGCTTGAGCCCGGGCGATCGCCACACGCCGGTCGACGTCGATATACGCCCACAGCTCCCGCAGGATCATCGACGGCACATACACCCACCTCGCCGATCCCGCCTTCGCGATCGCGCCCGGCAGCCAGAACCGGTGATAACCGCCCTGCGTCCGTACCTCGGGGATCTCGGTGACCGTCAACGATGCCTGCTCCGTCAACCGCAGACCGGTACGCACCATCAGATCGGCGAACGCCGCGTTCCGATCCGCCCAACGACCCCGGAACACCGGATCCGGCAACCCGTCTGCACCATACCCACGCAGGCCCACGTCCCGCCACTGCCGGTACGAGCGCGACGGGAGCCAGCGGATCTGATCGCGCCGCGACGCATGCGAGTACGTCGCCGCCGTCAGACCCCGCCCCCCATCGGCGCCGTATCCGCTCGCGACCCGACGCGATCGCTGGGGAATCGGGCTCTCCACGAGCTGCCCCCGGGAGACCTGCCAGCGATAGAACCGATCGACCCCGCTCACCTCACGATCCCACGTCGCAGGACTCACCCGAGGCCCGGCAGGATCCTCCCGCCGCCAGATCAGATACGCCCGATGATCGTCCTCCGTCGCATCCGACCAGCCAACACCGCCACGGCCCAGATGAAGGAAATCAAGGAACCCCTTCAGATCCCGCGCATACCCGACCCTCGTCGACATCCGGGCCGTGAGCATATCCGCGGAATAGAAGAACGCGTTCAACCGCACGTCGTACTCGAACGTCGGCGCGATCAGAAACGGCGTGCCCAACGGGATCCCCACACCCGTGCGCCACGCACCCCAGCCATCCAACACATCCGCCGCGCCGACGCCCCGCAATCCAGTCGCGCGAAAGCCGTCCTGCGCCCGATGCAACCGCCACACAGACCGCCCAAGAACACCAGACCGCGAGTTAGACACAACAGCGACCGTACTTGCGTCTTCGAAAGCAAACACCGGACACGCCGCAAACCCCAGCCACAATCTCGCGACCAACCCTTGCCCGTGCGGGAACCACGGCGTGCGAGGTGCGCTCTGCGAATGCCCGCCGTCGGCGATCCGCCGCTACCGCGCGCGGCTGTCGGGTCCGCTCCTCGATCGGATCGACATCGAGATGAGGATGACCCGAGTCACCCGTGTGCCGCACAGTCGCGGCCGCACGTCCAGCGCTGATGCGCGGGAGCGGGTGAGGGGTGCGCGCGAGCGCGCCGCCCGGCGTCTGCGCGAGACCCCGTGGACCGTGAACGCGGAGATCGACGGGGCGTGGTTGCGGCAAGGTCCCCACGCGCCTACGTCGGACGTGCGGGCTCCGCTGGATGCGGCACTCGAACGCGGTCTGCTGACCCTGCGTGCCTATGACCGCGTGCTGCGTGTCGCCTGGAGCGTCGCCGACCTCGCCGGGCACGATCGCCTCACCGGTGACGACATCGGCCGCGCGCTGTACCTCAAGCGGGGGATGGCGGCGTGAACGGCACCTCGACAGATGCGCGTGCGGTGCGCGCGCGTGCCGATGCGCTCGGCCTTCCTGACGATGAGTTCCGCGACGACCGCGATGCGGCGATCGTGTGGAGCACTCTCGTCGAACCGGGTGACCGCGTGGCGGGCGCGGCGATCGCGCAGTGGGGCGCACGGGGAGCCCTCGACCGCGCACGGCGGGGTGATGCCGAGGGCGGACGTCTGGTCGGCGATGCCGTGTGGTCGGCCGCGCTGCGGCGGTGGGGTCCACGCTGGGATGCCGCGACCCTCCGCGACACCGTCGAGCTCGCCGCCCGCGCCGGAGCCGGGCTGCTGACCCCGGTCGATGCCGGCTGGCCGCGCTCGCTCGGCGATCTCGGCGCGCACGCGCCGGTCGCCCTCTGGGTGCGAGGTGACGCGTCTGCGCTCGCGGCGGAGCCGTCGATCGCAATCGTCGGCGCACGGGCGGCGACCGCGTACGGCGAAGCGGCGGCCGCTGAGGTGGCGGGCGACCTCGCCGCACGAGGCGTGATCATCGTCTCCGGCGCGGCCTGGGGGATCGATGGCGTCGCCCACCGGGCTGCGTTCGGCGTCGGTGGCCGCACCGTCGCGGTGCTGGCGGGCGGTGTCGACAAGGTGTATCCGTCGGGGCATACCGAGCTGATCGAGGCGGCGATGGCCGCGGGAGGCGCCGTGGCCGCGGAGGTGCCGTGCGGCGCCGCGCCCACCAAATGGAGATTTCTCCAGCGCAACAGGCTGATCGCGGCGCTCGGAGCCGCCACTGTCGTCGTCGAAGCGGGCTGGCGCAGCGGATCCCTGAACACCGCAGGCCACGCGTCGGCCCTCGGGCGGCCGCTCGGCGCGGTCCCCGGTCCGATCACGTCCGTTATCTGGGTGCTGTCAAGGGGGTGAAGCAAGATTGTGCGGGAGCGGCATGTAATCGACGTCAGTTACTGGCAGGCGAGCTCGTACCCGCTGTGCTTGGCGATGGGGCGGTAGGTGGCGCCTGGATGGAGTCGGGTAGCGACCTCAAGAGCGCTGCCCCAGTCGTGTGGTGTGCCTCCGGCTATCCGGTCGATGAGGATGCAGTCCGGGGTGGGGTTGGAGTTTCCGAGCCAGTAGACGTCGTGGTCGTCGACAAGGTAGGACATGAGGCCAATGTCGGTCTCAACAGAGGAGCCAGCAGGAATCGCCTCAAGGATTGTGGTCGCTGCGTCAGCCCGGTCGGGCTGATCCCACGAGTTGGGTGCGAGAAGCGACCATAGCGGGAGTGTGGGTAGGAGCACTGTTGCTGCTGTGACGGCGATCGCGGCGCCGTGGCGGCTATAGCTGCGAAGCCAGGCCCACCGGGCAGTGGGCCCGCGGTTGATGGCATCTAGGAGTGCGACGAACACGATCGGCATGAGGACGGCGCTGTAATGCCAGCTTGGGCCCCAGTAGCCATGGTTGCTTGAGAGGAAACGCCACGCGAGGGTCGGCAGGAGGACGAGCGCGATCGGTGACCGGAGGATGAGCCCGCCGCTGATTACCAGGATCAGGGCGAGCGTGAGTCCTTTCGATGGGTGAAAGAGCCCGCCAGGGTCGCCAAGGAGTGTCAGCGGGTTGGCGTTACTCGCGTATGCCCAGGAACCTTGGGGGTTGAGGAGTGGGAGCACGATGAACACCGCGATCGCGAACCAGCCCACGCCCCAGACCGTGAGCCAGAGCCCAAGCGGCTTGCGCGAGCGGTAGGCGACAAGCAGACCGATGATGGCGACGGTGAGGCCGAGGTCTTCCTTGACGAAGACCAGGGGGGCCGCCCACAGCACGGTAGCGAGATCGCGGCGCTCGAGCAGTGCGCTGAGCGAACAGGTCAGCAGGGGGACGGCGAGGGCGATCTCGTGGAACTGTGCTTCGGCGGCGTATTGCAGACCCCAGCTGAAGCCGAACGCGAGTCCGAGGAGCACGCCGCCTGCGACGGTGCCGAGGCTGCGGGTCGCGGTGCGGGTGAACATCGCGGCAGCGATCGCGAAACACACCGCTTGAACGGCGAGCAGTGTGAACGCGTGGGGCGCGATCGCGTAGACGGGTGCGATCAGAGCGAGGAGGGGGTGGAAGTGATCGCCGAGGAGGTTGTATCCGTCGCCTTTGATGTTCACGATGGGCGGTTGCATCCGGGCGTAGTTGTCGAGCAGCTGGGCGAAGATGCTCAGGTCCCAGGACTTCACGGTGAACTGCGACCACTGCCATGCTGCGTAGACAACGTATGTCGTCGCGACGATCACCCCGACGGCGCACGGCGCTATCCATCCCGTGCGCCTGTGCCGATCGGGTAGCCGCGGCGCCGTGGGCAGCGCCCGGATCGGCGTGATTGTCACCGGGGTGGCTCCAGGCTGAGATCGCTGCACGCCACGCCATCCTCCTCCGGGAAGACCGCGAGTGTCCCGTCACGCTGGGAGCAGACAAACAGCTCGGGCACGGGATGGATCCGCCCATCGTTGGGGGGCGGTCCGTCGTTCTCGCCACCGAGTACGCCGATACGCCATACGGACTCACACAAGTCGATGGCGCGGGCAACCCGGTCGTCTCCGACCGGCGACGGATCGCCGACCTGCTGCGCGCGGCTCTGCAACGAGGGCGACTCGTAGCAGTACGCGGAGTTGTGCCGCAGCTCCGCGGATGCAAGGGCGATCAGCGCCCCACCCGTGGTGGCAGCGACGAGCACACCGGCGCCGATGAAGATGCTGACCCGCTTGCGAGACCGGCTCCGGTTGCTACGTCGCCGGACCTCGCGCATCAGGTTGTCGCGCATCCGGTCGTAGTTCGGCTCGTCAATAGTCATTGGTCTATCTGCTTCCTCAACGCTCCGCGCACCCGGGACAGGCGGTTCCGTACAGCCGAGTGACTGGTGCGGAGCTGGTACGCGGCCTGCTTGTAGCTGAGTCCCTCGACAACGCAGAGCCGAAATACGTCTTGGTCGATCTGCGGAAGGGCCGCAACGATCCTTACGACCTGTTCGAGTTCCATGTTCCGCGCTGCTTCGGCGTCCACCTCGCGCGGGGAAGTGAGGTCGTCTTCACTCAGCACAGTCGTGACCCGCTGCGTCAGACGCCTACTTGCCCGCTGAACGTTGAGGGCAAGGTAGTTCGCAGTGGTCAGCAACCACGGCAGGCAAGATGTGCCGGCCAGGTCAATACGACGGCACTTGCGCCACAACAGCAGAAAGGCGTCTTGGGTCACTTCCTCGGCGTCTGACGCGGAGTCAACCTTGCTCCGCGCGAGCAGATACACCGCCCGGACGTGGCGGTCATGAAGTTCGCTCAGAGCGGTGTCGTCTCCATCGCGCAGTCGTCGCAGCAGTGGCACATCGTCCTCGACACGATCAGCCGAGGCGAGATCCTGCCGATCCCGGGACGCGCGCGCGGGCTCCGCCACCTGCGTCTCCCTCCGGCACACGACTCTTCTCGTACCCCATGTTCCCCCACCGTGTGGGTCGGCCGGGGCGACTGTCCGTTCGGACCAAAGGGTCTCAGTATTCGTCGAGGTCTGGCGTGTGAGCAGCGATCGTCGCAAGGGTCTGAACGAAGATCATCGATCCGAAGGGAACAGACCAACATCATGAAACGTCCACTCGCCGCCCTCGCCGCATCGTTGCTCATGATCGGAGCCGCCGCCATCACGGCGCCCGCGGCAACTGCCGACACCATCGACCGCACTCAGAGCTGTTGGCAGGAGCTCGACACCGGGAAGTCCCTGTGCGTCGACGCCGACGCCAACCTTGCAGACGCCGTGTACGAGGCATACGGCATCGTCCTGTCCACGCCCGACGGGGCGCTCGAAGTCAGCGACGAACTCGTCAACGACTCCAGCAGTGCTCGCTCCGATGTCGCGCCGCTGGCAAGCACCGTGATCGGCATCTTCTACGAGCACAATAACTACGGCGGCGCCTCGTACGCAGCGAGCGTGACCCAGAACGGCTGCTACGGCTATGCCCACGGCTACACGAGCCTCGCCGGTATCGGCTGGGACAACCGGATCACGTCGTTCCGGTCGTACTCGAACTGCAAGACCGCGATTTTCGAGAACACCAACTATGGCGGCGCGTCCTACGGTTACTACGTGAACTCCAGCAACGTCGGCGCCGCGATGAACGACCGCGCCTCGTCGATCCGTTGGGCAGCGTGACCCACACCGACGCGAGGGCGACGACCGTGCGCCCTCGCGTGATCGCTGCGGTTGCAGCGATCCTGTTCGTCATCGCGTCCGTGTGGGCGGGGGTTCCCGCCAACGCGACCGTAGATGATGATCCTCTGAGTGGTTTCACGCAGGCTGAGAGGGATCTGTTCGAGTCCGGTGAGCCGGCAATCCTGACGGTGGACCCCGCAACCGGCGAGTTCGTGGCGATCGATGCCGCGACGTCGCTAGTGCAGCCGTTCGGCGTGGTGCCGAACTGCAGCGGTGACCGGGCCTGCTGGCAGGGCTATCTGTCACCGCACCTGTGGTACGGATTCGACGGTACCGGCGCCAGCGGAACCTGGCCCAACCGGGGCAACTTCAAGAGCAACAACTATCGAGCGAAGCTCTGCTGGTCCTACGCAGGCAACAATCCCTGCATGTCTGGATACAGCGGCCTCAACCAGACAATCACCTTCGGGACTGAAGTGACGGGGAAGAGCGTCGCGCTCACCCGGTAGCCGAGTCAGTGACGTGGGAGCGGGACACCATCGCAAGGGGGTGTCCCGCTTCGCCGTTTGCTCATCGGTCACTGAATCGGATGCTGGTGACGTTGGCTGGCTTTCCGGTGAGTTCGCGGATGGCGGTGCGTTCGATCGCGAGATCGTCCTCGAGACTGCGGACTTGTTCGCGTAGTTGGGAAACGGTACGGAGCAGGTCGGCGTTCTGGGCGAGGAGTCGTTCGATCTCATGGCCGCGGTGCTCATAGAGCTCACGCAGTCGCTTCTCGTCGCGGAGCTCGAGCTGCGCGGCGAGGCCGGCGTCGAGCTTCCGGTTCAGCTCGCGGGCTTCACCCTTGAGTCGTTTGATCGTGTTCTGCGCGTTCACCAGGTCCGCGGCGCGTGCCGCGTGGAGGGGGCGGTCGCCTGCGGCTGGGTGTCGTTCCTGGTGTCGGCGTAGGCCGTCCATGAGATCGGGACGGCTGTAGAGGAACTGCCGGCTCACGCCGGCCGCGGCTGCGAGGGTGGAGACCGTGAGCGCCTGGCCGTGGGCTGCGGCCGCGTGCAGAGTCGCGGCGACATCACGGTGCTTGCGGGCGCTGGCCTCGGCCCGCGCCTGGGCCAACGCGGCGGGGTTTCCTCGGGGTGGGGTGGGCGTCGTCGTCGTCATATCTCCCTCAGTTCGATGTGTTTCCCGGCGAGGGCTGCGCTGCGGGCGCGTCTCATCACCTCGGACATGGTGGAGATCTCACGTCGCTGGTCCTGTGGGAGCTGTTCGAGGCGTTCCCGCATGGTGGTGAGCACCTTCTCGTAGTCGGCGATCAGGCCGCGCTGCGCGTCCAGCAAGTAGCCGGCGGTGTCGGAGGCCTCCGCGATCCGCAACTGCGACTTCAGCTTCACGATCTCCTTCTCGATCTCTGGGATGTGTGAAGGGTTGGGGCGGAAGAACCCACAGCCCGCGCACTGATACCGCAGCTGACACGCGGTACCGCCGGCGGCGACATTGCTCGGCTCCGCGCAGTCGCCGTAAGGGACCGGTGTGATCTTCAGCTGCATACGCCCGTTCGCGATGCCGACCTGTCGGCCGTGACGATCGTGGGCGAGCGGGGCGAGCGTGTTGACGGCCTTCCGGCGACGTTTCGAACTGACCTGGTAGTAGCCCATCGTGGTGCTCAACGAGACGTGGTCCATGAGCTGCCGCAATACGTCCGGGTCTGTCCCGTTGTCCGCGTGACGTTGCGCGTAGGCGCGGCGGAAGTCGTAGGGCTGCACCGTGGTCAGGTCGAAGTCGACCGGATGCCCGTCAGCGTCCGTCACCGGCCCGGGGACCTGGGGAAGGTTCGCTGCGAACTTGTGCAGGATCTTGCCCAGGTAGCGTTCCCCGATCGGAGGGATGTTCTCGTCCTGCAGCCGGCGCCTCCCGCTCGGGAACAGGTACGGCGATCTGATGCCGCGCTCGGTGCGGATGCGCTCCCACCGCCGGATCGACTCGACGACAGGTGTCTCGACGGGGAGTTCCTTGGTCGCGCCGCCGGTCTTGTGCGCCGTGTAACGCAGCAGCCAGCCGCCGTGCCGATCCTGAACGAGACAGTCCGTCCGCAGCGTCGCGATCTCTGCCGGCCGGCGGCCGGTCTCCATGAGCAGTTCGAGCACGCACCGATACATGTCGGAATGGCGACCGATGTCGAGCTGGTCTGTGTGGCTTCGCAGATGCGCGACGACCACTGCAGGGGTCACCCGATCGCTTTCGACCTTCTGGTCGCCTTTTCCGCGCAGGGTGCGGCGTTTCTGCGCGGCGTAGTTCTGCGCGAAGCTCTCCGGGATCTCATCCCAGACGCCGAACCGTCGTGCCAGCCGGCAGAGCTCCCACCAGACCGAGTAGGTGAATTTGATCCCCTGCGCCGACCAGCGCTGCTCGAACCGTGCGATGATCGCCGCCATGTCCTCGTAGGACAGTCGCGTCGGATCCATGCCCGCGTCGGAGCGGCGATCGGCCATCACCTGGGATGCCTCGGCGCAGACGTCGAAGCACTTCCGGACTGCCCCACGCGGTTCCAACGTCGCACCCAGCCAGGTGCGGAACGCGGTCGCCAGCCACGGCTGCGTGAGCTGTCGAATGTCCAGCGGTGTGCCACTGAGGTCCGGGTTCCGTGCCGACTGGGTCTCTCGAAGCGGTAGGTCCTGGAGGAAGATCAGGTCGCCTTGGAGCGAGTCGTATTCCTCGAACCGGCGATGCGCCTTCTCCAGCAGCAGCATGCCAACCGCCCGCACTCCTTTTAGGCGGATGGAGTGCTCATGCGACCGGAAGCACTCCAGCAGATCGGTGTGAGGGTCGGCGGCGATGTCGTTGATGAACGGTCGCAGCTTGCTGATCATCACCCGACCCACGCCGCGATCGGCATACTGCTGGATGACGAACAGCAGCTCCGTGCGCAACGGCTCACTCAGCGACCCGAGCGCGAGCTGGTGACGCTCCAGCACCACGTTCGAGCCCATGAAGTCCTCGATCGTGAGGGCAGGCTGCTTGCGGCGCGCCGCCCGCAGCCCGGAGTCGTGATAGTCGCAGAGGCCGCTGCTGATGCTGTGTGACAGGATCCTGCCGCACGACGCAATTGGGCACGGGACTGACGGGAACACGTACTTCCCCACCCGATCGGCGACGAATGCCTCCAGCCGGTGATCGGTGAGCGCGGCTTCCGACTGCTTGCAGCGTTTCGCGAACAGGTCGTAGTGCGTGGGGCAAAGACCCCGCGTGGTCATCGCCCGCCCGCAGCGGACGCCCGCCTCATCGGATATGCCGCAGAGCTCGAAGCCGCGGGTCGTCCTCCTCGCATCCAAGCTCACCTTCGGGTGGGTGCGGGCATACTCCTCAACGCTCACGCCGGCATGTCTGGCCCGCCGCTGGCATGGCGGGCAGTAGTCGACGCGCGAAGCGGGATTCGCGCAGCCAGGCCGCTTGCAGGCACGGAAATCGTTGAGCTCGTTGAACGGATCGACCGTGAGGATCCCGGTCACTGCGTCCCACGCGCCAACAGCCCACTCCTCGTTCAGCATCCCCGCCAGGAAATCCCGCCAACCGCCGCCAGACTTGCTGCCTGCTGCCTCCGCGGTGTCGACGATGAGCGTCACGTGCGGTCCTCCGAATACATCGTCGTGCGTGCGACCGCCGCGCGCAGCGCCTCGTCGCTGGCGTGCGTGTAGATGAGCGTCGACGCCAACGATCGGTGCCCGAGCAGCACCCGCACGACATCAAGATCCACCGCCTGCCCCTCCAGCCCGCGCAACCAGATCGTCGCGCGCGTATGCCGCAGCAGATGTGGCCGCACGTAGAACCCCAGCCGGTTCGACCACCGACGGAACAGGTCCACCACCGTCGCGTAGGTCAACGCCCGGCCCGCTGTCGGGCCCTCCAGTGCAACGATCGCGTTCGGGCTCCCGTCGTCCCCGAGCAGCCTCAGCCGCTCCGACAACGCCTCCTGATACGACAACGCCAGCTCCGCCGGCACCGGGACACTCCGCAGAGATTTCGCCCGCGCGCCGTTGACGGAGCGGTTCCGCACGACATGCAGATGAGGCCCGCGGAGCCGGCAGCCGTGCGCGCTGTTGTCGGCGAGCAAATGCAGGTCCTGCCGAAACAGCGACAGTACTTCGCCGACCCGCAGCCCGGTGAAGTAGAGCAGATCCACCAGGAAACGGTCCCGCGGACGTAACGGCAACTCGAGCAGAGCCCGCCGCTCGGCTTCCTCCGACAACCACGACGGCGCCGTCTCCACCTGCACCGGCCGGACCTTCAACGATCTCGTCATCACACTCCGGATCCGCCCGTGTTCACCGCCCCGCGCACCCGGGCGCACCACCTGATCCTCCGTCAGCTGCACGACCAGATCCCTGGGCACGAGATCCTCAAGCGCGGCCCACCTGTAGAACTCCACCAGCGCGACCAACCACGCGGCGACCGTCGCGGGCTTGCGAGGCGTGGCGATCGCGGAGCCCCGCGAGACCGGCGTCACCAACAGGTGGTTCTTCCACTGCACCAGCGTTGAAGTCCTCACCTGCGTCCAATGCAGGCCCTGAGCCGGAAGCCAACTCAAGAAGCCCGCCAAACGGAGACCGTAGTTCCGCACCGTGTTTGGAGACGCGCCCGACTCAGAAAGAGAACGCAGCCAATCACACGCACCGGGATGAATCACGCCCCGCGTCCGATCGAACACCACCCCCGCATCGACCCCGGAGAAAGACGGCACCCAGCGGAAGGCGAACAGCCCGAGGTCACTCATGATCGCACCGTAGCTGCCGTCACTGACACTGCTGCGGGAGCGTCCATCCAAGGACGATCTGCATCCGACGCTGACAACCACTTACAACCACACATGACTACAGATAACCTCCCCGGCCTCAGCGGGATGTCATCGGCTGTTGCGCGACTACGACGCCGTCTGCATCACGTGCGCCGATGACGCCCTCGCGCTCGTCGGCATCGACGCCGGGCTCGCATCCGGCGCGGGCGTCGACGCCGCGCGCACCGACGACGCGACGCGGGTGCGCGACGCCCTCTCGACGAGGGCGCCGCGCACGGTGGGCGACATCGCGCGCCGGGCAGGCATGGACCCGTCCGACGTTGCGGTCATCCTCGGATACGCCCTGCTTGCCGGTGACGCGGTCGACCGAGGTGAGGGGTGGCTTCGGGTGACCTGATGCGTCATCGTCGCCGCGTCGTGCCCAGCGTCGGAGCATCGCACCGCACACTGGGACCATGACGTCCGAGGCATCCGTCGTGCCGTCGCCCCCGCGCCCGCCCGTCGCGCTGGACGCGGTCGCCCTCGAATGGCTCGTCCACCTTCGCGACGTTCGGCGCCTGTCTCCTGCCACGGTGCGGGCGTACACACAGGACATGGCCGATCTCTCGCACCATCTCGGCGAGCACCGTTCGATCGACGACATCGACACGGATGATCTGCGGGAGTGGATGTGGGCTGCCGTGCAGCGGGGGGACGCGCCGGCGACGCTCGCCCGTCGCCGTGCCACTGTGCGTGGACTGTTCTCGTGGGCATTCGAGCGGGGACAGGTGGCGCGAGACCCTGCGGCCCGCCTCGCCGCACCAGCCCGCGGGCGCACCCTGCCGAGGGTGGCCACCACGACCGCGGTCGACCAGGTGCTGGCGGCGGCCGCAGCCCGGGCCGCCGAACGGGACCCCGTCGCCGTGCGCGATCACGCGCTCCTCGAGATGCTCTACGCGACCGGAGTACGGGTCTCGGAGCTCTGCAGTCTGCGCGTGGCCGACATCGACCGCGTGCGCCGCACCGCGCGAGTGCGCGGCAAGGGCGACAAAGAGCGGGTCGTCCCCTTTGGCGCGCCCGCCGACCGTGCCCTCGGCGAGTACCTCGACAGTGCACGACCGGTGCTTCGGGCTCGGAGTGCGGTCCCGGGCGACCGCGTCTTTCTCGGTGCGCGCGGGGGCGCGCTCGCCCCCCGCGCGGTCTACCGGGTCGTCAGCAGTGCACTCGCGCCAGCCCTCGGTGTCGCGCACGTCGGTCCGCATACTCTCCGTCACACGGCCGCCACGCATCTGCTCGACGGCGGGGCGGACCTGCGGGCGGTGCAGGAGCTGCTCGGCCACGCGAGCCTGGGTACCACCCAGATCTACACCCATGTGTCGACGGAGCGGCTGACCGCTGCCTACCGTCAGGCGCATCCGCGCGCCTGACGGGTGCGGCCGTTGGCGTCCTCATCGAGACGCCGGCTCTGGTCGTGCTCAGCCGCAGCACGGCAGCAGCACTGCCCGCTCGACTCTTCCGAGGAACAGCAACGGATTGACGTACGCTCCGTGCAGACGTGCGCCGAGATGGACGCCCCCGGGCGCGACGTGGCCCCCGGTCGTCACCGTTCCCACCTGATCGCCTGCCGCGATGCGGGCGCCCACGGGAAGGCCGGAAGCCACTGGCTCAAGAGTGCTGACCACACCGTCGTCATGCCGGATCGTGATCACTGCTCGATCCACCACGATGCCCACGAACGCGACCACTCCGTCATCGACGGCGACCACGGGTGCGCCCTCATTCGCAGCCAGGTCGATTCCGCGATGACCCGCGCCGTAGGCGCTGGCGGGTGCCGCGTATCCGGCGATGACGCGCGGCGGCGCGACCGGCCACGACCAGGTGGGCTGCGCGACCCCACGGGCACCGCCCGGCGCAGCGGTCGGTGTCGCGTCCGCCGGTGCGCCCGGCGCGAGGGCCAGTGCGGCGGTGAGGAGGGCGGCGATGAGGGGGCGGCGCATGGGTCGATGCTGGCCTTCGCGGCGCACGCGGGAGCGAACCATGCAACTCGCGGGGGAGGCCGCATCCGCTCGGCCGCCGGGGGAGGAGACGGCGTCCTGTATGCTGAACGAGCACCTCGCTTGTCGGGGTGACTACGCGTGCCCAGAGTCCGGCGGTCTCCGCCGGGTGGCATCCACTCCGACGGTCCCGTCTCGACGGGCGGAGTGGCGCCGGGCACCAGGCTCCGCGCCGCATCCGCGCGCAGAGGACAACCGCAAGAGGCGCCCCGCGCCAGACAGGAGAACGGCCATGGCCGTCGTCACCATCCGCCAGCTGCTCGACAGCGGCGTGCACTTCGGACACCAGACCCGCCGGTGGAACCCGAAGGTGAAGCGCTTCATCCTCACCGAGCGCTCCGGCATCCACATCATCGACCTGCAGCAGTCGCTGTCGTACATCGACAAGGCGTACGAGTTCGTCAAGGAGACGGTCGCCCACGGCGGCACCGTGCTCTTCGTCGGCACGAAGAAGCAGGCCCAGGAGGTCATCGCCGAGCAGGCGACCCGCGTCGGCCAGCCCTTCGTCAACCAGCGCTGGCTGGGCGGTCTGCTCACGAACTTCTCCACCGTGTCGAAGCGCCTCGCACGCATGAAGGAGCTCGAGGAGCTCGACTTCAACGACCCGGCCGGCACCGGCTTCACCAAGAAGGAGCTGCTGCTCAAGCAGCGCGAGCTCGACAAGCTGCACAAGTCGCTCGGCGGTATCCGCAACCTCACCAAGACGCCGTCGGCGATCTGGGTGGTCGACGCCAAGCGCGAGCACCTCGCGATCGACGAGGCCAAGAAGCTCGGTATCCCCGTGATCGGCATCCTCGACACGAACGCCGACCCCGACGAGTTCCAGTTCCCGATCCCGGGCAACGACGACGCGATCCGCTCGGTCTCGCTGCTCACCCGCATCATCGCGGACGCCGCAGCCGAGGGGCTCATCCAGCGCCACCAGCCCGCCGGCGATGCCGAAGAGGCCGAGCCTCTGGCGGAGTGGGAGCGCGAGCTGCTCGAGCAGCCCCAGGCCGAGGTCGTCGAGGTCGAGGCTGCCCCCGAGGCCGCTGTCGCGCCCGCGGCCGACGCCCAGTAAACCTCCGCGTCGTCCAGACGCACTACGATCGGCGCGGCGTGCGCATCGCGCCGCGCCGATCGCCCACGCGAACGCATAGACAGAAGGAGCCGCCACCCATGGCCAACTTCACCATCGCTGACATCAAGGCGCTGCGCGAGCAGCTCGGCACCGGCATGGTCGACACCAAGAAGGCACTCGAGGAGGCCGACGGCGACGTCGAGAAGGCCGTCGAGATCCTGCGCCTCAAGGGCGCGAAGGGCAACGCCAAGCGCGCTGACCGTTCGACGAGCGAGGGCCTCGTGACCGCTCGCGAGCTCGGCGGCAAGGTGACGCTCGTCGAGCTCGCCTGCGAGACCGACTTCGTCGCGAAGAACGAGCGTTTCATCGCCCTCGCTGACAAGGTCGCGGATGCCGCGGCCGCCGCCGGTGCGGACTCCGCCGAGGCCGCTCTGGCCGCCGACGCGAACGGCCAGACCGTCGAGCAGCTCATCTCGGACGAGGCCGCGATCATCGGTGAGAAGGTCGAGCTGCGCCGCGTGCGCACGCTCGCCGGTGACCACATCGAGGTGTACCTGCACAAGACCAGCAAGGACCTGCCCCCGCAGGTCGGTGTGGTGCTCGCCTACTCGGGCGACGACGCCGAGACCGCTCGCTCGCTCGCGCAGCACATCTCGTTCGCCAACCCGAGCTACCTCACCCGCGACGAGGTCCCCGAGGCCGATGTCGAGAAGGAGCGCGAGATCGTCACCGAGATCTCCCGCAACGAGGGCAAGCCGGAGGCCGCGCTGCCGAAGATCGTCGAGGGCCGCGTGAACGCGTTCTTCAAGCAGGTCGCGCTGCTCGACCAGGACTACGCCAAGGACAACAAGCTCTCCGTCGCGCAGGTCGCGAAGGACGCCGGTCTGACGCTCACGGGCTTCGCCCGCTTCAAGGTCGGCGCCTGATCGCCGCGAAGGGCCCGCATCGCTCGATGCGGGCCCTTCGTCGTGCGTGCCCGAAGTCTGGCGTGCGCACTCGCTAAGTTGGACACGACGAGAGGACCCCGCATGGATGAATCGACCGGACGCCGTCGCGTCCTCCTCAAGCTCTCCGGTGAAGCGTTCGGGGGTGGATCCCTCGGGGTCAATCCGGATGTCGTCAGCCGCATCGCGCGCGACATCGCCGCCGCCGTCGACACGGTGGAAGTGGCCGTGGTCGTGGGCGGCGGCAACTTCTTCCGCGGCGCCGAGCTGAGCCAGCGCGGGATGGACCGCGGTCGCGCCGACTACATGGGCATGCTGGGCACGGTGATGAACGCCCTCGCCCTGCAGGACTTCCTCGAACAGGCCGGAGCGGCGACACGCGTCCAGTCC
>NZ_LMPK01000033.1:33367-44124 GCF_001423825.1 Microbacterium sp. Leaf351
AGGGCCGCGTCGTGATCTTCGGCGCCGGTGCGGGTCTTCCCTACTTCTCGACGGACACCGTCGCCGCGCAGCGCGCGCTCGAGATCGGTGCTGATGAGGTGCTCGTCGCGAAGAACGGTGTGGACGGCGTGTACACGGCCGATCCTCGCAAGGACCCCGCGGCGACGCGGATCGACACCATCACCTACGGCGACGCGCTCGTGCGGGGACTGAAGGTCGTCGACTCCACCGCGTTCAGCCTGTGCATGGACAACCGCATCGACATGCGCGTGTTCGGCATGGAGCCCGACGGCAACATCACCAAGGCGCTTCTGGGCGAGAAGATCGGCACGCTCGTCACCTCGTGACCCTCGTTCCCGCCCAGGTCGGGCGGAGACCCTGCCACTAGACTCTGAGACTGCACCACCGAGGGGAGACACCCATGATCGCCGACGTTCTGGCCGATGCCGGAGAGCGTATGGACCGCGCTGTCGAGTCCGCGAAGGAGGACTTCGCGACCGTCCGCAGCGGGCGCGCGAACCCGCAGCTGTTCCAGAAGGTGCTCGTCGAGTACTACGGGACTCCCACCCCGCTCGCGCAACTGGCCTCTCTCGCGAACCCCGAGGCCCGCACCCTCATCGTGACCCCGTACGACAAGACCGCTCTCAAGGCGATCGAGCAGGCGATCCGCGACATGCCGAACCTCGGCGCGAATCCCACCAATGACGGGAACATCGTGCGCGTGAGCCTTCCTGAGCTGACTCAGGAGCGTCGCAAGGAGTTCGTGAAGATCGTCCGCGGCAAGGGGGAGGACGCGAAGGTGCACCTTCGTGGCATCCGCCGCAAGGCCAAGGACGATCTGGACGCGCTGAAGTCCGAGGTCGGTGAAGACGACCTCGTGCGTGCGGAGAAGGAGCTCGACGCGCTCACCCGCGGCCACGTCGACTCGATCGACGACGCGCTCAAGCGCAAAGAGGCCGAGCTCCTCGAGGTCTGACCGCGATCATGAGTGACTCGTCGCGCGACGCCGACCCGTCGCCGGACACCGTGCCGAGCGGCCACGGGTCGATGCGGCGTTCCTCGCGAGCGCCGCGCAACGAGTTCGAACTGCAGATGGCGCACGCACGCGCCGAGTTCGAAGAGGCGAATGCGCGCATCAAGCAGCGCACGGGGCGAGACCTGATCCTCGCGATCGTGATCGGCCTCGCGATCGGTCTGGTCGTGTTCGTCTCGCTCGTCTTCGCGAACTGGCCGTTCGCGCTGTTCGCCCTCGCGGTCGCCGTCCTCGGGGTCTTCGAGTTCTCGCGAGCGCTGCAAGGTGCCGGCCGGAAGGTCGACCTCATCCCGCAGGTCGCGATCGCCGTGATCGTGCCGGCGACGGCATACCTGCTCGGGCCGTGGCAGATGTGGGTCGCGCTCTTCTGCGGCGTGGTGGTCGCGATCGTCTGGCGCCTCGTGGGGCAGATGATCGAGCGGGACGGCCGCACCTACGGCAACGTCGTCGACGACGTGCTGCTGGCCACCTTCGTCCCTCTTTACGTTCCGTTCCTGGCGAGCCTCGCCATTCTGCTGCTGCGGCAACCGCATGGCGAGTGGTGGGTGATGGCGTTCCTCATCATCACGATCGTCGCGGACACCGGCGCCTACGTCTCGGGTCTGACCTTGGGACGTCATCCGATGGCGCCGAAGATCAGTCCCAAGAAGACCTGGGAGGGCTTCGCGGGAGCTGCAGTGCTCTCCGTCGTCGGCGCGATTCTGCTGGCGTGGCTGATGCTCGGTCTCCCGTGGTGGACCGGCATCATCATCGGACTTGTTATCCTCGGCACCGCGACCGCCGGTGACCTCGGCGAATCCATGATCAAGCGGGACCTGGGCATCAAGGACATGAGTTCGTGGCTCCCCGGTCACGGCGGCGTCCTCGACCGGTTGGATTCGATCCTTCCGTCGGCCGGAGCGGCTCTGGCCCTGTACTACGTGTTCTTCCCGATGGGAGTGGTGTCATGACCGTTCACGACGAACCGTCGAGTGCGATCGATCAGATCGAGGCGGACGCCTACAGCGAGCCGTTGTTCCCGGTCGAGCGCGGGCGTACTCGCGGATACGAGCCGCGAGCGGTGGAGGCATTCCTGGCGCAGGCACGGGACGCGTTCGAGACGGATGCTGCGGGCTCACCCTTCAGCGCGGAGAGCGTGCGCTCGGCGTCGTTCCCGGTCGTGCGGCACGGCTACCAGGTCGCAGCGGTCGACGCCGCCCTGTCGCGGGTGGAAGACGCCTTCGCTGCGCGGGAGCGCGCAGACGCGATCGACGCCCTCGGACCGGCCCGGTGGATCGACGTGCACCGCGGCCTGGCGCAGGAGATCCTCGATCGGCTCACGCGTCCCCGGCGCGAGCGGTTCGCGCGAGTTCCCTGGATCCGCTACGGCTATCGGCTCGATGAGGTCGACATCGTCGCCGACCGTATCGCCGGATACCTGGCGGCGGGGGAGCCGGTCACCGTTGAGCAGGTGCGCGCTGTTGCATTCCGCATGCAGCGCGGCGGCTACGACGAGCTGCAGGTCGACGCGGTGCTCGATGCCGTCGTCACCGTGCAGTTGGCTGTGGACTGATCGGATTGTGGACTGATCGGATGCAGCGGCACGCGTCGGCATCGATGGCGCACCCAGGCTGTGCGGGTTAGACTCGCGACACTGTGACTTCTGGCTACCACGTGACGACTGTGCGCACCGCTCCCGCCACCCGACGGGAAGCGCGCCTGGCGGCGGCGCAGATGCCGCGGTCCGCGGTGGTCGCCCGTCGTCCTCGATGGTCTCGTCGGCGGGCGGTTGCGAGCGTGTTCGCCGTGGTCGCCGCCGTGGGCTTCCTGGGCGCGTCTCTCGCCCCTGCGGGCATGGCGGTGGCATCAGCGGGCACGGATCCGAGTGCGGCATCCGCGCCCTCGTCGATCTACTCGATCACCGTCGCGGCGGCGCAGTCGCTGTCGGTGTCGGGTGACGCGACGGTCGAGCTCGACCGCGGGGGCTATTCGGCCGCGGCCAAGCCGAAGGTCGTCGCGACGGCCACCTCGAGTGTGAAGTCGTTCGTTCCGCCGTTCGTGACCCCGGACCCCGGCACCGCGCAGGCGATCGCACTGCAGATGCTGGAGGCGCGCGGCATGGGGCAGGACCAGTTCTCGTGCCTGGTCGCCCTGTGGAATCGCGAGTCGGGCTGGAACGTCGCCTCCTACAACAAGGGGAGTGGCGCCTATGGCATCCCGCAGGCCCTTCCCGGCAGCAAGATGGCCAGCGCCGGCGCCGACTGGCAGACCAACCCGGCCACACAGATCACCTGGGGCCTGGGGTACATCACGGGCCGCTACGGCACCCCGTGCGGTGCCTGGGCTCACTCGAACGCGACCGGCTGGTATTGAGCCGTGCCGCGGTCGCATCGCCGTCGGCGAGACGACAGCGCGGCCGATGATTCGTTCGACCGGCTGCTGCAAGGGTTTCGGCGAATCGAGACTCGCCGCGGTGTCGAGTGGAACGTGCAGCCGGTCGGTCCGGCGAATGCCGTCAAGGAGTACGTCTGCCCGGGGTGCGGGCGCGTGGTCATTCCGGGTACAGCCCACCTGGTCGCATGGCGGGCTGACGGGGTCCTCGGTGATGCGGCTGACCTCGCCGCTCGTCGTCACTGGCACGAGAGCTGCTGGCGGATCGGATGAGCGCGGAGATCCGAGGCGCGGTGCAGCTGCCGGCGCGACGTGAAGAGGTGTCGCTGCGCACGTCCGACGGGCTCACGCTCGTCGGGGAGCTGGCGGAGCCGCTCGAGCGCCGTCCGGTCGCGACCCTGGTGACGCTGCATCCTCTGCCCACGCAGGGCGGGTTCATGGACTCCCACATCCTTCGGAAGGCGGCCGCGCGGCTTCCGGCGTTGGCGGACATCGCCGTGCTGAGGTTCAACACCCGTGGCACCGTCTCGCCACGGGGAAGGAGCGAGGGAACCTTCGGCGATGGTGAGGCCGAGGCGGCCGATCTGGCCGCCGCGGTCTCGTTCGTCGCCGAGCGGGGACTGCCGGTGCCGTGGCTCGTCGGCTGGTCGTTCGGCACGGAGGTCGCGCTCAAACACGGGCGTGGGCATGACATCGCCGGGCTCATCCTTCTGTCTCCGCCGTTGCGACGCACGACCGAGCGCGAGCTCGCCGCATGGGCCGGTGACGGGAGGCCGATGGTGGCGGTCGTTCCGGAGTGGGATGACTTCCTCCCCCCGGTGCAGGCGCGCGAACGTTTCGCCGCCGTTCCGCACGCACGGATCGTGGATGTCCCCGAGGGCAAGCACCTCTGGGTGGGTGAGACGCAGACGCGGCGCGTGCTCGATGAGATCGTGTCGATCGTTCGTCCGGGGGCGGACCCCCTCCCGACCGAATGGAGCGGGGAGCTGGGCTGACGCGAAGCCCTCAGAGCTCGTTCTGTCGAGGAATGAGCACCTGGCGGAAGAGGATCAGGATGCTCGCGGCGATCGGAATCGCGACGAGCGCACCGAGCAGGCCCAGAAGGGAACCGCCGGCGAGGGCGGCGATCACGACGACCGCGCCGGGCACGGAGACCGCGCGGTTCATGATGCGCGGGGACAGCACGTAGGCCTCGAGCTGCATGTAGAGAAGGTAGTAGATGCCTGCGGCGAGGGCGGTTGCGGGCGATCCCAGTCCGGGGATGAGGCAGGTCAGGACGATGATCGCGGAGCCGGTGAGCGTTCCGACGAGGGGGATCAGGGAGAAGAAGAAGGCCACGACAGCGAGCACGGCGGGGAAGGGCGCCTGGATGATCGACAGGTAAATCGCGCTCAGCACGCCGTTGACCACGCCGAGAGCGACCTGTCCCATGACGTAGTAGCCGACCGAATCCGTGATCTGCTCGGACAGATCCACGAAGCGCGACCGCTTCGATGACGGGACCATGCTGTACACCGCGGCCTTCAGCGACGGGGTCGACGCGGTGAAGTAGATGGTGAGCACCAGGACGATGACAGCGCCCGTCAGTCCGCTGAAGAATGCGAGACCCGCGTTGATGAGGCCTCCGGTGATGGATCCCCAGTTGGCGAGAAGCCAGTTCTGCACATTCGTGAGAGCGTCGTTCATGGACGAGTCGCTGAGGCCGGGGAACACGGTGTGCACCCAGTTCTTCACGTCGTCGATGAAGGTGCCCGCCTGGAAGTAGCGGGTGATCTCCTGCACGAGGTCGCTGACCTGCCCGATGAGGATCGGCAGCACCATGAGCACGATGCCGGCGAACAGGGCGAGCACGGCGAGGATCGTCAGCAGAACCGCGGCCCATCGCGGCAGTCGCCGACGCTCGAGGAACGAGACGACGGGCTCGAGTCCGAGCGAGAGGAACAGCGCGGTACCGATGTAGAGGAGGATCGTCGAGAGGGTCTGCACGCTGGAGATCAGGAGGATCCCGAGTCCCACACCGAGCGTCGCGAGGAAGGCGGTGCGGAAGGGCTGATACAGCTTCACGGCGGCTCCTGGGGGCGGTGTCGGTCTGGCTCGAGACTACGGCGTTCCGTCGAGATGCCCCTGTCGTACACGCTCGCGGGACGTGCCCAGGTCGTCTGGGCTAACCTGGAGAGTCGGCCGTGTCGGCGTGTCTCATACCCGGGGACAGGGAAGGACTCATTTCGTGCGTTTTGTGTGGGCCGTGGCCGCATTCGTGCTCGCCGCCATCCTGATCGGCGCCGGGATCTCCCAGCGGACCATCTTCCAAGGTCCCCCTGAGCGCACCGCGCAGATTCACACGAGCGGATCGGCCCCGTACACGCTGATCGACGGTGCTGTGCTCACTCGCGAGCCGGGCGTCCAGCGGGTCGCGCTGCGCGGGGCATCCGCTCTGTTCGTGTCGTATGGCCGTACCGCCGACGTGAAGGCGTGGCTGTCGAACGTGTCGTACAACGACGTCACGCTCGACGCGTCGGGCAACACCCAGACGACGGTGGTGGCGGCTGCGGCGAACGCAGCGCAGACCGTCGATCCGACGGACGCCACCAACGAGCAGGTCGCGACGGATGCCGCGACTCCCGTTCCCCCGACCGGCTCGGATCTGTGGCTCGAGGAGTTCTCCGGAAGCGGTGCCCTCTCCAGCTCGCTGCAGGTGCCGCAGGGAATGAGCGTGCTGGTCGCGTCTGACGGCAAGGCCGCCGCACCGTCGACGGTGACGATCAGCTGGCCGCTGCGCGCATCGACCCCCTGGGCCGGGCCCCTCATCGTGCTCGGAGGAGTGTTCCTTCTCGTCGGCATCGTGCTGTACATCCTCGCGATCCGGCATTCGCGACGGTCCCGCGGCCCGCGTCGCAAGGCTCCGCCGCCTCTTCCGGTGACCGAGCCGATCGATCTCGCGATCGAGTCGCCCGACCGCGGCGTCATCTCTTCGAGCCCGCCCTCGACACGCCGGTCTCGGGGCACCCGACGGCTGCTCGCGCTTCCGATCGCCCTCGTGGGCGTCCTCGCGTTCGCGGGATGCTCGGCCGATTCCTGGCCGGTGCCCGATCCTTCGTCCAGTCCCTCCGATTCGGCAGCGCCGACGGTACCGGCGGGACAGCCCGCCCCGGTGGTGAGTTCCGCGCAGGCGCAGAACATCATCGCTCGCGTGCGTGACACCGTCGGCACCGCAGACGCGTCTCTCGATGCGAATCTGGCCGCCACGCGTCTCGCGGGCGCCGCACTGGCGGAGCGTCAGACGAATTACACCCTGCGCGGCAAGGTGTCCGACATGACGGCGCTGCCGGCGATCCCGTCCGGTCAGGTCTATCCGATCCTGCCGCAGGCCTATGACGCCTGGCCGCGCATGGTCATGGCGGTTGTGAGCGACGAGACCGACGGCAAGAAGACGGCGACCATCATGATGCTCCAGCAGCAGGATCCGTGGTCGAACTACAAGCTGCAGTACCTCGGCAGTCTCGCGGGATCGACCGTGCTTCCCGATCTCGCCCCGGACTTCGTGGGCGCGACCCAGATCCCGCCGGATTTCGGACTCCTGTCCATCGCTCCCGACCAGCTTGCGGCCGCGTATGCCGACCTGCTGACGAACGGGGAGAACAGCACATCGGCGAACCTCTTCGATGAGCAGTCGGACGCCTTCTACGCGAGTGTGCAGGCCGACCGGCAGAAGCGCCTGCAGGAGTTCAACACGACCGCGTCGACCACCGGCAGCTTCACGTTCTCGGCCGAGGCGGGCGGCACGACCCCGCTGGCACTGGCGACGCTCGAGAGCGGCGCGATCGTCGCGGTGAGTGTCAACGAGGTCGACACGGTGAAGCCGACGGGAGGCGACATCACCATCAAGTTCGGCGACAACAAGGTGGTGGCGGCGCTCACCGGCGCGACCGAGTCGCCCACCGGCGTGACGAGCCGCTACGCCGACCAGCTGTTCTTCTATGTCCCCGCGCAGGGGTCGACCGACCGCATCCGTCTGCTCGGCTACAGTTCGAACGTGCTCGACGCGAAGGTGATCCAGTGAGCTCTCCCACCCCCGGTTCCGTCCTCCGCGGCGCTGTCGACCTCTCGTCGTTGCGCAACCGCCCGGCAGCGCCGGCGCCGGGTGCTGCACCCGCGGCCGGGGCTGCGGGGGCGCCCTCGCTCGTGATCGACGTCACCGACCAGAGCTTCCCGCAGGTGCTCGAGATCTCCCGCAGCGTGCCGGTGGTCGTGGACCTCTGGGCCGAATGGTGCGGGCCGTGCCTGCAACTGAGCCCGATCCTCGAGAAGGTCGTGCTCGAGCTCGACGGCAAGCTGCTGCTCGCCAAGGTCGACGTCGACGCGAACCCCCAGCTTGCGCAGGCTTTCCGCGCCCAGTCGATCCCTCTCGTCGTGGCACTCGTGGGCGGCCAGCCCGTGCCGCTGTTCACCGGCGCCGTCCCCGAGGAGCAGGTGCGTGAGGTCTTCGCGCAGCTCCTGCAGGTCGCGGCGCAGAACGGCGTGACCGGCACGGTGCCCCGTGGCGAGCAGGATGCCGCGACGGAACCCGTCGAGCCGGAGCTTCCGCCGCTGCACCAGGAGGCCTTCGCGGCGATCGAAGCCGGCGACTATCCGCGTGCCGAGGCGGCGTACGAGCAGGCGCTCGTCGAGAACCCGCGGGACGAGGACGCCCGTGCGGGTCTCGGTCAGGTGCGACTGCTCGCACGCGTCGCGGGACTCGACCTGCAGACGGCGCGGGCGGCGGCGGCCGCGGCACCGCTCGATGCCGACGCTCAGTTCGCCGTGGCCGATCTCGACCTCGCCGGAGGTCACGTCGATGACGCGTTCGGACGCCTCCTCGACCTGTTCGGGGCGCTCCCGGCCGACGAGCGCACGCCGGTGCGCGAGCGCCTGCTCGAACTGTTCGGTGTGATCGGGGACAGCGACCCGCGCGTCGTCCGCGCGCGTGGTCGTCTCACGTCGCTGCTGTTCTGAGTCCGCGGCGCCGACGCGGCTCGTCAGCGCGCGATCACTCGCCGTCCGCGTGCGCGAGCCACAGCACGCCGAGCGGCGGCAGTACGAGCGTCGCACGGGCCGCGGCATCCGTCTCGACGACGCCGTAGTTGCCGACCCCTGACCCGCCGTACTCGGTCGCGTCGGAGTTCAGCACCTCGCGCCAGCGACCGCGTTCCGGCAGGTCGATGACGTAGTCGTAGACCGGCGCGCCCGCGAAGTTGCAGAGCGCCACCACCACGTTGCCGTGATGGTCGCGCCGGGAGAAGGCCTGAACGGTGGGGTTCCACGTGGGGCCGCCCAGGCGCGCGAACGCGGCGCCGTCGGCGTCCCGTGACCACAGGGGTGCGTAGGCCTTGTAGGTCGCGTTGAGCACCGCGACGAAATCCGCGAGCTGACGGTGCGTGGGCTGCTCGAGAAGCCACCAGTCGAGACTGCGGCTCTCGGACCACTCGGCGAACTGGCCGAACTCCTGCCCCATGAACAGCAGCTGCTTGCCCGGGTGGGCCCACATGTAGGCGAGGTAGGCGCGCACGTTCGCGAGCTTCTGCCAGTGATCGCCCGGCATGCGCCCGATGAGGCTGCCCTTGCCGTGCACGACCTCGTCGTGTGAGATCGGCAGCACGTAGTTCTCGCTGAACGCGTAGACGAACGAGAACGAGAGCTCTCCCTCGTGGTGCGAACGGTAGAGCGGGTCTCGGGAGATGTAGACCAGCGAGTCGTTCATCCAGCCCATGTTCCACTTGAAGCCGAAGCCCAGCCCGCCGGCGTCGGTGGGCGCCGTGACACCCGGGAAGCTCGTCGACTCCTCCGCCGTCAGCGAGATGCCGGGGAACAGCTTGTAGGACGTCGCGGTGACCTCCTGGAGGAACGAGATGGCCTCGAGGTTCTCGCGGCCGCCGTGCACGTTCGGCTCCCACTCTCCCGGCTCGCGGGAGTAGTCGAGATAGAGCATCGAGGCCACGGCATCGACACGCAGTCCGTCGACGTGGAACTCGTCGAACCAGTACAGGGCGTTCGCCACGAGGAAGTTGCGCACCTCCGCGCGACCGTAGTCGAAGATGAGCGTGCCCCAGTCCTTGTGCTCGCCGCGCCGAGGGTCGGGGTGCTCATAGAGGGCATCGCCGTCGAAACGGGCGAGGGCGAAGGCGTCCTTCGGGAAGTGACCGGGTACCCAGTCCATGATCACGCCGATGCCGGCGCGATGGAGTCGGTCGATCAGATAGCGAAGATCGTCGGGGGAGCCGAAGCGACTGGTCGGGGCGTAGTAGCCCGACACCTGATACCCCCACGAACCGCCGAAGGGGTGCTCGGCGAGCGGCAGGAATTCGATATGCGTGAAGCCGTGAGCGGTGACGTAGTCGATGAGCGGATCAGCGGCGTCGCGGTAGGAGAGCCCCTGTCGCCACGACCCCAGGTGCACCTCGTAGATCGACATGGGCTGATCGAGGGGCTGATGCGTGGAGCGGTGGTGCAGCCAGTCGCCGTCGCCCCAGCCGTAGCGCGACCTGGTCACGATCGACGCTGTCGCCGGCGGAACCTCGGCCTGCCGGGCGAGCGGGTCGGCCTTGAGGATCCACTCGCCGTGCGCGGTGAGGATCTCGTACTTGTAGACGGCGCCCTCGCCGAGGTGCGGGACGAACAGCTCCCACACGCCGCTCGCTCCCATCGAGCGCAGTGCGTGGCCGGCCCCGTCCCAGTTATTGAACGCCCCGACGACACGCACGGCGCGTGCGTGGGGAGCCCAGACGGCGAAGGATGCCCCGGCGGTGCCGTCGCTCTCGCGCAGGTGGGCGCCGAGCACCCGCCACAGCTGCTCGTGGCGCCCCTCGGCGATCAAGTGCAGGTCGAGCTCGCCGATGGTCGGTGCGTGGCGATAGGGGTCGTCCGCGGTGAACGACGGACCGTTCGCGTAGGCCGTCTCGAGCTCGTAGGCGAGAGGCGGACCGACCCGCTCGCCCTCCCAGATCCCCGAGCGCACGTGCACGAGCGGCACGCGGTCGCCATCGACGAACACCGCCGTGACGCTGTCGGCGAGGGGACGTCGGGCGCGCACCGTCGCGCGGGCGGAGCCGGCGGCATCCCGATACGGATGGATGCCGAGGATCGCGTGGGGTTCGTGATGGGCGCCGTGCGCCACGGCGTCGAGTGCGGCGTCGTCGATGATGCTCATCGGCTGCTCCTCACGTGCAGGATGTGGGAGGGCTGGGTGAACGCGTCGAGGCGCACGTAGTTGTGCTCGCCCCAGGTCCACACGGCGCCCGTGACGAGATCCTCGACCTCGAACGGAGTGCCGGCGGGGACGCCGAACGTGCGGGAGTCGAGGTGCACCGTCGTCTCCCGC